>JASSUF010000004.1:0-40187 GCA_031963365.1 Mycoavidus cysteinexigens
CCCGCCTTGCGGCGTACCTTGATGCCTTTGCTGGGCTACCTCGCCATCCATGATGCCGCTGTTCAGATATGTTCGGATCAGCCGGATTACTCTGGCGTCGCCAATACGTTTCTGCAAGCGGCCAATCAGAATGTCGTGATTGACCCGGTCGAAGAACTTCTCCAAGTCAACGTCCACCACGATCCGCCGACCTGACTGCACGTACGATTGCGCGGCTAACACCGCGTCGTGCGCACGTCGCCCAGGCCGGAAGCCGTAGCTGTGTTCGCTGAAGGTAGGATCCAGAATCGGCTGCAACACCTGCAGCAGGGCTTGCTGGATCAGCCGATCCGTCACCGTCGGGATGCCAAGCTCACGCTCACCACCGTCTGGTTTTGGGATCGCTACCCGCCGTACCGGACTGGGCCGGTACGTCCCCTGTAATAATTGCTCGCGGATTTGCGGCCATGCTGTCACCAGATGGCGAGTCGTCTGATCTACGTCCAGACCGTCCACACCAGCAGCTCCTTTGTTAGACCGTACCCGCTTGAGCGCCTGCTTCAGGTTCTCTCTCGTCAGCACTGCTTCCAGCAGCGCTGATCCTGTGTTCCCGGATTCATGCCGCGGGCGACTGGCTTCGTCGCTCACAGGTACACGCGCAGCTTCACCACGCGCTACTCCAGCTCGCCCCGTTTGCACGGGCATCTGACGCATTGCTTGTCGCATCGACATGACGTTGAACACTCCTTCTCGTTTGACCCTTCGCCACTAGCCTCAGCCTCCCCGGCCTATCCTGTGACTACTACGATCTCTGCTGACTTCTCGCTCCGGCTCGACACCGTCGCCCTTTCAGGCGTGAGGCGAGATCTCCCCAGGTAATGGCACAATCCTTCACCGCACAACCGCCGGATTTACGACGCCGGATCCTTGATCACAAGAGCTTTGCGGTTATGGGCCCGCTCGCCCTGATCGGCACCGCCTTCTATCCGGTTCTTGTCCATCGGCTCACGGCTTCGCTCCACGCTTCCTCCCCACGCTCGGTCGCCCTTACGCAGTTGCGCTTCGCTTCGTTCGCAGTGATCAACTTACGGGAGGACTTGCACCTCCAAGATTGCGCCCATGCTGGGCGCACCCGTAAAAACCGGCAAAATTTATACCGGTTTTATTCTGAATGACTGTAAGCGCCCATTAGGGGCGCCTTGACAACTCTTAATTAGCTGATGTTACGCAGGTATTCAAAAGGTGGTGGTATGCATGTTGGGGTTCGTACCTCACCCCAACCTACCGAGATGCATATGTAAAAAGGTTCTATCAAACTCAACCAACCACAAGAAAAGGCAAAGAACGGTAGGTTGGTGGTGACGAAGGAACCCCAACATGCATACCACCACCTTTTTGAATACCTGCGTAACATCAGCTAATTAATTTAAAGGCGTAGAGATAGCATCCTGATACCTAAAAATCGTGCCATTCACTGTCTAATTTAACTATATGTTTATTACGCTCCTAGGCCTGCTATGCTCATTTCTTCAATTAGGATGGAGCCTGTGCTTTTTGAGCCTCGAATAATTTGATCTGCACCTATAGCCACCATATTTTTGAACATCTTTTGCAAAGTGCTGGCAATAGTAATTTCTTCTACAGGGTATTGAATTTCGCCATTTTCAACCCAAAATCCTGCTGCTCCGCGAGAATAGTCGCCCGTCACATAGTTGATGCCCTGCCCTATGACTTCGGTCACTAATAGCCCTGTATTTAACTTTTTGAGCATGGCTTGAAAATTATCGGAAGGGCGCGTTTCGCTGCTGTGCAGGACTAAATTGTGTGAGCCCCCTGCATTACCTGTGGTTTGCATCCCTAATTTACGTGCTGACCAGGAGGATAGGAAATAACCCTGCACCACCCCTTTTTCTATCACCTCCCGCTTGTGGGTGCGCACCCCTTCGCCATCAAATGCAGAGCTTCCTACTGCTCTTGGAAGATGTGGGTCTTCAGTCAATCCGATATGCTGCGTGAAAATTGGTTTACCGAGACAGTCTTTTAAAAAACTCATATCTCTATACAGCGCTCCACCACTCACAGCTTGGACAAAAGCGCCCATCAACCCTATAGCTAAAGGCGCTTCAAAAAGTACTGGGCACTTACGGGTACTCAGAGAACGCGAACCTAAGCGCGCCAGCGCGCGCTGTGCTGCATAGCTTCCTATAGCCTCGGGTTGGGCAAGATCTGCAGCACGGCATTTGGATGTGTACCAATAATCACGCTGCATAAAGCGTCCTTGACCGGCAATAGGGGCACAGGAGATAGAGTGATTGGTATAGGGGTAACCGCCCATAAAGCCATGGCTTGTCGCCAATACAAATTGCGAGTATTCGGTAGAAACGTTGGCACCTTCAGATTGCGAAATACGTGCATCCACATCAAATGCAGCCTGCTCCGCACGTTTGGCAATGTCTGCAGCTTGGTCTGGATCTAGCGCCCAAGGATGATAAAGATCCAGATCCTGTGGAGCATGCTCAAGCAGAGCGGAATCTGCCAAGCCTGCGCATGTATCTTCTGCAACGAAGCGTGCAAGGTCATAAGCTGCAGCCACCGTACTGTGGATTGCACGCGACGAAAAATCGGAGGTACTGGCATTGCCCTGTCGAATACCTAGTTTTTTGCAGCGTTTTTTATCCCCTTCTGCATCTAGGTATACCGTCACACTGATCGATTTTTCAAGGTTTTTTTCAATAGTGTCAATCTGCCCACAACGTACCCCTACACTTAGTCCGCCCCCTTCAGAGATCTGAACGCTGGCCTGCAAAGCGCCTAATTTTTTAGCATAGCGTAAAGTATCTTGCGCCAGCTCTTTCAGTTGGTCTTGGGTATGTGAGAAGCTTGGTACTTTCGAAGCCATGCGGGATGTCTCTCTTTATTTTGTAACGGATAGCGGGATGATAATTATTGGAATCTGCTCTACAATCTATTTACTATGACTGCTCCCTACTCTTTATTTAATTTAGACGATAACGCGTCTTCAGATACCTCCCCCGAAAAAAGACCTCCTAGCAAAACACAGCGCAAAAATGCGATGCATGCGCTACAGGATTTAGGGGACAATCTGTTGAAGTATCTATCGCCTCAAAAACTAGCCAAACTCCCTTTACCGGAAGAGCTGCTCGAAGCATTACGGCAAGCTCGTTCTATCAAAGAACGAGAAGCAAAACGTCGCCACAGCCAGTATATTGGCAAGCTTATGCGTGGATTAGAGCAAGAGCAAACGGATGCGCTACAACGCATATTAGAGCCATTTATTGCACGTAAATATAGGGCCACTACGCGTCGTTAGATGCATACAGCGTTTTGATGTCTAATCTAGGGCGATGGAGGACACGCCCTATAGCCACGCTGCAAATCTTAGCATTACCAGCAAAGCCATCCATAAAATCACACCGCGCCAAACTAGGCTTGTTCCTAATTCCAAAACATAGGGCGTTAAAGCCATACTAGTTTGCGCTTGCTGGGTTTCTATAGCCCCTTCTACTTCCATAACCGCTATATCGTCGGTAAAGCGCACTCCGAGCGCCCCTCCCGCTGCAGCCAGCACCACATCTTCATTAGAATCTAACCCATAAATAGCTAGATTACGCCAGGCATACAACGCTTGCTCAAAGTTACCCACAAGGGCAAAAGTACATGCAGTAAAACGAGCAGGAATCCAATTCAATACGAAAAATACTTTCCGGCAAAAAGACTCGAACGCACGATTACACAATACGGATACCCCGTTGCGCTCATGCACCAAATACTCTGCAATTCGGTACAGCACTACCCCTACAGGGCCAAATGGAGTCAAAATAGGAATAATCAGCCAGAAAAGCACACCAAATACACGGCGCTGCACGGCCAACATCCCGTTTGCCATCGTGTGGCGTAATACTTCTTCGAGCGACATATCTGTCGTATCAAGCCCTATCCATTCTCGAAGGAGGGTGCGTGCCTGTGGCAAATCGTCTTGTCGCAACGCTAGATGAATGGCCGTAAACGGAGCACTAAACTGCTTAAAGCCCAGCGTGAAATAAACAACCGCGGCACTCCATGCATAAGCAAAAATAAAATGAACACGGTGTAATAACACATACACAAAACCCACGCCCACCGTCCAAGGAAGCACCACAGCACACCAAGCAAGCATGCTACGCCACCGTGGTACAGCCATATTATTTGTGCTGAGTAGATAGGCAGAAGGCTGTGCAATAAATAACCGCTCTACCGCTGTAATTTGACGCTGCAAAAGCCTAACTACTCGATTGTTCAACGGCAATGCGCGCATCTGCTCAGCGATGAGAGCCAACAACACAGAAAAGAAAATCATGCAGCCTCTCCTAGGCAATGATTAAAGCGCCCACACTGCTTCACCAATCCAACCTGTCATAGCAGGTTCAGGAATACAAAAGATTTCAGGGTATTGAATTCGAGCGAGATACAAGCCATCGGGCATAAAAGTAGGGGCAGCCACACGACGGTCCCGTGCTTTTAAAATATCTTGCATCCAACTTGCAGGCTTTTGCCCTCGGCCAACTACCAGCAGGCTGCCTAATACATTGCGGACCATATGATACAAAAACGCGTTTGCCTGGATTCGAAAAAAAATAAAAGACCCACGCTGACTGATATCCAACGCACGTAAGTGTTTAATAGGAGAATGGGCCTGGCATTGCGAACCTCGAAAGGTTGAAAAATCATGCTCACCTATTAAATGGGACGCGGCATCGCGCATAGGTTCCAGCTCTAGTGCTTGAGGAACCCAGCCTGCACGACCTTCCAAAAAGGGAGAACGAACAGCTTGCACATACAATGCATAATAGTAAGTGCGTTCCATCGCACTAAAACGTGCATGAAAAGTATCACTCACCGGCTGTGCCCACTGCACAGAGATAGTACGTGGTAAAAAAGCATTCACCCCCCGCACCCAGGAAAATGGACGGCGCACCAAATGCGTATCAAAGTGCACAACCTGCCCCAATGCATGCACCCCTGTGTCCGTGCGGCCTGCGGCTATTACCCCTGATTTAATCTGCGTAGAGGGCGCAAGCTGGCCAAAAACGGGTGCACCACTCTTTGCCCCAGAGAAAGCCGTCAAGGCACGTTCTAGCGCATCCTGCACCGTTTGCCCATGCGGTTGCGTTTGCCATCCTGAAAATGCAGCGCCATCATATTGCAGGCCAAGAGCTATGCGCATTCCATTTGCTCCAGATTAGGGTGTGTCTGTTGCATGCGAACGCTTTACTTGCCGCGCAGATAAAGCAGTGAGCTGTGCTCGAGCTTCAAGTGCGACGTCTTCGCTATTAGAGCGACTGGCCTCTTCAAGCAAAGTGCGCGCACCCTCTACTTCCCCCAGATCATTATAGGCTTTAGCTAATTCAAGTTTCAAATGGTCAGATGCTGATGCTTTTTCATCTGCAGGCAAAGTGGAATGCTCTTCTGGGCTAGATCTCGTCTCCACCACAGCGGAAGACTCCACATCAACACTAGCAGGGCGCGGCGCGCTGTTTATAGCCGATTGCGTTGCTTCGTAGGTAAATGCACGAATCACTTTGAATGGACGATTAGCTTGCTCCCGCACAGTGGATGCAATAACAGGCGATTCATCCTGCTGTTGCGTTTCAGGCAGCTTGGATGCAGACACACTGATTGATGATTGCGCATCGCTCACAGGCTTTTTCTTTGTTGGTTTAGGTTTAGATGCGGGTGGCTGCGTTACTGAAACAGGCTGAGCATCCGTCTTTTTAGATACTTTCGAAGCCGCTGACACACTTTGTACAACAGGCACAGCGGGCTGTTTTTCTTCTAAATCGTCTTGTTTGCGTGGTGTATTTTTAGATACAGCTGGTGCTGGTGAAGCCGTGTCCACTGGCTGTACTTTCTTTTTGCGGCGAGCACGCTTAGGTTCGGCAAGTATCGTTACAGGAGGATGTTCATCTAGCCAGGAAGCTAAATCATCAGCCAGTTCATCGATATCCTGAGCAGAAGACGTGCTTTGTGTCGCTTCTTTGGAATCTGATGTGGGAAAGAAGTGTGGTTCTTTTGCCTCGTGTTCAAACGCATTTTTTATATCACGCTGTGTCGTGGCCTGGCTCTCGGTAGAAGCTGCACTTTGCTTGCGTTTGACTCGCCGTCTAGACCAAAAAAAGACGGATCCAACTAAACCTAGCCCTATTACCCCACCTACTCCCAACAAGCCCACTTGAAGCGGATCCTGTTTATACATACCGCGTACTTGCGCAGCATAGAGCGCAAGTCGAGGCTGCACATTCAGCTCAATATAGTTAGAAGCCCGTGCCATGCTTTGCATTGCAGCATGGGCCGTTTTTCTCATAACTTGACTGACACTTTCTGCAGCTTGGGCACTTTTATCTGTGACGTAGTGCGCCAGATGCTGAGTACTCTGCACAGTGTTCTGCCACATTAGCCCAGCAAAATCCTGAGCAGCGGCTAGTCGATCATGCCAAGTGTGCGCCGTATTAGTAGGGGTATCTAAAGACGGAGCAACAGCTGCTTCTATGGAAGGAGGCGCAACCGAATCTTCGGTGTTAGGGCCTTCAGAGAGATCATCAGGAAAATAAAAAGCCAGATCGAATCTTTCGACAGAAAAATCGGGTATGGCATGCCATACCAACATATCGATCGATGCAGTAGGTATAGCAAAAACACCTAAAACATCTGTAGTTGGAATAGATGCTGTAAAACTAGTAGATGAGGCTAAATGAACGGAATTAGACGGAGTAGAAAAAGGCTGAATAGGTACCGCTTTGGTAGCTGGCTGCAAGGGTTTGCGCAGCCAATCCTCTACGCGTTGAGTCATTGTATGCCACATTAAAACAGCCGACTGTTGCGCAGTGGCAAGCTGCGTGCGCAAAGATGATGCGGTACTAGTAGGATCAACCACGGTAGGAGAGGCAGAAACCGGTTCTATCGATTCCGGTTGAATCGGATCCTCTACACGGGATGTAGCATCAACCGAACTAGTCTCCGTAAGAACAGGCTGCGTTTTTGCCATTTTGACTTCTGGTCGCATCCACTGCTCTACCCGTTGATTCGCTTTATGCCATAGGGAAACAATATGCTGCTTTGCATTAGCTAGCTGCTCATGCCAAATTAAGGCAGCCTTCTGTTGCGCAGCAGCTAAGCGCGCATGCCATGGTTGAGGACTATGGGAGGCAGATTCCCCAGAGGATGCCACCGGAGCAGGAGCCTCTTCTTTTAAAGCAGGCTCTACTGGAACGTCTGGATTGAGTTCTTTGAGGATTTCAGACGGAACATAAAATGTAGGGCCCCATTTTTCTTTGAAGAAATTGGGCATTACATCTAATACGAAAGCATCAGCTGATGAAACAGAATCAGTCAGTACGCTAGAAGAAGCCGAAGCAAATATAGAAACAGAAGCCGCTGTACTTGCCGATGCCTCCAAACTAGCAAAGCTAGAAAGCGGCGAAGCCCATGCTGGGCTCAGCAACGCTATATGCAACAACCCTACACCCTTTAATAATGCGACCGCCCCTTTATATTTTTTTAGGCTGGAAGCTAATAGGCGCTGGGTGTACGTGCGGTGAGGCCGTTGCTCTGCTGCAGACTGATTACTACATACGTCCATAGTTTTACCGTTCATTGTAGGTTGGTGGTGAGGTACGAACCCCAACATGATGACCATTGGCCTTTTAAAACCTGCATGTATATGCCAAAAGCGATGGTTAAAAGCTGGTGGTATGCATGTTGGGGTTCCTTCGTCACCACCAACCTACCGTTCATGTAGGTTGGTGGTGAGGTACGAACCCCAACATGATGACCATTAGCCTTTTAAACCTGCATATGCATGTCAAAAGCGATGCTTAAAAGCCGGTGGTGCGCATGGCTCACCACTAACCTACCGCTCTTACAGAAACATCTTACTCAATATTAGCCAAATGCGCTGCATACCCGATATAAGAGCTTGGAGTAAGTGCTAGCAGCCGTTGTTTCGCATCATCGGGAATAGCCAGTGTTTGGATAAAAGTATGCAAGCCCTCACGCGTCATCCCTTTTCCGCGTGTCAACGCTTTGAGCTGCTCATAGGCACCTTGAATACGGTAGCGACGCATCACTGTTTGCACCGGCTCAGCGAGTACTTCCCAGCAGGCGTTCAAATCTTCTTCTAAGCGTGGCAGGTTCACTTCGAGTTTATTTAACCCTCGCATGCAGCTCTCAAAAGCCAGCAGCGCATAGCCAAAAGCGACTCCCACATTGCGCAGTACCGTAGAGTCCGTCAAATCACGCTGCCAGCGAGAAATCGGCAATTTACTCGATAGATGCTGTAAAAGCGCATTGGCCAAGCCCAGATTGCCTTCTGAATTTTCAAAGTCGATAGGGTTTACTTTATGCGGCATCGTGGAAGATCCCACTTCATTCGCCAACGTCTTTTGCTTGAAATAACCCAGCGAAATATAACCCCAAAGGTCACGATTTAAATCAATCAGTATCGTATTTGCACGAGCGACTGCATCAAAAAGCTCTGCCATCCAATCATGAGGCTCGATCTGTGTGGTGTGCGAATTAAAACGCAAACCTAGTGTTTCTTCGATAAAGCGCTTCGCTAGTATTTCCCATTGCACTTCAGGATACGCTACGTGGTGAGCATTGTAATTGCCCACCGCGCCATTCATTTTTCCAAGCATATCCACGCTAGCAATGCGTGCAATCGCAGACTCAAGACGTACTGCACTATTCATCAGCTCTTTACCCAGCGTCGTAGGGCTAGCACTTTGACCGTGCGTACGTGAGAGCATAGCGTGGTGGGCATGGCTATGGGCCAGTTCTACTAAACGACTATGGATAGCACGGAGTTTGGGTAGCAATACCTGTTCGCGCGCGCCTTTAACCATTAGCGCATAAGCGGTGTTATTAATATCTTCAGAAGTGCAAGCAAAATGGATGAATTCATTCATTTCCCGCAGCTCTGCATGGGGCGCTATTTTTTCTTTTAACCAATACTCAATAGCTTTGACATCATGGTTGGTTTCTTTTTCTAACGCTTTAATACGCATAGCAGCCGTATCGTCAAACTGCTTGAGTATGTCGATCAAATAGGCTGTAGCGTCATCAGAAAGAGGGGTAATGCCATCCAGGCCAGCGCTGGCTAAAGTAATCAGCCAATGGACCTCCACCTCTACACGATAGCGCATTAAAGCGACTTCAGACAGCCAAGGCCGCAGCGCATGCACTTTATCTGCATACCGGCCATCGAGTGGGGAAAGTGCATCCAACACCCCAAGCCCTGAGGAATGCACGATGTTTGTAGGGTCTGGTACTACTTGCGCGCTTGAAGACATAGCTGCTCTGAATCCTTCCAAAATGATATGAACCGAATGCGAATGACGCAGAAGAGTTCTGGAATTTAACAGAAAAAAAGCTTGAAATCGGTTACGAAGTGGTTTGGATCTTTTAAAATTTCATTTGGTAGGCATGTTGAGTGTTGTACTGAACCCTGAACTAGGGCGTGTCCTCAATTCCCCCCAAGGGGCAATTGAGGACACGCCCTATGATTTTTTATTCTTTTTAGAGATGTATTTATGGACAATATGCGGCTAAATACCGTCAGCAACAAACGCCCCGTTGAGATTTCGAATATAAATATATTGAGGGATGTGCTTGCATCCAAGATGCAAGATATGTTGGAAACTAGCCAAAATAATGCGTCGGAAGACCAGGCTAGTTTGGATGAAATCACCAGCCTCGTTAGAATCTCCAGCCTATACTGCGAGAATGAGGAAACACTAGAGCAGCTTGAGAAGGATATAACGCCTCCTCCCAAAAAAGAACGCGCACCATCAGCACACCCTCTGCAGAGGGTACGCACGCACTCAGCAGCCCCTCTTTTAATGGCACGCACCCTTACCCATGACTTCAACATCAGGGATCCCTATCTCAGCGACCCCTATATTTATAGCCCACAGTACCGTAATAAGCTCCTTCACATTCATAAAATCGCGCTAAAAGACGCTCTACATCGGGAACAAATTATCTACTTGGAAGCAATAGCCGCAGCGCATAAACAAATGAAAAATTTATTGGGAGACGCTATTACTAATAATGCATAGATGATCTGCATGATGGTAGTTAAAAGCAGGTTTTCAAGAAGGCCGTGGCGCGCGTGTTGGGGTTCGTACCTCACCACCAACCTACCCACATATTAGACCACATTAAGGTAGATCTTTCGTTATCTGTACTTCTGGTGACGAAGGGGGTATCCGGCCTAATGTGCTCAGTAAAGAGTGTCGATTTCTTCCCTCTTTACTGAGTATCGCATCGTAATACAGCGCATTCGCAAGCACGTTTTTGACATAGGTACGGGTTTCATCAAAGGGAATCGTTTCAATGAATATGGCCCCTTCTACGGTGCGTGGCAAAGCTTCCTGCCATTGTTTTGCTCGGCGTGGGCCTGCGTTATAGCCCGCTGTGGCCAAAACTTCTGAGCGATCAAACTGTTCATAGAGCATATCCAAATAGCGTGTGCCTATCTGGGTATTACTCTGAATATCTGCAAGCCTCGCTAATTCAAAACCATCCAACCCAATTTTCCGAACCACGAGTTGAGCGGTGCGAGGCATAACTTGCATCAATCCAACGGCTCCTACCCCTGATTGCGCCTTGGTAAGGAAACGTGACTCCTGCCGAATTAATCCATACACCCAATTCAAATCGACATCGGCATCTTTTGCATTACGTGTGACAATTTCTAGAGAAGGGGTGGGGTAGCGTAATGAAAAATCGTGTTCTCTGCGAGTACGATCCGCTGTATTAACCGCACGGTCGTATAGACCCTGCTGTTTGGCATAATGTGCAACCGCAACGAGTTGGCGATCACCCATACCTCGTAGCAACCAATTCCATTCCCGACTGCCTTCGAAATACAAGCCTGCTGCATATAAACGTTGTGTTAATGCAAAACCTGTTCGTTGTGACATTGCAGCAACCTCTGCTTGGGTCACTATGGCACGTTCAGGCAAGACCAAAGAGCGTCCCAGCGCTTCCCTAGCCAGCAAGCCATAAAAATCAAAGCCCGAAGCAATTTTAGTAAAAAGTGCTTTAGCGCGCGCTTGGTTTTGTGCGGTAGAAGTCGCCAGAGAACTGGCAGACGCATTAGGATTAGTAGTGTTACCGGCTAATGCAACCGATTCACTTTGCTCTTGCAAAGCTCGTGCCAACCAGTACACCCAGGTTGGCTGTGCTTGAAGTGGGGCAGGCATGGCTTCAATTGCAGCGCAAACCTCTTTCCATGAACCGGAGAATAAAGCTGCGCGCGCGCGCCATTCCATAGAATTATTAGATATATGCGCACCCTTTGTTAGGCTATACCAGTGCAATGCCTCTGGACAGCGATCTACGGCGCCCCAATAAGCGATGATTAGCCAACCAATAGCTCTTTGATTCGCAGTGAGCTGAGGGGCGAGTGGTGCGAAGGCAGTCGCTGCCCCCTTTGGGTTATACCTTGCCATCTGCGTGAGGGCCAATAAAATAAGCTGCGGCCCCATAGCCGTGTTGGGGGCATTCACGGCATTCACCGTGTGAGGAGAATCCGTCAATAACATTAAAGGACGCAATGCCGCTTCATCTAACAAATAGCTAGCAGGTGCATCTGCACCCAGCGCTTTAGCTATTTCCTTAGCCATGCTGTGGCGATTGACTCGGTAAGTCAATCGCATTTGACCCCAGATATCTTGCGCACTAAATTGTTTTTGTTGCGCTAGCAACGTAATCAGATCGATGCCTGCATTACCATATTGGCGCGGATCAACTAGCAAAGCACGTGCGGCGGCAGCTACATTCTCGCCACGCTGCGCACGTGCAGCCAATGCATATATTTTTACTTTTACGTCATCGCCAAGCGTAAAAAGGCGATGGTGCGCTTCAAAGTTGTCCCAATCTTTTTGTGCACCCAGTACCAGCAAATAATCGTTACGCATCCTGTCTGCTAGTGCACTGCCTGCATAACGCATCAAAAACGCGCGCACCTTCTGTAAAGTATCTTCTGGAATCTCTTCGCGAACCGATCCTGCTGTATCAAATAGCAAAGGTCTAATGCCAAAATATTCGATATACGCACGTAAAAGAGGGGCGACTTCAACAGTAGTAGCTGGAAAAGAGGAAAGCGCTAAAAGACGGCTTGATAACGGTACGGCCACAGCGTCATCATTGCGCATAGAAGCTTCACGCAATGCCAGCAGGTTTAAATCAAAATCCTGTTGAGTCATTTGCTGAGGATATAGTGCTCTTTCTGGCGTGGTATTTGATTCTGCAGGGGGAGCAGCTATCGTGGCTCCCGCTGTTGCACCCGTTGGCGCTCCTGCTGGCGCGGCCACGGATGAGTCGAAGGGTAAAGCCGTATTTCTCTGCGCCGCACTCTCATTTTGCACACTCTGAATACGCGTATTTCCTTGAGCATGTGCATACACATTAGAGGAATATACGAAGGAAAATGCAAAAAAGCTAAGCACTCCCACATACACCGCACGCGTCACGCGCGCTGCTTTAGAGGCAAAGGTGGAAGGAGAAAACATGTAAAAATAAGCCCAATTAAATGAAAAACACTCCAAGAGACAAGTCCATGCGTTCCAGCATAGCACGCGAACCCTCGCCTACTACTGTACACAAACCTAAATCCACTTACAGAACTGAGCTCCTAGTCGCACGGAAAAATTACACGATAACCCCTGATCACGACACAGCAATATCAACCCGATTAAGCGATGTACTAAAACAATATCAGCCGCACTGTGTTGGCCTGTACTGGCCACTACCTGGGGAATTTAATGCGCGCGACGTGCTCACTCAATGGTTAGCACAATCGGCTTCACATACCGCAGCGCTACCGGTCGTAGTAAATAGAAAAAGCCCTCTAGAATTTTGGAGATGGACACCTGAGAGCAGCCTGACTATAGGTGATTACGGCATCCCCATTCCAGCTCAGAAGGAGCCTTTATGCCCAGATCTATTACTCATTCCTTGCCTAGGATTTGACAGCACATGCCTGCGACTAGGCTATGGCGGCGGCTACTACGATCGCACACTCGCCGCATGCTCTCCACGCCCCATCACCATAGGATTAGCCTATGAGTACACCCATCTACCCACCCTACCCCGCGAGCCTCATGATGTGCAATTAGATTTGATTATCAGTGAGGCCCATTGCTACACATCAGAATCACGCGCACCTTTATAAAACGGCAAGCCTCTATCTACGCATAAAAAAAGCGTACATCTAATTTTATTTAGGCATACGCTTTCATCGGCTTGTGCAACATTTTTTCGCTTACCTAAAGGAAAACAGAAAAATACCGCTATATTTAACTCTATAAATCTGAATCTATGCGCTGCTGCATACCCTTTCAAAGGTGTGGAAGATATGACAAAAAGACTCAATATATTGAAGGGATATATTAAATCAACTCCCCAAAAATTCTCTGCTTCTTTTTTGGCTACGAAGGTACGCATGGAGAGTATTTTTTCTTGCTTTCCATCACCCAAAAAATTTAATATCCCTAGGCCTTCTAATCCAATTTCAGCGAAAAATATAACAAAAGCAGCAGAAAAATATAACTCCATTTCGCAAAAGCTATCGGCTTCTCTTTCCTCTACAAAGTCACACATTCAAGGCATATTTTCTCCCTCTTCTTCGTCGAAAGAACTAGATATTTCTGGCCCTCTTAATCTAATGTCAGATCAACAAATAGAAGAGTTAGCGGAAACATACAAATCAGACAAAAAACTTCTCATACCCTCTTACAAAGATATAGATCAAGATGATCAAGGCCCCATTTGCCTAAAGGGTCATATACGTTTTACAAAAACTCAAAACCATACCAACGGATTGATTGCTCTTAATAAACAATTATCATATATATCCGATCCAACCATTCGGAAACAATACCGCTCTTTCATTACTAAGCATGTAGAAGCGAAAATACCAGAAATAAATCTCTCTACTTTCACTGCACTGCGCGAACCGCTTGATTTATCATACTGGCCGCACTTCAAAAAAGTGACTTATGGCTACCCTATCACACAGGTTAATCCAGTCTTAGTTCCTGCACAGTGTGTTGTAGACTATATATTATTTGCTTTACCCGCCATTGAGAAAACCTCTATTCAAGATGAAGAGGAATTCAAAGTGCTTTTCCCCATACCAAAACGTTTTTCCACAGAAAGCACAAACAGTAGCAGTAACACTTTAGTTGAAAACCCTTCTCGTCCTACATCACCGCTTGTAGAACTACCTATCGCTTCCTTTTTCCAAAAAGATAACGTCTCGAATAAAAGGAGAAACTCTGATGCCGAATCTATTAACAGCAACTCCACACTAGTTTCAAATACTTCAGATACTTCTACTCAGGTAGATTCACTTATACTGCCTGCCACTAGCTCTCCCCAACCTTCTCCGCCCAATGACAAGCCACTTCCCTCCCCTCCACAGTACGGAGGTTGGGCACGTGTCGTCGGCATAAATCTGTTGCGTAAGGGCATCTTGGGTGAAATGCGCATCCGGATGGAGGATTCAAAGGCGAAGGCAGCTCACCCTGAATCGGTATCCGAATCCGCCTATTAGCCGCATGCAAAGCAGGAGTCGCAGATATCAGCATCCGCGTATAGGGATGTAGAGGGTTACTAAAGAGTGTGGTTTTATCCCCCATCTCGACCACTCGGCCCAGGTACATGACCATCACATCGTGGGCGATATGCTCTACTACAGAGAGATTGTGCGAGATAAATACCATGCTGGTATAGAAGCGCGCTTGCAAATCCATAAGCAAATTTAAAATCTGCGCTTGTACCGAAACATCTAGCGCAGAAACCGGCTCATCTGCCACCAGCAGGTCTGGCCCTAAAATCATGGCGCGAGCAATGGCAATGCGCTGCCTCTGCCCTCCTGAAAACATATGCGGATAGCGCCGCGCATGCTCGGGCAACAATCCCACCGTCTGCAAAACTTCAGCCACGCGCCACGCACGCTGCTGGGCATTGAGTGGCTCGTTGATTTCAAGCGGTTCAGAAAGCGTCGCTCCTATCGTTTTACGAGGGTTTAGCGAGGCAAAAGGATTTTGAAAAACCATCTGCACTTGTCGACGCAATTGGTCATGTAACGGACGGTCGCCTGAAACCAGCTTTTGATCATTGATCCAAATATTTCCTGAATCGGGCGTTTCAATCATCGTCAACTGACGAGCTAGTGTTGATTTACCGCAACCTGACTCCCCCACAACAGCTAAGGTTCTTCCACGTTTCACGACAAAAGATACGCCGTTTAAAGCGTGCACCATCGGAGCAGCATCATTGGATGCAAGCTTTTTTTGTGAAGACGGTGCATGGCCAGAGGAATGCGGCCAAACACGATGTATCTGATGCTTAGTCCAGCGGCGCATGCTGCTCCACAGGCTGGAGGCTACTGGATAATGCTTGCTAATATTTTCTACTACCAGCACATCATCCTGACCTAGCTTGATAGGCGCCGCAGCGGGCGATATAAAAGCTTGGGTCATAACGGTACTCCTTTGCTCTGCTCTGATTGAGAAGAGGCTATATCGATGTGCTCATCACTATTAGATTCTGGTGAAAGGCGTACTTTTTTCGCTTCTTCTTTTTTATGCAAAGGCTTAATACAACGCGCTTTTGCCATATTTATTTCGGGCATACCGTGCGTTGCACCTTCTGAATTTACATGTTTGTTACCGCGGAGCGCGGCTGTAGGGAGTATTACAGGGGCCAATTGAGGGTGTGCTTGCCGGCAAGCCTCTTCTACATACGCACAGCGAGGCGCAAACCAGCATCCTTTGAGTGCATCGGATCTTAATTCAGCAGGGCTAGGCACCCTTCCAGGCAATGCGGCTAAACGTTCTGCGCCGCGATTGTGTTCGGGGATCGCTGCAAGCAGTGCTTCGGTATAGGGATGATGCGGCGCATCAAAAATGGTGGGAGCATGATTTGTCTCGATGACCTCCCCTGCATACATCACTACCACCCGTTGGGCAACTTCAGCTACTACGGCTAAATCATGCGAAATCAGCACCAATGCCATGCCATGCTTTTTTTGCAGGTCTAGCAAAAGTTCCATGATTTGAGCCTGTGTGGTTACATCCAGCGCAGTGGTTGGCTCATCGGCAATAAGGAGTTTGGGCTTACAAGCAATCGCCATCGCAATCATTACGCGCTGATTCATCCCGCCAGAGAGTTGATGCGGAAAAGAATAAAAACGATTTTTGGCATCGGCAATGCCCACTTGATCGAGTAACTCCAATGCACGGGCTTTACAACGCGCTCCGCGCAAGCCTTCATGCTCACGTAAGACTTCTTGAAGTTGTGCTCCTATCGTATAGGCAGGATTCAGGCTCCCTGTCGCATCCTGAAAGACAATCGCCATCTCTTTACCCATGAGTGCCCGTCGCTTCCGTGGGGAGAGCTGCAACAAATCATGTCCAGCAAAGTGCATTTCATCCGCTTGAACCTTGCCCGATGCATCAATGAGGCCCAAGACCGCTAGCATCGTCACACTCTTACCTGAGCCCGTCTCTCCAACAATCCCAACGACTTCGCCTCGCGCGACAGATAAACTGACACCTGCTACAGCACGTACCTTGCCAAAATCGACAGTAAGATTTGAAAATGTCAGAAGGTCCTGGGGCATATCGACTTATTTATTTGAAGGGAGGTCTGTGGCCAAATTTCAACTTAGGGCGTGCCCTCGATTGCCCCAAAGGAGAACATATTTGGGGGAGCAAGCGCTGTGACCGGAACTGTACTTGAGTACAGTGAGGATCTCGAGCACCGCACGACCTCAAAGATGGGCCCTTTGGGGCAATTAAGGGCACGCCCTATCTTATACCCACTTGGCTCGGACTAATTCCCGTTTGAAGTAAGCATAGTAAATGGGAGCCGCCACCACGCCGGAGATACCAAAGATGGACTCCATTATCAACATGGCTAATAAAAGCTCCCAGGCACGTGCAGCAATGTGCCCGCCTATGATCCGAGCATTTAAAAAATACTCGAGCTTATGGATAACAATGAGGAAAATTAATGAATAGACCGCTACCGACACGCTGCTGGCTAAAGAAATCACCGTGATCAGCGTATTCGAAATCAAATTACCTATCACTGGAAGCAAGCCACAGAGGAAAGTCACCAGAATAAGTGTCTTGGTTAAGGGCAAACGTTCATGAAAAAGCGGCAATATAAATACTAAATACATGCCGGTACAAGCTGTATTAATAAGTGAGATCTTAACCTGAGCAAACACAATACGCTCAAAAGTCTCACTTAAACCTTGAATACGCAAAATAAGCGCAGAAGCAAGCGGACGATGTCGTACATGACGCGTGAGGCCTACAGCAATCATCGCACCAATAATCATCCCTAATGCTGCACGCACAATGCCAAGAATGACGTTTTTTCCTCCTTGCTGCAAGGAAGAGACGTGGGCTTTGAGCCAAGTCAGGCCGTGGTCACGTAATTCTGCTTCTCCGTCGGGCAAATAATCCATTACCCAGTCAGGAACCTGTGCACGCGCTTTATCTACAACCTGCATAAGCTGGTCTAGCAGGTTTTGCACACTCATCGTACTGTGCTGAAACTGGGATATTCCTGCTATGACAGCCGTCGCTACTACGCCTGTAATGATTGCCGCTAAAAAAGCTACCGCAGCCAAACGCGCGCGCGGCCCAGGCATTCTCTGTTCCAATGCGGGCGCTAACTTTTGAACTAATTGAAACACTAGCAAGCCAGCTAATAGACTACCTAATAGCTTAAAAGGCAGTGCCAATCCCAAAAATAGCACCACCAACACATAGCTCACCAGGTCCACTTTATCAATTTCAGCTCCTTTGCGCGCAGAAGGTCGGCCGACATACACACAGCCTGCAGCGGTTTGTATACGCTGCAATTGACGGGGCTTTACTGTTTTCTTTCTACTATGTGCTCTACTGCTTCCGTTCATTCTGCTCTCACGCATGTGCCATCCCTATGTTGAATGTATTGTCGCCAATACAGTGCACATCAGAAACGGGCAATCCACCAGAAAATAAGGAAGATATTCCGAACCATATACGAGTTTGTAGGTTGGGGTGACGAAGGAACCCCAACATGCACGCCAACAACTCCTAATCATCGCTTCTAACATGCATATGCAGGTTTTAAAAGGACAATGGTCATCATATTGGGGTTCGTACCTCACCACCAACCTAATCCAACTTCAAATACTTGGCTGTAAAGCTTTTCTCTACATTTTTTATATCTTCAGGGGTACCTTGCGCAATGATCTCTCCTCCACCAGATCCACCTTCTGGACCTAAATCAATGATCCAATCCGCTGTTTTGATAACGTCCAAATTGTGCTCGATAACCACCACGGTATTGCCCTGATCACGCAGCTGACCGATAACATCTAGCAACAGTGCTATATCGCGAAAATGTAAGCCTGTAGTAGGTTCATCCAAAATATAAATCGTACGGCCCGTATCGCGCTTAGAAAGCTCAAGCGACAGTTTTACACGCTGCGCCTCTCCGCCAGAAAGCGTAGTAGCAGACTGACCCAAGCACACATACCCCAAACCTACATTGAGTAGGGTTTTGAGTTTTCTGGCAATAACCGGTACCGCCTGGAAAAAAGTGTAGGCCTGCTCAATAGTGAGATTCAAAATCTCACTAATATTTTTACCCTTGTATTGAATATCGAGCGTCTCACGGTTGTAACGCTTGCCCTGACATACGTCACAAGGTACATACACATCTGGTAGAAAATGCATTTCTACCTTCAGCATTCCATCGCCCTGGCAAGTTTCACAACGTCCACCTTTGACATTGAACGAGAAACGACCAATGTCATAACCGCGCTCTTTGGCCGCAGGTACCCCGGCAAAAAGTTCCCGAATGGGAGTGAAAAGCCCTGTATACGTAGCCGGATTAGAACGAGGAGTGCGGCCGATAGGAGACTGGTCTACATTGATAATTTTATCGATGTGTTCCATACCCGTCAGACTCTCATACGGCGCCGGATGCGTTGAAGAGCCATACAAGCGCTGGGCAAGGGCGCGATAGAGTGTGTCATTGATGAGTGTGGATTTTCCAGAACCAGATACCCCTGTCACGCAGGTCAAAAGCCCGAGCGGAAGGCGGAGGGTTACATCTTGTAAATTGTTCCCTGAGGCCTTGGTGATTTCTATGAAATGTTCACCTAGAGGCCGCCTTTTTTCTGGTACAGCAATACTTTCCCGACCGGCCAAATAAGCCCCTGTCAGCGAAGCGGGATCTGCCTCAATTTCTGCCGGCGTACCCTGGGCAACCACCTCGCCTCCATGCACGCCCGCACCAGGTCCCATATCAATAATATGATCTGACGCTCGCATCATGTCTTCATCATGCTCTACGACAATGACTGAGTTACCCAAATCACGAAGATGTTTAAGTGTTTTGATCAAGCGATCATTGTCACGCTGATGCAATCCAATAGAGGGCTCATCCAATACATACATCACCCCCGTCAAGCCTGAGCCAATTTGTGACGCAAGACGAATACGTTGCGCCTCACCACCAGAAAGCGTATCGGCACTGCGCTCCAAAGATAAATATCCCAGGCCCACATCATTGAGAAACGTTAAGCGTGCTGTAATTTCACGAATCACGCGCTCAGCAATTTCATGCTTGGATCCACTCAGCGTCAACGTAGAAAAGTGTGCCAACGCTGCATGCAAGGGTTCCCGGCTAATTTCGTAAATGGGGCGTGCTCGGTCGCCTTCTCCCACTTTGACATAGCGGGCTTCGCGGCGCAGGCGCGTTCCGGCGCAGGCCGAACATCCTTTTTGGCTTTGATACGTAGCCAATTCCTCTCGCACCGTTTGCTCGCGCGTCTCACGATAACGCCGTTCAAAATTAGGAATAACCCCTTCAAACGGTGCTTCACGAACCGTTTGCTTGCCCTCTGAATTACGATGAGAAAAAGCAATATTCTGCTTTCCTGAACCAAAAAGAATAATCTCCTGAATGGCTGTGGGGATATCCTCAAACGCGGTATCTAGATCAAAAGCGTAGTGTGCACTCAAATCTTTCAACATTTGGAAGTAGAAAGGATTACGCGCATCCCACCCTTTAATCGCGCCAGATACCAAAGAAAGCGAGGGGTGCGCCACGATGCGATCTGGGTCAAAAACCACTACTTGTCCCAAACCATCGCACTGTGGACACGCTCCTATTGGGTTATTAAATGAAAATAGTCGCGGTTCGAGCTCTGACAATACATAAGAGCAATGCGGGCAAGAAAGCTTTGCACTAAAAGCTTGCTCACGACCTGTTTCCATTTCGAGTACCAGGGCTCTACCTTCTGCAAGTCGAAGCGCCATTTCAAAAGATTCAGCCAAACGTTGCCGACTTTCCTCACGGACTTTGAGGCGATCCACCACCACATCGATGGTGTGCTTCTCATTTTTTTTGAGTTTTGGGAGTTCGTGGGCTTCATAGATACGCCCTTTTTCTACAGATCCCGCGCCCTCTTGATCCTCCTTACCGCCACGCCCGCCCGAAGCAATACGAAAACGTACAAACCCTTGCGCTTGCATCGATTGAAAAAGCTCAACATGTTCGCCCTTACGATTTGCAACCACGGGAGCTAATATCATAAGACGCGTATCTTCAGGCAGCTTCAACACGTTGTCGACCATTTGCGACACACTTAATGCCGTCAGTGGCTGATCATGATCAGGACAATAGGGCGTGCCTACGCGCGCATAGAGCAGCCGCAGATAGTCATGAATCTCGGTTATCGTCCCAACCGTTGAACGCGGATTGTGTGAACTGGCTTTTTGCTCGATCGAAATAGCAGGAGATAAGCCCTCGATCAGATCTACATCCGGCTTTTCCATTAATTGCAAAAACTGCCGGGCATAGGCAGAAAGGCTTTCCACGTAGCGGCGCTGACCTTCCGCATACAAAGTATCAAAGGCCAACGAAGATTTACCTGAGCCAGACAAACCCGTCACCACCACCAAGCGATGGCGAGGCAAGTCGAGATTAATATTCTTCAGATTGTGGGTTCTAGCCCCGCGAATGCGGATAACATCCATAATAGTTGAGCGACCGAGGGGTGAAAATCAAACCTGATACTATAGCGGCTTTTCGATTCAGATTCATGAATGGCCAGGAACTTCGTGCAACACTAGGGCTCGCCACGGTTTTTGCTTGCCGTATGCTAGGCCTTTTTATGCTCATGCCGCTGCTCGCGGTATATGCAAAAAGCCTGCCAGGAGGCAATCAAATAGCGTTAGTAGGCTTAGTTTTAGGCTTATATGGCCTCACCCAGGCCCTTTTCTATATTCCATATGGCTGGCTCTCTGACCGCTTGGGGCGCAAGCCTGTCATTTTATTTGGGCTTTTGGTTTTTGCGCTGGGAAGCATCATTGCAGGGTGTGCAACCACACTACTTTGGGTAGGCATTGGCCGTGCTCTACAAGGTGCAGGCGCTATTTCCTCCGTAGTTATGGCACTTCTAGCCGATCTAACATCCGATAAAAATCGCACTAAAGCTATGGCGATCGTGGGCAGTAGCATCGGGCTCTCTTTTGCAATTGCCTTAGTATTGGCGCCACTCGCATTTGAATGGATAGGAATACAAGGCATTTTCTTCGCCATGGCGGGCACTGCAGCGCTCTCCATTTCGATCATCGTATGGGGTCTACCCACTCCTCAACCCGCTCATACTTCCTTATCTACCCCTGCAACAGCCACAAAACAAAGTTTTCTAAACATTCTTGTGAATCCTGCCCTTGCGCGGCTCAACTTGGGTGTCTTTATTCTGCATGCTAGCCAAGTTGCTTTATTTATGACGGTGCCTGCCTACCTAGTCGACCATACAGGCTTACCACTAGGCGAGCATTGGAAGGTCTATTTACCGGTAATGGCCCTCTCTTTCATAGCTATGCTCCCCCTTTTGATCATCGCGGAAAAATACCGGAAAATTCGCCTCGCTTTTCTTTTAGCTATTGGGTGCTTATTAATTAGCCATTGGCTATTGGTAAGGTTTACACCGACTCTTACCTTGAGCATCATTGCACTTTGGATCTATTTCACAGGATTTAATGTGCTGGAGGCCATGCAACCTTCCCAAGTTTCTAAAACTGCCCCCCAAGCACAGCGAGGCGCAGCACTGGGCGTATACAACACCACACAGGCCTTAGGCTATTTTGTGGGAGGTGCAGGAGGGGGGCTGGTTTTATCGCATTACGGAGTCACTTCTTTATTTTTAACAGGCTCCGCACTACTTATTTTCTGGGCGTTCTTACTCAGTGTAGACTCCGCTCAAAAGCGCTTTAAAAAAGCATAATTACGGATGTTACGCAGGCATTTAAGAAGACCTGCATATCATCATTTGAATTCATTGGAGAAAAAAATGGCATCGGTTAATAAAGTCATCTTGCTAGGTAATTTAGGCGCAGATCCTGAAATTAGATATTTGCCAAGCGGTGACGCCGTCGCATCCATTCGGCTTGCCACCACCTCCCGCTCAAAAGACAAAAGCTCGGGTGAAATGCGTGAATTTACAGAATGGCATCGCGTCTCCTTTTTTGGTCGGCTTGCAGAAATCGTAGGCGAGTACCTTAAAAAAGGGTCTTCTGTATATGTAGAAGGCCAAATCCGTACTCGTAAGTGGCAAGACCAAAGCGGTCAAGATCGTTATTCCACAGACATCGTGGCAGACAGCATGCAAATGCTAGGTTCACGTAGCAGTGGCGGCGGCCACTCACCCAGCGAAGGAGGGTATGCACAAGACAATCAACAGGGTGCCCCTCGCGCGAACAACACACGCTCCACTTATGCACCAGCAGCAGACAGAGCCCCTAACCCAACCTCTGCTCCGGGTGGTGGATTTGATGATATGGAAGATGACGTTCCTTTTTAATTGGGTAAGCCCGCATCTCTATTGGTTCTTCAAAAGATTTTTTTATGTCCCGTCTGCAAAAAACTTTTGCCGCGCTAGCCCTACAAAACCGCTGTGCATTGATTCCGTTCATCACAGCAGGTGACCCTAAGGTTGGCGATACGGTATCTGCATTACATACGCTAGTGGCTGCCGGAGCAGACGTGCTCGAACTAGGCGTGCCCTTTTCAGATCCAATGGCCGATGGACCTGTTATTCAGCGCGCTTCTGAGCGTGCTCTGGCAAATGGCATGACCCTCAAGGGCGTATTAGATACGGTGCGGGTTTTTCGCCAACAAGATCAAACCACTCCCATCGTGCTAATGGGGTATGCCAACCCCATTGAACGTATGGGGCTAGAGATATTTGCAAAAGAAGCACAGGCAGCGGGCGTGGACGGAGTACTTACCGTTGATTACCCTCCTGAAGAAGCAGGCCCTCTAGTAGAAGCACTACAACGCTTCGCACTAGATCCAATCGTATTAATAGCCCCGGCGTCCACCCCTCTACGCATCCAACACCTTGCAAAATGGGCCAGCGGTTATGCGTATTATGTAGCGCTCAAAGGAGTAACCGGTGCAGCGCATTTAGAAGTGGACGCTGTTGCACAAAAGATTGCACTTATCAAAGCCCAACTCCCCATACCAGTTGCCGTAGGTTTTGGTATTCGAGATGCGCAAAGCGCGCAAGCAGTTGCTCGGCATGCTGAAGCAGTAGTAATCGGAAGCGCCATAATTCAACTGCTTGAAGAGACAAAACCTGAAAATATTCAGCCCACCTTGATGCAATTTATTGCTGAAATACGTGGTGCAATAGATGCTGTAAGAAACCTGTCACAAAACCAAGGATTTTTTTAATGAGTTGGCTTGAGAAATTACTCCCCCCGAAAATAAAACCCTCCGATCCAGCCAATCGGAAAAGCATGCCAGAAGGTTTATGGATTAAATGTTCTGCCTGCGAAGCAGTGCTGTATCGCAGCGATGTAGAGAGCAATCTACACGTATGCCCAAAATGCGAACACCATATGCGCATCAACGCCAGAGAACGCTTAAATCGCTTGCTTGATGCAGAAGGTCGATATGAGTTAGGCCAAGAAATATTACCGCTCGATCCATTGAAATTTAAAGATAGCCGTAAATACACCGATCGCCTTAAAGAGGCCAGAAACCAAAGCAATGAAACCGATGCCCTCATCGTAATGGGAGGCACCATCCATACGCTACCCGTTATAGTTGCCTGCTTCGATTTTTCATTTATGGCCGGCTCTATGGGTTCGGTCGTAGGTGAACGCTGGGTGCGTGGCGCGAAAGCGGCGCTAAGCGAGCGCCTGCCTTTCATCTGCATTAGCGCCTCTGGAGGCGCACGTATGCAAGAGAGTCTGCTCTCTCTGATGCAAATGGCCAAAACTACAGCGATGCTTACCCAACTCTCCGAAGCGGGTTTGCCTTTTATTTCTATTCTGACCGATCCCACAATGGGAGGCGTATCCGCAAGTTTTGCTTTCTTAGGCGACGTGGTTATTGCTGAACCCAAAGCATTAATCGGCTTTGCAGGCCCTAGAGTTATCGAGCAAACTGTACGTGAAATGCTCCCTCCGGGCTTTCAGCGCGCCGAATTTTTGCTAGAAAAAGGAGCCATCGATCGCATCGTCGACCGCCGCCATTTACGCAAAGAGCTAGCCCATTTAATCGCCATACTCACTCGCCAGCCGGTGGAAGCTATGGGTGCAGAAGGCCTACCTCAAGTTGGACAAACACAGGTCTAGACTCACCATACCCAGATTCTCTTTTCGTCTCCCTACCTTATGGCCTCTTTTCCTACTGTATCCGCTTGGCTAACCCATCTCGAAACGGCCCATCCCGTGGGCATCGACATGGGTTTAGCCCGTATCACTGCTGTTAAAGAGGCGATGGAGCTGAAATTAAGCTGCCCCGTACTAACTGTAGGAGGCACAAATGGGAAAGGGTCGACTTGCGTCTTACTCGAAGCTATTTTGCTGCATGCAGGCTATCGCGTGGCATGCCATACCTCCCCTCACCTACTCCGCTTTAATGAACGAGTTCGCATACAGGGGGAAGAAGTATCGGATGAAGTGTTGTTACCGCATTTTGAAGCGGTTGAACAAGCGCGTTTAAGTCTGCCTCAACCGGTATCGTTAACGTATTTTGAATTTACAACACTAGTTATTCTTCGATGTTTTGCAGCGCATGACGTAGAGGCCGTCATCCTTGAAGTAGGCTTGGGCGGGCGCTTAGATGCTATGAATGTGATCGATACGGACTGCGCAATCATTACCAGTATTGATATAGATCACACCGCGTATCTAGGCGATACACGAGAGAAAATTGCTTTTGAAAAAGCTGGCATTTTTCGGCCAGGTAAACCAGCCATTTGCGCAGACCCATTTCCCCCTGAAACCTTGATCCATCACGCACAACAAATCGGTGCAGACCTGTGGCGGGTGGGGCATGATTTTCGGTACACCACGCAAGCAAAGCACGTAGAAGGAAAACCTGTGCCTGATGCACTCGCGCTACCGTTACAGTGGAGCTATCAGGGTCGAAAACGTTCCTGGCCCGCATTGGCCTACCCTGCTTTGCGGGGCGTTAATCAATTACTCAATGCAAGTGCTGCGTTAGCGGCCCTTGAAGCTATGCATAGCATATTGCCTGTTTCTGCTCAGGCAGTACGCTCTGGCCTAGCGAGCGCAAGCCTACCGGGGCGTTTTCAGGTGCTGGCCGGGCAGCCTACTGTTGTCTTAGATGTAGCTCATAATCCACACGCCGCAGCGGTGCTCAAGCACAATCTGGATAGCATGGGATTTTTCCCCTACACCTATGCCGTCTTCGGCACTATGCAGGATAAAGATATCGAAGGCATAGTGCAGACACTTGGAAGCACGATAGATCACTGGTGTGTAACAGACCTTCCCCTGCCCCGTGCAGCCTCTGCGCAGTATTTGCAAAACATAGTAGAACGCTTATGCTCACCAGTGGAAAACCCTTCCTCCTCCTCTCCAAATCGCTCTTCCAAGCACAAATCTCAAGAAGAGCACAGCATTCGTAGTTTCAGCACGCCTCAAAAAGCCTATCAAGATGCGCGAAGTCGGGCCGCTACGAATGATAGAATCGTGGTCTTTGGCTCATTTTATACGGTTGCAGGGGTATGGTCTTCCATAAAAGACTAAGAACCTGCCACTCATTTTGTGAACAGCGGATGCGCTTTCTCTGCGCTATACCTGGCACCGCACGACCTCAACGATGGGCCCTTTGGGGTAATTGAGGACATGCCCTAGTACACACCACGTCTCCTTTTATTAATGACATGCCGCACCTCGATCGCACAGACTCTCAAGTAGACCCGCTTTTATCCGAGCGACGCCGTGCACAACGTCGCCTCATTGGTGCTCTGGTTTTAATCCTGGGTGCGGTTATCGTGTTGCCTATTTTGCTGGATTCGCAGCCACAACCTGCATCGCACAATATTACTATCGAGATTCCAAAAAGCCTGTTCGAAACCTGCAAAAAACGCGCTATACAAGCGCAGAAAAATGCTACTTCTCACTTGTCAGACCCGTCTGCGCTAGATGCACTGTGTGATGACTCAGAAAGTAGCTTCGAACATGTTTCAAACTTTGGTTTAGGGTCGAGTCGCCGCCCTTCATCGCAAAATCCAGGTAATGCGAATAGGCATACGACTGTTCTCATTCAAACAAACCCAACAAAACCCACCTCTGCTGCAAGTGCCACACCTCCTGCAGCCCCAGCACCTGTTGTGCCTTCAACAGCTGTTGCATCCAAACCAATACCAGCACCTTCTGCTCGGTCTAGCGCGCGCAGCAACACGCAGCCTGTACCAGGCTATACTGCAGCACGCCCTTTGCCTCCAGGTTCACGTTTTTTTATTCATATAGGCCATTTTGCAAATAAGGCATATGCTGAAGCTGCCACGCAAAAACTAAAAGCAGCGGGTTTCCCTGCATTTTTAGAGCATCGAAAGGCAAGCTCACAAGCCTCCAAGGTTCAAAAGATATCCGCTAAAGAAGCATTTTTTATACGCATTGGTCCTTTTAATGACCGAGCACATGCGCAACAAGCACTCGATACTATTGGGAAAATGAATTTAAATAAAGGAAAAGGCACAGGGCAACAGACTCCCTATATAGATAAGCATGCGTTGAATAACTGATGTTACGCAGGTATTTAAAAAGCATGGAATAAGACACACTACCACCTGCCCCTATTCTGGCTATAAAATCTTTACTTTTTGTCCACCACAATCAGGATAATCTTATGTTGACAGCCTTTGATTTTGCAGTCCTGCTTATCGTTGCCTTATCCGCGTTGCGCGGTATGTGGCGCGGCTTTATGGCTGAAGTTTTTGCCTTAATTGGTTGGATTGCAGCTTTTATCATTGGATGGCACTACGTTGACCAAGTAGCGCCGTATATGCCTGCCCACTGGCCAGGGGAAACCTCTACGCAATGGCTACTTGCGCTGCTGCTTATTGTCGCTGTAGTACTAGTGCTCTCTACCGTACTCAGCGCATTGATGGGCCGCCTGACTGAAGTAACTGGCTTACGCACCGTTGATCGATCATTAGGCTTATTTTTTGGTTTAGTGCGTGGCATTTTCTTGGTTCTTCTAGTATTTACGGCTGCACAATTTACTCGCCTGCCTAAACAAGCGCTCTGGCGTGATGCATTATTGCGCCCCTATGTGCAGGCCAGTGTAACCAAGCTGAAAAAAGTATGGCCCAACTCCAGCAGCACATCCAATAATGCACGTCAATTTATCAAGCAATTTTTGAACTAATACCTGATGTTACGCACGTTGTAGAACAGTGAATTCCAATACTCTACAATCCTCGAAACCGAGTGCTGTATTGGCTCGGCTGCAATTGTTTTCATTTTTAAGGACACACTATGTGCGGCATAGTTGGCGTCGTATCAAACTCGCCGGTGAACCAGTTACTCTATGACAGCTTGCTGCTGCTTCAACACCGCGGGCAAGATGCAGCCGGCATAGCCACAGTCAGCGGTACTGACTCTAGGGCAAGCTTTCATATGCATAAAGGCAATGGCCTAGTACGGGACGTGTTTCGCACGCGCAATATGCGTACACTAGCTGGCACCATCGGTTTAGGACAAGTGCGCTACCCAACCGCAGGCTCTGCCACCAGTGAAGAAGAAGCGCAACCGTTTTATGTGAATGCTCCTTATGGTCTCATTTTGGCGCACAACGGTAATCTGACAAATAGCGCGCAACTTAAAAATCAGATGTTTCAAGTGGATCGGCGCCATATCCACACGAATTCAGATACCGAAGTGCTGCTCAATGTATTAGCACACGAGCTTCAGCTTGCGCATGCGGGCTATTCTTTAAGCCCAGATATTTTATTTAACACCGTTCGCAAAGTGCACCAGCGCGTGCGCGGATCCTATGCGGCAGTAACGCTTATTGCTGGATATGGATTACTCGCATTTCGTGATCCGTTTGGCATTCGCCCTTTATGTATAGGTAAACTTGAAACCCCCGAAGGAGTCGACTGGATGGTCGCTTCTGAATCGGTGGCTCTAGAGGGGGTAGGATTTGAATTTGTCCGAGATATCGCTCCTGGCGAAGCCATTTTCATCGACCAACAAGGCGGCTTTCATAGCCAGCTTTGCAGCGCCACAGCAAGCTTAAACCCCTGCATTTTTGAATATGTGTATTTGGCACGCCCAGATTCACGTTTAGATGGTGTTTCTGTATACGATGCGCGCTTGCGTATGGGCGATTACTTAGCAGAGAAAATTGCTAAAACCTTATCTCGTGATGAAATCGATGTGGTCATGCCTATCCCCGATTCCAGTCGGCCGGCCGCCATGCAAGTTGCCAATAAATTAGGCGTTGAATATCGAGAAGGATTTTTCAAAAATCGCTATGTGGGCCGCACCTTTATCATGCCAGGGCAAGCGATTCGAAAAAAATCAGTACGCCAAAAGCTGCATGCTATGGGCGTGGAATTTGAAGGGCGCAATGTACTGATTGTCGATGACTCGATCGTACGCGGCACCACCAGCTCTGAAATTGTGCAAATGGCCCGACAAGCGGGCGCCAAGAAAGTATTCTTCGCTTCCGCAGCACCCCCCGTGCGCTTCCCCAATGTGTATGGCATAGACATGCCAACCCACCATGAATTGGTCGCCTACGGTCGAAATGACGAAGAAATTGCTCAAGTCATTGGCGCAGACAAATTGATCTACCAAGATCTCGAAGCCATGCAACAAGCAGTGCGTGATCTCCAACCTGGACTCACGCGTTTTGAGACTTCTTGTTTTGATGGCCATTATTTAACGGGTGACATCACCACAGACTATTTAAATGATCTTGCTCGTTTACGCTCTGTAGTGTCAGACGATCAGGCAGAAGATGCAGACGATAAAAGTAGTCTCTCTGGACCTGGTCAATCTGATGCGAATTAAAAAACTTTTTTGTTAGAGTGTTATGCATGTCTGCTGAAAAAAAGCCGTCTGAATCTTTACTTGAATTGCGCGACATCTCCTTTTCCTATGGAGACACGCCCATCTTGCATTCCTTATCTATGCAAGTAAAACGCGGTCAAGTAGTGGCTCTAATGGGTGGGTCAGGTTGCGGAAAAACCACCATTCTGAGATTAATCGGCGGCCTTTTACGAGCACAGCGTGGAAACGTGCACTTTGATCAGGTCAATTTAAGCCAGTGTTCGCGCGAGCAACGTTACCAAGCACGTCGAAAAATGGGGATGCTCTTTCAATTTGGTGCACTTTTTACCGACTTATCCCTTTTTGAAAATGTTGCGCTGCCCTTGCGTGAGCACACCAATTTATCTGAAGCATTGATTCAAAATATTGTGCTTCTCAAGCTCCACGCTGTGGGGCTGCGCAATGCACGCAATCTACTCCCTTCTGAAATATCAGGCGGTATGGCACGCCGAGTAGCTCTGGCACGCGCTATTGCTCTGGATCCCACCCTTATTTTGTACGATGAGCCATTTGCAGGATTGGATCCTATTTCACTAGGTGTGATTGCCAATCTGATTCGCACCTTAAACGATGCGTTAGGTGCGACCTCTATTTTGGTCACGCACGATGTTCCAGAGTCTTTAGCTATTGCGGATTACATTTATTTTATAGGTCAAGGAGGCATTCTGGCAGAAGGTACGCCCGATGAAATACGAGCCTGCGACAATCCAAGCGTCAAGCAGTTTTTAGAAGCAGCACCAGATGGTCCTTTCCAGTTTCATTACCCCGGCCCGTCCCTAGAAAAAGACCTGGGATTGGACCACACCTAACGCATACCACAGCCGATCAACGGCCAAAGTGACCCGGATGAAAAACGAAGTCTCCCCCAATGCAAAACTCGGCTTACAATACTGCGCGCGCTTATGCACCGGCCTATCCAAAAAGCTAAGCAGCCTAGCTGCTCAGCTTTTCTGCGCTTTAAGCGCAATGGGACGCTGGGTTATTGAAACCTTATGCCAATTTGGTCAAGGCGCCAGATTACTGGTAGGCGTGCTATACCAAACACCCTACCTTTTTCGGCGTTGGCCTAGCCTTGCTAAACAGATTTATTTTTTAGGCAACCATTCTTTAGTCATTATTGGCATTTCCGGTTTATTTGTTGGCTCTGTTTTAGGGCTACAAGGTTATTACACACTCAGCCGTTATGGCTCCGCTGAAGCACTAGGCTTACTAGTCGCCCTTTCTTTAGTGCGTGAACTAAGCCCTGTAGTGAGTGCACTCCTTTTTGCAGGCCGTGCAGGCACCGCTTTAACAGCTGAAATTGGCCTAATGAAAGCAGGCGAGCAGCTCAGCGCACTCGATATGATGGCTATCAACCCACTGGCGTTTGTACTAGCTCCCCGCTTCTGGGCCGGCGTAATCACCCTTCCTCTGCTGTGTGCTTTGTTTAGCGCGGTTGGGATTTTTGGTGGTTATATCATCGGCGTAGCACTTATTGGCGTAGATTCCGGTGCGTTCTGGTCTCAAATGCAAAGCGGTGTACAGCTAGGAGCCGATATTGGTAACGGTATGTTAAAAAGTGTGGTTTTTGCTGTAGCCGTTACCTTTACCGCGCTCTATCACGGCTATACCGCTCGCCCCACCCCTGAAGGCGTTTCTCGTGCCACTACACGCACCGTAGTAAACGCCTCTCTGACTGTACTTGGCTTGGATTTTTTATTGACCGCGCTGATGTTTAGCGTTTGAAGGGTTAAGACAACAGATGAAAAAAACACATCTTGATTTTTGGGTAGGTCTTTTTGTAGCCATTGGGCTAGTAGCCTTGCTTTTTCTGTCTTTAAAAGTCGGAAAATTAAGCAGCGCCTCTTTTCGCTCTGGCTATCCACTCGTATTGCAGTTTGACAATATTGGTGGCCTAAAACCCCGCGCGCCAGTCAAAAGTGCTGGCGTGGTAGTAGGGCGGGTTGCGAACATTGATTTTGATAATCAAACCTATCAAGCTCAAGTCACTCTGCGCATCGACAAACCCTATACCTTTCCAGAAGATACCTCTGCAAAAATTCTGACCTCTGGCTTACTAGGAGAGCAGTATATTGGCCTCACTCCTGGTGCTGAAGACAAAATGCTGCAACCTGGCGACAAAATACTCATGGCCCAATCAGCCGTGGTATTGGAAGACTTAATTAGCCAGTTCCTCTACAACAAAGCGGCGCAAAGCGCAGGAGTTGGAAAATCAAGCTCAGATCCTCTTGCTTCGCCACCCGCTGCTACCGCAGAGCAACCCGCTTCGGCACCTACTACACCTCCCAGCCCTTCTAACGAGGCACTGCCGAAATGAAGCGTGTAACACAATTAGGTATAGCGCGTTTTTGCGTAGGGTTTATTTTAAGTTGTAGTCTCACAGCCTGCGCGCACAAGCATGCGCCTACCAATACTCCTGATAGGCACTCTGCGCAGCCCAGCCAAACTGACCATATATCAACGGATAATTTAAACGCACCGCCAAAACCTCCTCTTGCACTCGCGCCGGTATCTACGCATATTAAAGACCCTAAAGACCCCTTTGAAGGCTTTAACCGCGAAGTATTTCGGTTTAACGATGCACTCGATCGTGCTGCGTTCAAACCGCTTGCTAAAACTTATAACTTTGTAGTTCCCAAAGGCGTACGCACTAGTGTGACCAATTTCTTCTCGAATATTGGCGATGCATACACCATGGTGAACAATTACCTGCAAGGCAATTTCACAGCAGGCTCACAAGATTTGATGCGCCTTTCAATGAATAGTCTATTTGGTGTGCTCGGCCTCTTTGATGTAGCCAGTCAGGCAGGTTTACCCAAGCATCAACAAGATTTTGGTCAAACTTTGGGGCACTACGGAATCCCCTCTGGCCCCTATTTAGTACTCCCACTTCTTGGGCCCAGCACCATACGAGATACCGTTGGATTCATGGCAGACCGCACTGCAGATCCTACGACCTATATTCAAAGTGTGCATTTGCGCAACGAGTTATACGCACTACGTTTTCTGAATACTCGTGCCTCGCTTTTAGAACTAACCAGTCTGATTAATCGTGTGTCTTTGGATAAATATATCTCTGTGCGTAATGCGTATTTACAGCGCCGCGACTACCTTATTCACGGTAGTAAGCAAGCACTGCCCGATTACGGTGACGAAGACACCGGCCAGGATGAAAACAGCACAACCGACAGCCCTTCGCACGAGACTGAAGAACAGATACCCGCTGCACATATGGTGCCACCCGGCCCCCTCCCTATCCTGCACATTCGCTAACTTTTTTGAAATTTTAAGGCTGACCCTCGGGTATGTCTTCAATTACCCCAAAGGGTTCATTAAATAGATTCTTATGAAAATCACCATAATTGGCACCGGCTACGTAGGCTTGGTCACAGGCGTGTGCCTTGCAGAAATGGGTAATACCGTTTTCTGCTTAGATGTAGATAAAAAGAAAATCGAGCAACTCAATCGTGGAGAAACACCCATTTACGAAGCGGGTTTAGACGCATTAATTGCCCGTAATCAGGCTGCCAAACGACTACAATTTTCTACCGATGCAGCCGCAGCGGTAGCCCATGGAGCCATACAGTTTATTGCTGTAGGAACCCCTTCTGATGAAGATGGCTCTGCGGATTTGCAGCATGTACTGGCTGCTGCTCGCAATATTGCGCAGCATATGGATGGATTTAAAATCGTCATCAACAAATCAACAGTACCTGTTGGCACCGCACAGAAAGTACAGCAGGCTTTGGAAGAAACATTAAAAGCACGTGGAGTAGACCACGGGTTTTCCGTAGTATCCAATCCAGAATTTTTAAAAGAAGGGGTGGCAATAGAAGATTTCATGCATCCTGATCGCATCGTTTTAGGATGCAACTCCGATGCAGCAGGCAAGCATGCACGCGAAATACTGTCCGAGCTATATGCCCCTTTTAACCGTGATCAAGAGCGTGTGCTACACATGGATGTGCGCTCTGCTGAACTCACCAAATATGCGGCAAATGCCATGCTGGCTACCCGCATCTCTTTTATGAATGAGCTGGCTAATCTAGCTGAGCGTACGGGGGTAGATATCGAATCTGTGCGTCTAGGTATCGGACTAGATCGCCGTATCGGGCCCGGCTTTTTGAATCCAGGGTGCGGCTATGGCGGATCTTGCCTACCCAAAGACATTCGAGCTTTGCTGAGTACTGCACAGGAACAAGGTTTATCACTCCATATTTTGCAAGCGGTAGAAACGGTTAACCAACAGCAGAAAAAAGTGCTGCTTAAAAAAATAGCAACTCGATTGGGAGACAATCTCTCAGGGTGCACTTTCGCGCTATGGGGTTTAGCCTTTAAACCCAATACCGATGACATGCGTGAAGCACCAAGCCGCCCTATGATTTTGGCTCTACTAAAACAAGGCGCCACGGTAGTAGCCTACGACCCCATCGCTACCGCTGAAGCAAAACGTGTTTTAGCGCTGGATTTACAAAATCAACCCGATGCACAAGCGCGCTTACATTTTGCAGAAAACCCGCTTGATGCCACCAAAGGTGCTGATGCCTTAGTCATCCTGACAGAATGGGACGCATTTAAAAAACCCGATTTCCAAGCATTAAAAACACACCTCAAACACCCTCTTATCTTTGACGGCCGTAATCTATATAACCCGTCTGAAGTAGAAGCACAGGGGTTTGAGTATCATGCAATCGGCCGTCTTACCTCCCAAACCGCCAAAGCTGCTTAGGGCGTGTCCTCTGCAAAAATACCTATGCACAATCCTGCTCCATCCGCTCAGCTGCCTAATCAGGCAGCTGAGGCACATTTTGAAACTCCCTCCTCCCCACTCAGCCTTTATTCGCACCTGCAAAACACACGTGTACTAATTGCAGGAGACGTGATGCTAGATCGCTACTGGTTTGGGGAGGTAGACCGCATTTCACCCGAAGCCCCTGTACCCATCGTGCACGCACGACGCACAGAAGAACGTCTAGGGGGTGCAGCCAATGTAGCAAACAACGTCAGTGCACTCGGAGCGCACGCCAGCCTCGTATGCATATTTGGCACCGACCTAGTTGGCCAAGAACTAGCGCAGCTTCTGCATACAAGCGGTGTAGAAGCACACATACAACAAGACCCTGCACTAAAAACCACACTAAAACTACGCATCATTGCCCGCCAACAGCAACTTTTACGCATTGATTTTGAAGAAGCTCCCGCTCAAGAAGCGCTACACCTTGCCAAAGAATGCTTCATCAAACTACTCCCAAAGCACGATATAGTGCTGCTCTCTGACTATGCCAAAGGCGCTTTAGTAGATAGCGCTGAGCTTATCGCCGCTGCACGCAGCGCAGGCAAACTGGTTTTAGTCGACCCCAAAGGTACAGACTGGAGGCCCTATTCAGGCGCATCCATCCTTACCCCTAACCGTGCAGAACTACGCCAAATCATCGGCACCTGGAACTCAGAAAACGACCTACAAACTCGCATCACCAACTTGCGCAAAGAACTAAACATAGAAGCGCTATTTTTAACCCGCTCCGAAGAAGGCGCCTCCCTCTATTGCGACAAAGGCACCACTCACGTGCCAACCCAAGCCAAAGAAGTCTACGACGTCTCAGGAGCAGGAGACACCATCATCGCAACCCTAGCCGCCCTACTAGGCGCCAAACTCCCCCTACTAGAAGCCATCACACACGCCAACCGCGCCGCCGGAATAGTAGTCGGCAAACTAGGAACCGCGCACGTACACTACGAAGAACTCTTCCCTGTCTCGTAGGTTGGCGGTGACGAAGGAACCCCAACATGCAAGCCATCGCCTCCTTGATGACCAGCTTATAAACGCCAAAACCAAAGATCAAAAGCCTATGGCGCGCATGTTGGGGTTCGTACCTCACCACCAACCTACCGAAATACATGCATAAAAGAGCTTTATCAAACTCCACCAGCCACAAGAGCACGGTAGGTTGGTGGTGACGAAGGAACCCCAACATGCAGGCCATCGCCTCCTTAATGACCGGCTTACAAACGCTCAAAATCAAAGATCAAAAGTCAGCGTTGCGCATGTTGGGGTTCGTGCCTCACCACCAACCTACCCGACAGGGTCGTTGATCAAATATTTAATATGTAGTAACGTAACTACATATTAAATTATCAAGGAGCAAGCATGACGATCACCACAATTTCCAGTCGGGCTTTCAACCACGATCTTAGTCAAGCAAAGAAAGCTGCTAAAAGTGGCCCCGTATTTATCACGGACCGCGGTCGTCCAGCACATGTGTTGTTGAGTATTGAGCAATACAGACAAATTACCGGCAACCAAACAAGCATTATTGAGTTACTCGCCATGCCTAGCGCTGCAGAGGTTGATTTTGAGCCGCCTCGTTTAAATAGCGACCTTCATCGCCCCGCGGACTTCTTGTAATGTACTTACTCGACACCAATGTAGTTTCCGAGTTGCGTAAGGCAAAAACCGGCAAGCTCAACAAAAACGTTCTGGCATGGGCCAATACCGTTTCAGCCGCAGATCTATTCTTATCTGCTATTACGATATTAGAGTTAGAAACAGGCATTCTATTAATAGAACGTCGAGACGCTTCACAAGGAGCGGTACTCCGTACCTGGCTGGATACGCACTTATTACCGGCTTTCTGTGGCCGCATTCTCAGCGTGGATACCGCTGTTGCTCAGCAATGCGCAAAATTGCATGTGCCAAACCCTCGTTCAGACAGAGACGCGCTTATTGCCGCAACGGCAATGGTTCATGCAATGGTGGTGGTGACTCGGAATGTAGCTGACTTTAAGCCTACAGGAGTAAAAATACTAAACCCATGGGAAGCGTCATCCACGCAATGTGCACCGTCAGACTTACAAACGCTCAAAAGCAAGAATTAAAAGTCAGCGGTACGCATGTTGGGGTTCGTTCCTCACCCCAACCTACCAGATGGCTATGTAAATGGGCTTCTTTATCAAACTCCACGGTAGGTTGGTGGTGACGAAGGAACCCCAACATGCAAACCACTCACTCCTTAATGACCGGCTTATAAACGCTCAAAATCAAAGATCAAAAGTCAGCGGTATGCATGTTGGGGTTCGTACCTCACCCCAACCTACCGCTTATTTTGGGGTCGGCTTGTTTTAGAAGCGTTTTTTGGAAGAGGGGGAATGTTGGGAACGTTACCGAAAATAAGCCCTTGTGCTTCTAAACGAGCCACGGATTTTTGGCTTAGCCCTCTGATGCGTTCGGCTAAATCTTCTGCATTTCGGTAAGGGCCATTTTGATTGCGCTCGCTGATAATCAGTTTTGCGCGTGTCGGGCCTATCCCTTTGATAGATTGCAGTGCGCTTTCTTCTGCTGTATTGATTGCTATCTCTGCTTGCACTGTTGCAATGGTGGTGAGTGCGCTAAATGCACTTACACATCCTATTATTAGCCATTTTTTAATCACTGTATTCTCCGTATTCAAATAAGTTGTTTATGGAGAATTGAGTGTAGTGGGCCTTTTTTATGGTTAATAGTCTGCCAATTGGCTAAGGAATCTCTGCATAACCCCACTACTAATAATAGCGATTTTAAATAAGTCACTGATGTTACGCAGGTATTCAAAAAGACTGTGGTTCGCATGTTGGGGTTCGTACCTCACCACCAACCTACGATGCTTTGGTTTTTCTTGTGGTTAGTGAAGGTTTGGGTGAGTTCACGCTATGCGATTTCTCAAATGTAATACGCCGTACTAGTCATCACACGTGCAGCAATACGCATTAAAAAACGAACTGGTCGTGGTAATACGATGCCGCCGGCATGCAAAGCGGTTTTACCATGGGCAATTTCATCAGCGATCATACGTTCGAGAATCGCTATTGAAATAGCGTCATGTGCTGGCCACTGCTTAAGATGGCCTGCGAGATGTTGCTCCACTTGGCGCTCTGTTTCCGCCATCATACCCAGACTAAAGCGGTCGCCAAATACCCCCGCTAGCAATCCAATCATGAAAGCACCGCTATACCAAAAAGGGTTCAGCAAGCTTGGGCGCGTGCCTAACTGCGTCAGTCGTTCTGCAGTCCAATTCAAATGGTCTTCTTCTTCATCAGAGGCCTTTTCAAAAAGCGCGCGTAATGGCTCCGAATGCGTAGCTTGTCTCTGCGCTTGGTACAAAGCTTGAGCACAAATTTCACCCACATGATTCACACGCATTAAACGGGCTGCATGCTTTTTTTCCTGTGCAGACCAAAGGGTTTGCTTGCCCTCTATCCCCTCTCCCATACTAGTTTGGTTTACTTTGGCATAGGAATGCTCCGTGGATACCTCGCAGTCTGCCTGCAGTGTTTCAGAGTCAGTTTGCAATGGCTTCTGAGGGAAAGGTTGCGCACCCGCAGACACCACTCCGGTAAACGCTCGCAGATGGCGGTCTATTTTTTTGATGCAATCATCTATGGTCATTTTGTTATAGCTTTAAAAGGCAGACATGGAGCATGTCGATATACATTGAAGATTCATTATCACTCGTTTAATCCCACTACCTATACTGAGTGATTAATCAACATATTCTGTTGCAAAAATGATACAAAAAAACAAATCATGCATAAGAAAAATCTTATTCTCATCTGGCCCTTTTTCCAAGTTTGCTACACTCGGCCTCGCCCGTTTATTGCTATTAAAAAATAGAGTAGCAATAGGCAGTCTTAAGAATATCCAGTAGTATCAAATTAGGGCGTGTCCTCAATTGCCCCACATTCCTCTCACTTTTTTAAAGCTCCGCGAATGAAAAAATCGCTTATTACACTTGCGGCCTTCAGCGCCTTTGCAGGCGCAGCACAAGCAGAAAGCAGTGTCACACTATATGGTGTGATAGATATGGGCATGGATTACATCACGTCGACGTCAAACGTCGACGCTGTGTCTAGCACCGTGGAAACTGGTCACACTTTGCGTCTTTCCAGTGGCACCCTGCAAGGAAGCCTGTGGGGCTTGCGCGGGGTTGAAGATTTGGGCAATGGTCTCAAAGCCATCTTTACACTAGAGAGCGGGTTTGATGCATTCAATGGGAAGTATGCCCAGAGCGGCAAACTGTTCAATGAACAAGCTTTTGTTGGTTTAACCGGAGAATTTGGCTCGGTTACGGTTGGTCGTCAATATGATTCTACCAATGACTTTGTTGCGCCTTTAGTGGCCAGCAATCGCGGCGCAGGTGACTTTGCAGCCCACCCAGGGGACCTAGATAACTTAGACAATTCATATCGCATCAATAACGCAATCAAATTTACCAGCGCAAATTATGATGGCATCACCTTCGGCGGTTTATATAGCTTCGGTGGAGTTCCTGGCAGTTTTTCTAAAAATCAAGTTTGGTCTGCAGGTGCGAACTTTGCAAATGGCCCTTTAGCTTTAGGCGCATCGGTCTTGAAGGCAAATAATCCTGCTGTGTCGTTCTTTGACTACTCGCCAGAACAAACGCTTAACGAAGCCAACGGCGCCATTGATGGTTTCGGCGCTCTCGCCAAAACCATGCAAATAATCACAGCGGCTGGTACCTACTCTTTTGGCTCCTTCACTGCTGGCCTGGCCTATAGCAATGTGCGATACAAAGGCGATGACATTATAGAGGGCCTCGCCATATTCCATACTACGGAAGCCAGTTTAAGTTACCAGTTCTCCCCAGTACTGTCTGGTATCGTTTCTGCTAACTATACGAACAGCACGGGCACGACTGGTGAGCCTGGAGGAAAGTATAAGCAACTCAATGTAGGCCTAAACTACGCACTCTCTAAACGTACCGATGTGTACTTCGTAGCCGCAGGTCAAAAGGCAAGCGGTACGGATTCTTTTGGTTTGGATGCAGTGGCTCACATGAAAGGGCTTTCACCTTCCATTACTGGCAGACAGCGCGTAGCACGCATTGGTATCCGTCATGCATTTTAATATTAGGTAGACCGTACACGTAATGTGATGCGTTCCTTGCAAAAAATGCCTGTGCTCTTTTAGACACAGGCATTTTTTATGCAATCCTCATAGACCGGTACTAAGCGCTACATGGCTAGAAACTGTTGCAAAAATACGACAAAAAGTAGGACTTATCAGCTAAAAACCTATTTTCTCTTTAATCAGTGGGTCAAGTTTGCTACATTCGCGCTCAGCTTCTCGTTGGTTACGAAATTAGATTAATAGCAAGTAGCCTAAAAAACGTAAGTTGCAGCTACTTCTGTTAGGGCGTGTCCTCAATTGTCCAAAAGGGTTCATATTTGGGGGAGCAGGAGCGCAGGATCCTCACTGTACTTAAGTACAGTGAATACCTCGCACCGCACGACCTCAAAGATGGGCCCTTTGGGACAATTGAGGACACGCCCTAGCTAGCTCTGAATTCCGTATTGTTTTTATTAGTATGTAATTCAATCCCCCTTTGGAGATCTTTGAATGAAAAAATCGCTTATCGCGCTTGCAGCCTTTGGTGCATTTGCTGGCGCTGCGCAAGCTGAAAGCAGTGTTACGCTTTATGGCTTGATTGATACTGGTGTTAACTACGCTACCAAAACTAGCTCCTTTGATGTTGCTGGTAAGCCTGTTAATGCTGGCCGTTCCTATGCTTTGTCCAGTGGCGTTATGCAAGGTAGCCGTTGGGGCCTGCGCGGTGTTGAAGATTTGGGCAATGGTCTCAAAGCTATCTTCACACTGGAAAGCGGCTTTGATGTAAACAATGGTGAAGCTAGCCAAGGTGGCAAATTGTTCGGCCGTCAAGCTTTTGTTGGTTTGGCTGG
>JASSUF010000073.1:0-12101 GCA_031963365.1 Mycoavidus cysteinexigens
AATAGCGCTAATGAATTGCGTATTAAAACACCGCCGAGAAGACGTGCATTCACAATCGGCAGCACAATGATTACCCCGAGCGGACGCATCATGCACAAGGCCAGCATCTGCAGCAGGGGTATCCATGCTGTTAATGGAGTTTGAAGGGAAGCGTGCACAGAGAAAGAGGCAAAAAAAGAAAAGAAGTCACTCGAGGAAATACCCGCCCAACCTCACAGTTTTAGCGCCGCATCATCGCAATATACTGAAAGGCTGTATTGCTGTAATGCAACATGGCAAGCGAGATCCAATGGTACGTTGCCAATATGGCCAACGAGGCCGAGATGAGCTTGAAAATAAATTGCAGCGATTGATCCTGCAGCTGTGTGAGTGCCTGTAGCAAGCCTATTATCAGACTCACTACGGCCACGGTTAATACAATCGGCAAAGCCAGCATAACAACAATCCATAAAAGCTGGGTTGTCATTTGCACCAAAATAGCGTCGCTCATAAGTAGGACAACAAAAGTTGAGAGATCAGTTTGTCCCAGCCACCCATGAGAACAAACAGAAGAATCTTGAAAGGCAATGCAATGGTAAGAGGCGACATCATCATCATGCCCAATGCAAGCAATACAATCGACACAATCAAATCAATGGCAATAAAAGGCAAAAATAGCAAAAGCCCAATTTTAAATGCCTCAATAAGCTGACTAATAGCAAAAGCGGGCATGAGTACCAGCAAAGAATCTGCCTTAAGGCGGTCTTTATATTGCTCAGGCCAGGTGCGCTGCCCAATATCTGCAAAAAACCGTATTTGTTTAGGCTGGGTATTTTTATATAAAAAATCCCGATAAGGGGATAGCACACTGTCATCTACTTTAGAGATTGATTCAGGCGAATCAAATTTCACCGGATGGACTTTTAGCGCATCGCTCACTGCAAAACCAACAGGCGCCATGATGTACGCCGTTAACACGAGTGCAATCGTATAGAGCGCCATATTGGGCGGGGCTTGTTGAATACCAATCGCGTTACGCAGCAGAGATAGCACTATCGACAGCTTTAAAAACGAGGTCCCTAGAACCACCAAAACGGGCAATATCGATAAAACAAATAAGATAAAAATAAGTTGCAGCGGATTTTCGATCAAAGCCATAGAAAGACCAATGGGTGAGTACAGTTACGCCGGTATTCAAAAAGACTGTGGTGCGCATGTTGGGGTTCGTGCTTAACCCCAACCTACGATACAAGCCGTGTAATTTTTGCGCCTAGGGTATCGCCTATCTGCACCAATTTGCCAGCTGCAATGAGTCTTCCCTGTGCACGAATACCAATTTCAGGAGATGCTTTAAATTGCGCGTCCAACATATCCCCTACCTGCAACGTGGTAAGTGCAGAAAGAGGGAGTGTCATACGTCCTATTTCAAAGGTGAGCGTTATCGGCAAAGCATCTACCACGCGCATCTCTTCAGTCTTGTTTTCGCTCGCGGCAGTATCCAAGGAAGGACCGCCTTCCTGTTCTTCCTCATAATCTTCCATTACGGACTCCACCTCAAATTGATTCTTTTCCGAGCGCCTAAGCACTATACCGCGGGTAAACCCGTTACTAGATGCAGGCGCAAATGTCAGCCATACCATCCCGTCTTCTAGACTCGCTTGCCACCAAAACATCAGTACATCACCGACCTCCAAAGCCTGCACCTGGGCTATGTTCAGCTTACTGATACCTGCCATCGCATACCCTTCTATATTCCCAGCAGCAACAGGTGCCGCGGCTTCTAAGGTAAGCGCTAAGCTATGGAGCCAGTCTGTTGAAAAACCATCTAAATAGAGGGTGAGGCAACGAGGGTGCTCCTCATCTTGAGAGATCAACGATAAGGTGAGCGGAGTCGATGTATCCAAAGCCATCGGTTCTTTTAATACTTCCTCTGTGCTTACATTAGGCGTGGCTAGATGATGGCGTGCACACCAATCAAGCCAAGGCGCAAGCGTCCAGTTGAGTGCAGCTTCTTGTATATCGCTTGTTAATGACTGTGCATCGGGTACCGGCAAAATAGGGGTCAACCATTCTAACCAGGCTGCTTGCGCTACCCAAGCAAAGACAGGCTGGCCTTCAAGGGTTAGCGCAATACGTTGCAAAACAGGAGGATGTTCAAAATCAGGGGCAGCAGAAAGCTTGAGTACCACCTCATTAGATTCGCCAAAACGACCATACCCTACCACTTGGTGTAGCCAAGCTGATGCTTGAGAACAGGAGGGTTGCAACATGGCAAAGGCCGAAGAAAGCTTGGAAGAAGTCGGCACGCTAGAGGCTTCAGAAGAAAGGTTAAAGGAATGGCCAGAAACAGACATAGTTAGGAAACGGGCTTAATATCAATATTTAATGCACAACCTGAAAATTTAACGCCCTGCAATTTTTTGCTAGCGCCGATAAAAGCGGCATGCTGCTCTACATTTTTAGACCAAATTTGCATATGGATCTGATTACCTAGCCGCTTTTTTTCTTCCTGGCCAGCCGCCATCGTAACCATAATTTCAACACCTGCAAATTGCTCGTTCTGCACGCGTACATGCAAGCTACCATCGACATGTTCGCTACGCGAAACAACAGCTCCTACATAAGTGACATCGGCCATCGCTTGCAATGCTGCTTCTACCGGGTTAGATCCCGTTCCGGATAGACCCGATACATTATCGCCAATAGATGGCGTATTAAACATACCCAACGGAATAGCGGTCCCAGAGAGGCCTGTCGTAGGCGTCTCGCTTTCTTTTTTGTCAGCGGGTTTTTGACGGGTTTGGTTATCGCGCGCGCCTCTCTCTCTATTAAATACTTCTTTGAATTTATCCACTAGGCCAGCGCTAGGCGGCTGCTGAGGGGAAGTACCCACTGGTTGAGTGGGGGCGACTTTTTTAATATCAACATTATTGTTATTAACTGCTGATGACATGCGAATCTCCCATTTCGTCTTGTAAAAGCCGCAGCTTTTCTTGCTTGATCAAGCATTGCCGCAACTCGATATTCCATTCATGGATACGCTGTTTTAGGCCGAGAATATGTGTACGCACTCGCATACGCTCTTTTTTAAGACGGATATCTTCAGAGGCATATCCACTCAATTCTCGACGCAAATCATTCAGCTCTTCTTCACGTCGCACACTTTCCTCTTGGCTACGTGCTTGCCAAGTGCGTACTACTTCAACGCGTTGGGCCTCAAGTTGTGCAACTTGCTCTACTAAATGACGAATCTCTTCTTGCGTTTGGGAAATATCGCGGCGTAGACGCGTTTCCCTATGTTTTTTTATGGTGATTAAGCGATCCCACACTCTTTAGCCTTCCCCCTCTACGACCTCTTGCAGAGCGGATTGCGTCTCACTTAAAGACATGGGCTCCGCCGCACTTTGGCATAAAAAGCGCATGATTTGTGCACGCTTATCCAGTGCTTCATCCGCCTCATCATCATGACCACGCTGATACTCTCCTACGCGCACCAACAAATCAATATCATCATATCGTGCCATCAATCGCCGCATCTTACCCGCATATTGCTTATGCTCCTCGGGTGCTACATGCGGCATTACACGACTTACACTGCGCAAAATATCGATTGCTGGGTAGTGATTACGTTCAGCGAGTGCTCTGGATAAAACAATGTGGCCGTCCAAAATAGAGCGTACCTCATCCGCGACGGGTTCATTCATATTGTCGCTCTCGACCAGTACGGTATAGATCCCGGTAATGACGCCGCAAGAAGCAGGGCCTGCACGTTCTAGTAACCGGGGCAAAGAAGCAAAAACGCTTGGCGGGTACCCGTTAGCGGCCATGGGCTCTCCAGCAGCGATTCCCAGTTGGCGCGCAGCACGCGCATACCGTGTTACTGAATCCACTAGAAGCAATACACTCTTACCTTGGTCTCGAAAATATTCAGCAATCGTTGTAGCAACATAGGCTGCTTTATATCGTTCGAGCGCTGGACGGTCTGAAGTAGCAACTACGATTACGGTGCGGCTACGCATTTTCTCATCAAATATCCTATCGATGAATTCACGCACCTCACGGCCTCGTTCGCCCACTAAAGCCAATACAACTACATCTGCCAAGTTACCCTGCATCATCATGCCTAGCAGGGTACTCTTACCCACTCCTGCTGCTGCAAAAATACCTACACGCTGTCCTTTTCCGCAGGTTAGAAGGCCATCGATGGCTCTAATGCCTAAAGGCAAAGGCTCGCTGACCAATGGACGGCTTAATGCAGGAGGTGGAGACACGCTAATCGCGCGCAATTCTGTTGCGCCAGTCGTTGTATAGGGCTGGTTTGTAGCTTCACTATCGGCATCTGCGTTTGAAGGCGTTTTTAAATCCGATTCTCCTGCCGCGCGGACTATCCGACCAAATCCATCGAGCACTGCTCCGATCAGATGATCGCCCAATTCAATTTCAAGCCGCCGCCCAATGCGTTCGACTTCTGCACCACTGGCAATACCTAGCGGTTCCTCAAAAGGAGACAGAATAGCCGTGTCACGGTCTATACCGATCACTTCTGCTTGAATAACTTTTTCTGTATTGTTCAAGCGCACATTGCATAGCTCTCCCAACTGTACGCCAGGTAAGCATGCTTTTAAAACGGTGGGACCTACACTTTCTACACGGCCAATAGTGCGCACGCTATGCGCTGTAGAGGCATGTGTAGAGAGATGATAAGACATGCCTTTGAGGCGTTTATCGAGTTTTTGGGCAACTTGATCAAAATCTGCGTCACGCATAGGAAGATCCATCATCGAACCATTCGACATTACCTAAGATTCTAACTTCGACATCTTCCATCATTTCTTGTGTAGACAACACAGACAGTTTGTAAAAATCCCGCTCAATCATTTTACGTACATACCGTCGCACATCCATCGAGGTCAATAAAACGGGATTCGTTCCAATATCCACACTCTGTAGACGTGAGCGGATTAAATTCAGAATTCTCGCGGTTTTGTCTGCTTCTAGCGCAGAATACGTGCCGACAGAAGTTTCGCGAATAGACTCTCGTATCATTCCTTCGATACGCTCACCGATCAAAATAGCATCGATATGACGTTCGCTTCCACTAAAACGATGGCAAATTTGCCGGCGCAAGGAGATGCGGATGTATTCGGTTAACAACACCACTTCTTTTTCTTTAGAAGACCAGTCGATCAATGCCTCAAAGACAAGACGCAGATCACGAATTGATACCTTCTCCATAACCAAGCGCTGCAGTATCTCAGATATTTTAGGTATGGCTACCGAACGCAGCAATTCACGGGCTAACTCAGGGTAAGCACTCTCCGCTGCGTCCAGTAAAACACGGGCTTCTTGAACGCCGATAAAGTCTTCTGCATAACGCTCTACTACCGCGTCTAGCAACTCTACAATACGCGCTTCTTCCGTATATACAGGAACGCCCAATCGCTCGAGATACGCTTGTTGTTCTGGCGTAAGCCACGACAATTGCAGACCCCATTGCAATCGGGATTCTTGCATATCATCCCAATTGATATCTTGTGCCTCTGCTGCCCAGACATCCCGATTTTGGGTGTTTGCAAAGAATTCATCTTCTAGGTCAGGATCCGGTGCAGGTAGGGTATGTACATCATCATGACCCAATGCAAGTGCATTTTTAATAGTTTGCATTGAGCGCCATGCAAACCCACGGTCTTCTGATAAAAATAAGGAAACTACGGGCACTACATACAAATCAATTTCTACTTTATTAGGAGGCAGTTCCAGGGAATCAATAATACGTGGAACAGAAATCTGCAAACCCAGTTCTTCGAATTTTGTGTTGCAAAATGCAATTAGCGCTGCATTGAGTTTTGCCTTATCTACTGTATTAGGTCCAATGCGCACGGTTAGAGGGCAGGGCAAGGAAGAGACTAATGCTTGTTTTGTTGTACGGACTTTGCCGCTGTCAACTTCTATTTTTGAGCGTTTACGTCTCAATACATAGAACCCTGCCATAAAAGCACACAAGGCCAACCCACCAAAAATTAACATGGGAAAGCCAGGAATTAGGGCAAAAATGGTCAATACCAAACCACTTATCAGCAGCACCCAAGGTTGCCGGCTGATTTCCTCGACCATCTGTTCAGCCAGATTTTGTGTTGCTTCGCCAGGAATACGTGTCACGATCAAACCAGCGGTGATCGAGATCAAAAGGGCTGGAATTTGGGCAATGAGTCCATCTCCAACAGACAGCACGGCATAAGTTGTCAATGCATCGCCCACGCTCATATTGCGCTGCAGCATACCGATCGCGATCCCACCTACGATATTGACCAACACAACGATCATGCTAGCAATGGCGTCACCCTTGACGAATTTCATTGCGCCATCCATGGCTCCATACAAACGGCTCTCTTTTTGCAAGAGCTCGCGCATGACTTTCGCCTCTTCCACCGTTATGGCATTGGCACGCATATCTCCATCGATACTCATCTGCTTACCAGGCATACCATCTAATGTAAAACGAGCTGTTACTTCGGCAACCCGCTCAGCACCCTTTGTAATCACGATGAACTGCACGATAGTGATGATCGTAAAGATAATAATCCCCACCGCCACATTACCGCCCACCACGAAATTCCCGAAGGTGTACACAATTTCACCGGCATCAGCTTGCAGCAAAATCAAACGACTTGTGGTGATGGTTAACGCTAAACGATAGAGCGTAGTAATCAGTAGCAGAGAAGGAAATACGAGAAAGTCCAGCGGATTTCGTACATAAATCGCAATGGTCAAAATCATGATCGAGAGCATGATATTGAGGGCGATCAACATGTCGACCAGGACCGTTGGCAATGGCAGGATCATCATGAATACAGCTGCCATCATAATGGCAACCAACACAATATCCTGGCGCTGCGACGCCGCTACCAAAAAGGCGTTCAATCTTTTCATGCGTTCTCTTTCAAATTTTTGGTTCTGACGGTGGTGTGGGATTGAATCTTTAGAGTGTAGTTAAATCAAACATACGACTTAACGCATGATGCAATTTCATCAACCGCTCTGCAGTAGCTAGCTCTTTGGGAACAGCAATGGCTCCCATAATGGAATCTTGATTTTTATATACTCGAACAGGCAAGCCCATAAACCGTTGAGGCGCTGCGCGCTTATATAAAATTTGAAGCACTCTTTCCCCATCGCCCGGTGGCAAAGTCACCATGATGGAAAGCAAAAAATGCCTCTCATGCAGCTCCAGCACAAACCGACTCGTTTCATCATGCCATTCAGCTGCTACTTCGGTTCGCCATATGGGCATGTTAAGAAGACGAAGAAACTCATCAAAATGATGCCAAGCCGTCGAATTCATAGACTCTCATTTTCCTGCTTTTCTAACATCTGCAAAAGCGTATCAAATGCATTCAAAACCTCTTTTCGCTTTTCTGGATCATCAAAAAAAGCCGAAGGCATTTTTTTCCATAGGGTTTTAAATTCACGTGCGCAAACGAGTTTTTCCTCTATTTTCCCCGTACCAAAAAGCATAGCAAGACGCCCTTCCAACCAATCTGCCTCCACCCAAGCGAGCTCAGCGGTACTAATGAGTTCGCGCAATACATCATCTGAAGTGGGGGTGCGGCTACCTAGGGTTTCTAATTGCTTTGCAGTCTTTTCGCACGTTGCATTGAGTCCAAATAGAATCAACACGCGCTGCATGTCTTTAATAATGGAGATAAGCCGTGCCTGCTCTTTGCTTAGTGGGCTCTCTACACTAGAGAGTTCCAGAGCAATAGCGCGCAATACTGCGCGCAATTTGGCTTCGCGATCTTCCAACTCCATTAAATGCTTAAATAAGTCCGCCATCGTGCGGCAGGAATCCGAAGCATAGCGATACAGGCTCTTTAGGCCTTCTTGCTGTTCTTCATCATCACCAAACTCTAAAAAAGAAAAGAGACTCACGCCAACGACGCTGCCATTTTCCCTTAAATAGGCATCTAATGCTTTTTTGAGTGGACCACGACGGCTTTTAAATTTCTCTCGCAATTTCTGCCAGCGCGCATCTTCAAAACCGCCCACTAAGGCGGCCAATAGTAAAGCGGCTTGGCCTGGTTTTAAGCCATTGGATAAAAGGTGGGCAAGCGGATTGGAAGATTTCTCAAGACCCGGAAAGCGCTGTAGAAGCGCCTCTAAGGAAGAAAAATCTGAGTCGCCTAAGCTCTTTAAGAGCCCTTCTAGATACTCACTCGCGCTTTCCGCTGGCGTTTCGAGGGACATCACGCCGTCGCCACGCGCTCTTCCACTACGGCGCAGCCAAGAAGAAAAACCTTCTAAAAGTGATGCCTCTTCAGTGTCATTCAACTGCCTAAGCTCTGCTTGTGCAGCACGCATAGCGGAAGGCATCGCTAGCTTATTATTCCCGTAACGAGACGTATCTTTAGGGTCATGAGGACCCACACTCCCAGGCCCTGTAGCAGGTACCGTGATTAGCGGACTAGACATCCGAATCCTCTTGAGCAGCATCAATTTGCATGGTGCGCAGTGCATGCATTACTTTGCTCCAATGCAAGGCTAAATCAAATTCAACGCGCAAAAATGCATCCTCAAATACTGCTTGGCGCGTTTCTAGCGTAGCGTCAGGCACCCACTGAGCACGTTCAAATGGAGATTTTCCCTCATAACGTGCTTGTAGGGTTTCGCAGGCCTCAGGATGCAAACGAAGTTTATAAGGATGTTGACGTACCCGAGCGGCTGCGAGCGACGTTAGGCGGCGTGCCAATTGATTGAGTTCGTCTTGATCATCCAACCATTCCTCTAGCACCGTTGCCATCATCTCACGCATGCGTGACTCGACACCTTCCACAATACGAGCCTCTAGGCCCTGCTCTTCGACTAACCACTGTAACGCTTCTTCTAGCGTTGCATCACGTGTTTGTATACGGATATCTTCAATCGCTTGTGCTTTTTGAAGCGCGCCAACTTGTGCCGCTGCCTCTTGAATGCTTTTGGCTTTTTGCTGTGCTTGTTTTAAGACCTTGATGGCTTGTGTAGAGGCTTGCTCCGCCCATTTTTTTGTTTCTTGGCGTAAGCTAACTGCAGCAGTTTTGAGCACAGCACCTTCAGGAGCCGGCCCTTCAAGCATTTCAATACGCACGCTAAAAGGATTCATCACACAGTCGCAAAAAAAGGAAAAAATACACAATAGGATTGAAGAGGCTAAGTAACTGATGTTATGCAGGTATTCGAAAAGCCAGTGGTATGCATGTTGGGGTTCGTGCCTCACCACCAACCTACCGAGATAGCTATGCAAAATGGATTCACCAAACTCCACTACAAAAAAACAAAGAACGGTAGGTTGGTGGTGAGGCACGAACCCCAACATGCACGCCACTGCATCCTAGATGACCAGCTTGCAAAATTTCAAAAACAAAAATTAAAACCTACAAAAAGCGTGCAAGTCGAAACAACAGATTTAAGCCAAATGAAGCTACAGGCTCATCAATGGCAGGACTTTGTTCAAAGAGAGACGGCTCAAATAACACTTCTAACGCCCCTAAAAGAGGACGCTTTTGCAACGCGTGTACTAGCACTGCCGCACCATGAGAAGTGGCTTGTTGGGCCAAATGCTCCGGGTCCAGCAATGGGAGTTCCAGACGAAAATGCTCTGGAACAGACGAAGTCATGAGGGGTGCTGCCAAAACATTGAGCTGCGCACGCTCCACAGAGTTGAGTTGCGGCAAAGCCTCACGGTAATTGCGCAACATCCAATACTCAGCACGCCCTAAACGCAATAACCCTAACGCAGGGATTAAGACCGGTAATTTTTCTGCAAAACTTACTATTTTTTGCTCAACCGGAGTCAATTCACCCGCACTAGCTAATGAGGTAGGGCGTGTAGAGAGAGCGCGACGCTGCATAATCGAGCGATCGATACAGGGGCGAGCGCGTGGCGTAGTCTGATAAATCGACCGTAACGCATCAAGCCCCAAGGCGTGCCACCACGCTATATGCATCACCGCAGCGGGTTGCCACAGGAGTCGATAAAAATGGGCGTCTAAAGGCCTCATCGATTTGGGTGTCCCCGCGAAATCAGTCAAGTTTCTCACTTCTACGCGTTTGCCAAATGGAAAAACCAATCGCTGAGCCGATCAATCCAAGTAAAACCACAATCACCGTACCTAACCAAAGTGGTTTTTGCACGAGTCGTGCCCACCAAGTATCTGGCAAAGGCATGGCCAAGGGCTGTGCTTGTCCGTACCGATAGCTAGCTGGCACCCTCACCACGCTAATATTATTTTGCTCAATACCCGCAATACCTTGGCGCACCAAATCGCGTATTTGCTCTTGATACGTGCTTAAGTTGGTTGCTGGAGAGTATTTAATAAATACGGAGACGGTTGATTGCATAGCCTGTTTGCCCAAGCCTCCCTGATCATCAGGCAGACCAATAGACACATGCGCCGAAACCACCCCATCAATCTGCGTCAGCATTTCTTGAATTTGCTGCTCTTTCAGATACTCCATTTTCGCCCGTTCTTGTTCAGGCGAAGATACGAGCTGATTCGATGGAAACACATCCATTACAGACGCGTATTTAGGCTTGGGATACCCATTTTGTCGAAGAACCTCAACCGCTTTGATAAATTGTGACTTAGGTACTAGCAAAACTATACCTTTAGCTTTATCGGTTTCTTTTTGTGCATCGATGCGATTAACCATCAAAAGCGCCAGCATCTGATTAGCCTCGCTCTCTGATAAAGCAGAGTAGAGCGTTACTTTGCAAGCAGTAAGAAACAGACTCAGCACACATATGCCGATGAGAATGGAGCGTTTAGCCATAAAGTTTTAATTAATTGTGGTCAACTGCTTGAGCGACTGGGACAGTGCGCCAAGGAATTTTGAAGCTATGTTTATACCAACACTCGACTTCATGGTATCGATTTGCATACTAAGTACTTGAGTAGGACTTAGTATTTCTGACGAATTTGCGCTCTTTTTCATCGTTTCCGATAACGCTTTTATCGCCTTAGTAGGCTCTGACACCAACGAAGAAAAAATCGAATTAAATTTTGCAACAGCTCCTGGATCTGCGCTCGGCATGGGGAACCCATTGCCTTGGACCAGATCAGATACCGCTAAAAGCCCTGCTGAATTTGCCGTAGGCTCATTGATAGAAGCAGGCGCAATATCTATCACGCCACCATCTGGTGTAATTGTTGCCATTACATTCTCCAAACTAGGGCATGTCCTCAATTACCCCAAAGGGCCCATCTTTGCGGTCGTGCGGTGCTCGAGATCCTCACTGTACAAAAGTACAGTTCCGGTCTCTGCGCTCCTGCTCCCCCAAATATGAACCCTTTGGAGCAATTGAGGACACGCCCTATTAATCACGCCTTTCTTTTTTTTGCGCGATCTCTTTTTGATAAGCAAGAATCATTGTACGCAGCTCTTGCACTTTTTCACTAGTTTGACTTTTTAAGGCAGCGAGTGCGGCACGGGGCCGACATAGCCCAAAATATACCATCGCACTAGATAGCGCACGCACCTCTGCTTCCAAATTCAGCGCGCCAAATGTGCCCAATAATGCTTTTGCATGACTTGTTAGGCCATAATTAGGCGCTGCGATAGCTGCCTCGACAATAAGACGACGCACTTCCCGATCCAAGCCTGTCATAGCATATTATGGATAGTGCTCTTTGCCATATCCCCGAATACCTTAATCATGGTGCTCTCGAGATTGGTAAAAATAGAAAGCTTGTTGACGAACATCTGTAGTTTCGTCGCCATGGCAGGGTTTGAAAGATCAGCGGTATCAAGAAAGCCCTGCACTTGATCTGTGAGCGACTGAACTTGGCCGCCCATCGATTCCATTATTGCGTCGATTACACTCATGTTTATGATCTCTTATCAGAAGTAGAGCGAGATTTATATTTGTCTTTCTAGTAACGTTGGCAGTGCATTTTTTTGAAAACACACTGCCAACGGTATGTATAAGGGGCCGCAACAACCAACTTGCAACCCAAGGTGGCGAAAATAGCACAAATACGCCTGTACTTTACGTTTTCTTTCTGATGTTGCCTAGGTATCTTTGTAAGATTCACAGGGCCGCCTCATTTAAATTTGAGCAGTTAAGACCTCGTAAAGGAAGTCTGGAT
>JASSUF010000074.1:0-11988 GCA_031963365.1 Mycoavidus cysteinexigens
CTGCCGATTGTTTCTTCCGAACGCCTGGCGTCCGGCAGGCCGCCTACTGTGCTATCAACATAGATAGATGATTATCTTGAAGCCCTACATCTTCATCCGTCTCATAAAACCACCGTTCCATTGCTTGAGATAGATCCATAGTAACCCGGATATGTTGCACCATACTTAATATTTTATTTGTCCAATAGTGAGCAGGCGTAGGCGAAGCTGCGTAACGGATTAAGCATGCACGAATATTTTTATAACAAAAATCCGTTTGCTGACTAATCCATTGTGATCGTTGGTTACTTGGTGAAATTAATATTGAATTAACTTCACCCCGTGCCATTCGATTAACTAATCGAAGTGAAATTAATTGTTGTATATTTCCATTTATTTCTTCAGGGGACGATGACTGATTACTCAATGTAGAATATCCAACAATCATCCCTAATATTTCCGGAGGTAATTCAGGCAGTGATGCAGTAGTAGTGGTTGTAGTAGTTGCTGCACTTTGCACTATATTGGATTGATTATTGTTATTCGACTCTGTCGTTAATATTTCTGAAATACTAGGTGATCGCGAGATTTGATTTATATTCATCATATTTAACCTTATTTTTATGGATTAAATTATATGACTTTCAAATACAAAAACATTAATTGTAAAATCTACAACTCAAACCGGAGCGGGTCGATCTCCTCCTGTGCACCAACGGATTGAGTTGTCCAGGAGTGGCTCAGACCAACGGGGTTACTCCATACCGCGTACCTTTTTGGTTCGGGCCTTTTTGATACCTGCTTTGTTAGCAGGGTTTTCGATCATCACTTTGGGCCAGTTGCAGCTAACGGTGTTTTGCAGGTCGCACTTGATCTAGCTGCTCTGATTCCTCAGCCGATTCTAATTCGTACTGATCTTTATTTTCCAAAGCTTCTAAGGGGATATCAGCTATTACCATTTTTGCACCGCTATTCTTGCTGCTTGATTTACCTCTTTAATTTCCCCCTCTTTATTAACTGGATCAGAAAGTGAGGTATTAGGAACAGTATGATGCTGTGCCAGCTATGGCTGTATAGAATTCACAGAATTCATGCTTATTTCCCCGTAGCTACAGGCAGCAGCAAAAAAATGGATGTGGATACATCGCATTAAATAATGGCCCTTTTATAATTTTATATGACCCCACAAAGTCAGATTGGTGCCTAACTTTTTTGGGTCATATTAAATTCAAAGGGCCATCTTATAGGATATATTTAAATAGTTAACTAGGCTATAAGGGCTTGAATAGCAGCTTGCTTCTGTTTCATAGCAGCATTCTCAGCCTCAAGGTCATTTAGCCTTTTTTGTTGTTCTTCAAATAAAGCTTTAAGCTTTGCATTTTTTTCTGCTTTTCTTTGAGCCCTTGCTTTTTTGAGTTGCACTTTTTCTTCTGCTGTTAGTACTGCATCAGAATCCGATTCTGAATCGGATGAAAAGAGTTCTTCAATATTAGATTCTTCAAAAATAATAGGCTCAATCCTTGCTCTAGCTTTAGCTCTATATAAGGCAAGTGAGCTACTTTCCCCTTCAGAAGAGCTACTCTCAGAAGAAGTGCCGTAAAAAGTCAGTTCTGGGAGGGATCCCATAGAATACTGCCTTTGTCTTTGCTGGTGATCTAGCAGAATTTCCGCTGATTTTTGGCTTTCCTGATAAAACGTAATGGCTGGTCGCGCTGCGGAACCATGCGCTAAAAGCAGCTGCTGTTCAGCGGGGAGAAGGTATTTTGGGTCGACAACATTAATTTGTTGGACGTAAGTAATATGCTGATGCTGGCGGTTGTCATTATGTGTAATGGAAGCTGGAGCACTATCAATTTTCTGCTCTAAGCGATCAAGCGTACCCTTAATATCACTAGTATCTTGTTTAATCTGAAAAATAGCGCTAATCATGTCGTTCAATATGTTCATATAGGAGCCTATTACTTCCCGTCGAAGTATAAGCACGTCATTATTTTTGGCATGCCGTTTATCTGAGCTTATAAAATTGACAAATCTAACTACCGCCATTGCAATAGAAACAACAATTGATACGCAACATATAAAAAATGGTAGTTGCAGACCAATTCCCACCGCCGTTACAACGCCTGCAATAGTACAAATCACGGTTTCTGTTCGAGGAATGGAAACGAAATACTCCATTAGAGAGGTAGTATACCGTTCCGCTTCTTGCTCTACGGCGGATAGTTTTTGGTCCAGGGCCTGCACCTCTTGAATCAAACCCATTGGTGCAGGTTTAGTACCCGTTTGCTGCATTTCTTTTGAAATGGGTAGCTCTTTTTGATTCTCTTCAGGCGCACTATCGAGCAACGCATAAATTCTCTGCTGCTCTTTATAAATAGATTGTAATTCTTCCTGAATGCAAGGGTATTCGTGCTCTTGCTCTTCGGGCGCTAACGCATTAAAACCTGTGTGTAATTCATTAGCTTTTTCAGAAAGTGATTCTAGCATCTCAGAAAGCTGGAGCCCATGATTTATTAGAGACCCCATCTCAAGTAAGAAAGAATCCTCTTTGCCTTTCTCTGTATCAGACAGCAATCTACTCTTATACCATCGCGCGAGACATGCAACCGAATCCGTTGAAGTCCGATTATGAAGTAATTTGCTTAACGGAGCACCCTCATCCGTAAGTATTTTTTGCTTTTGGACAGCACTTTTCGAGCCTTCACAACGGCTTCTAAAAAGCGGACCTGCATCAAAAATAGTAGGACTGAGAGATATAAGCATCAAGCTCACCTTTGCATCGAGATATTAAATTTATCCAATCTTGCAAGGATGATCTTATTTGAGTAAAAAATATAGGAGGACAGACCTGATATTGCAGTCCTATTCTAGATAGTCCCCGCATGATGCTCTGATTAGTATTTTGCTTTATTTCTAGCTAGCCTTTTGCTTTGTTTCTAGCAGTATTGCCAATTCTTTTTGAATCTGTTTTTTAATTGCCTCCTTATTGGAGGGTGCCGTATACATTTCTTGCATCCAGAACATTTTGAGCTGTTCTGCCAGCTCTTCCCATTGTTCTTTGCCCGTCTTTATGGGTTGATTGGCCTGCTGGGTAGTACATCTGTACAGCATATGTACAAGTTGTAGGAGTGCCAAAGCGTGAGAAAGGAGTGAGCAAAAGAGACCGCACAGCCGCATAGTGATGGATAGATAGAGGCCTGATTTCTGGTCTGCTCTTTGCGCATCGAATCTCTTGAAGAGGTGCTTGATATCCGCCATTGCCTGATTTAATCGAACCAGTCCACTTTGTACCGTATGCATATCATCCGCAGACAGGCAGGATGAATATATGCTGAGAACATCAATCCAGGGTACGTCTCTGGACAGGTTGGTCACGCTATATGCAGTGAGATGCTTACCAATGACGGATGGAGCGGGCAGCAGGTCTGCACAAGCCTGCCAATATTGAGCCAGCAATGGTGCAAGCTCGCACTTCTGATCTTTAGATAATTGTTGATACCCCTGCCAGGCATTGCCCTCCAGACCGTCTCTAACATTTTGCCATTGACTAAGCAGCTCAATAATCGGGATTGGGCCCGCCTGTTCTTTGCATACTGTAGGGTTATTAAAAGAAGGCTTTGCGTTCGACGTGGTAGCACCACGGCCCAGTGGAGAACGCAGTATAGAGAAGTTCATCGCGCCCTCCTAACTGGAAAAAAGCGGGGGCACAATGAAGAGAAATATAGAGGGGGAGAATAGAAAATCAGAGTAGGGTAACGCATGGCCGATGTCCTTCCTGAGCAGTAATTTCTCCCCCACCCTTTTATTAAATTTTATAAAAAAGGGTGGCAGATTCGAACAGGGTTGGTCGACCGGATAACGATAAGGAAACCGGCACACCCGAAGGTGCCCTCTGTTCATGTATCTATTTATCCGCAAAACCATGGCGGGCAAAATAAGAGTGCCCTGACAAACCCATTCCGGCAATCTGCTTCAAAACTAAAAATGATCTGCCTCTCAAAAGTCAGGTTAAATATCCAACTTTGGGAGGGCAGTTCAAAACCGGTTGCGTAGCAGACACTCACGGCCATCTGGAACTTTTTGAAACAGCGTACGGTCTAATTTAAAAAATGATGTACGCCCAAGAGCCGGCACTCTGACCGATGCCTTTTCCCATTTCGAACGCATGAACTTTTTTAAGGCTGCCAACTATGTCATGAATTAAATTGAAATTGCTATAAGATATTTGATATGTTGCCCTAGCGTCTTGTCTTTATACGCAAACTCTTTAAAAGGAGTAAATATGCCAACCCCATCTTTTAACCAGTATGATTTTGTTGCTTCTTCAAGGCCACAACTAAATCTCAATCTTGACAACGAAAGTAGTTCTGCAAAGCAGGCTAAAAATGCCTTGGTGAATAGAGGGTATGCGCTACAGAACCTTCAACAACGTACTGACGCGCTCAAATTGGCTGCAATACAAAGTCATACAGGCGGATCTGTTTCTAGCGCTTCCCCAGTTTACACTCCTAAAATGCGTGAAGAATTTATAGAGAAAAAGCAAAAAGAGATACATACGCAACAGCAGCAGCTTCAACATCAAATTAATACTTTGAAAAGTGCGAATCTAGAGTCTCTTCAAAAAAAGATGAACAAAATGGATGAGCTTGCGAAAGAAACACCTTTTAAATCACCGCAAAAAAATGGACTTTTAAAGCGTGCTGTCAAGGGCTGGCGCTCGGTGGGATCTTTTTTTTCTCGTGGCTTTAATTTTTCAGGAAAGCTATTTCCACGGTCTTAGAAGTAATGTAATTTCACGTTTTCTGTTTTTTTATTTGCGCTAAATATTAAGCATATGCCATAGCATGTAGAAGAGAATATTAACTTGACCTTGCCTTTATTTCCAATAACTCCAACTGCAAGTGAAATCGAGGCAAGGTCAAAAATCCCAGTTAAATTTGATTCCCCTTCATTCAACCTTATTATTTAACTAAACAGTAGAGAGATTTCTTGACTCACTCGAAATATCAGACTCTGAAAAATAAAACATCTTAAAAAAAGTCAATCGAAATAGTCAGACTCTCTTGCAGATTGCCAATATCAGCGGAAAACGTGAAATTTCTCAGCTATTAGCTCAATATATCTCAAAATAAAATGGCCTAAAGACTGTATATATTGAACGTTAGCCCTCCGGTAAGAGATATTTATATGCCTATCTATATATTCCGGAGGAAAAATATATTACATTCTATTTTTTGAAAAAATATAGGCTTTTATAGGGTGTGTCTTCAATTGCCCAAAAGGGTACATATTTGGGGGAGCAGGAGCACAGGATCCGGATATACTTAAGTACGTGAGGATCTCGAGCACCGCACGGCCTCAAAGATGGGCCCTTTTGGGTAATTGAGGATACGCCCTAAGCAAACGTATTCATTAGGAAAGAGTACCACTAGGCTGCGCGCTGGTACTTTCAGAGAACATTCAATGCAAAGCCATTGCCCATTACCGCCCTACCCCGTTACCTCTATTTTTTATAATGTCCGCTTTGTTGCGCTGACCTCGCACTTATTGCTCACAGTCTTTTTATTGACTGGCTGTGCTGTTGGCCCTAACTATGCTCGCCCCACTGTAGCTATTCCTGCACAATTTAAGGAAGCGGCTATCGGCTGGAAAATTGCGCAGCCTAATGATCAATCTGACCGTGGGCCATGGTGGGAGTGCTTTAATGATCCACAATTAAATGCGCTCATTACGCGGGGGAATGCATCGAACCAAGAGATTGCAGGCTATGAAGCCCGGTATCGAGAAGCGCGTGCGTTAGTAGCTCAGGTGCGTTCCCATTATTTCCCGGTGGTTAATCTCAGCAGTAGCATGGCACGTACAGGGGCGCAGCAGCCTTCTTCTAGTGGCATTGGGGATCCCAGTCGAGGTAATTCGGTTCGTAATGCCTATGATATGGCACTCGATGCATCGTGGGAACCCGATGTATGGGGCAAGGTGCGCCGGCAAGCGCGTGGACAAGGTGCACATGCGCAGAGTGCAGAAGCTGAGCTTGCGAATATGCGATTGTCTATACAGACAACCCTTGCGCAGGACTATTTTCAATTGCGCGCACTGGATGCCCAGAAAAAATTGCTCGATGATACGGTGGCGGCTTATCAGCAATCACTCAAACTCACGCAAAATCGCTATGAGCAAGGCGTTATCACGCAAATAGATACCTTCCAAGCGCAAACGCAGCTCCAGCAGGCACGGGCTGCTGCTATTGATAATCGCATTGCACGTGCACAATTTGAGCATGCGATTGCTACATTAGTGGGCGAGCCTGCATCGACATTTTCTATCCCACCTACTCCGTTAAAGCTACGCGCTCATTCATCCTCAGCTCATACCTCTACATTGCGCGCAACGCTTCCCCAAATTCCATTACAGCTTCCATCGGTTCTGCTCGAACGGCGCCCTGATATTGCTTTTGCAGAGCGCAAGATGGCTGCGGCCAATGAGCAGATTGGCGTAGCGTTGGCAGGATTTTTTCCTTCGCTGAGTTTATCGGCATCGGGTGGCTTTCAAAGCACCGTATTTTCGCAGTGGCTCACAGCGCCAGCGCGCGTATGGTCATTGGGACCGCAATTAGCCGCCACACTCTTTGACGCAGGCCTGCGCCGCGCTCAGACTCAGGCTGCGCGTAAGGCTTATGATCAAACCGTTGCACACTATAGACAAACGGTGCTATTCGCTTTTCAAGAAGTAGAGGATGCGCTCGTTGAATTACGTTTGCTTGAGTCAGAGGCTGCGGTGCAGCAACAGCTTGTAAAATATGCCCAACAAGCCCTGGCGATGGCCACTCGCGAATACACAGCAGGTACGGCGAATTATTTAGAGGTTATTACAGCACAAACCACGGCCTTATCTGCAAAAAGAAATGTAATGGACATCACGCGCCGCAGAATGTTAGCGACGGTTACTTTAATTAAAGCACTGGGTGGGGAATGGAATGCGTCTTAAAATCAAACGCCAACAGATAATGGTAGCTGTGGGCATATTGATTGCCTCACTATGTATTTTATTTTTTATTCAACACTACGGAGCCTCTAATAAGCTACCTAAATATTTAACCGCTCCGGTTACACGCGCCGATATAGAAAATAGCGTATTGGCTGTGGGTACTTTGCAAGCTTTCAAACAAGTGGATGTGGGTGCGCGGGTATCGGGGCAATTAAAATCGCTCAAAGTTGAATTAGGTGACTCGGTGCAAAAAGGGCAATTATTGGCTGAGATAGATCCAACAGTACCCAAAACCAAACTACGCTCTGCTCAAATTGACAAAGAAATTCTAGTTGCAGAAGAAAAAGAAAAAAGCGTTCAATTGCATTATGCCGCTTCCAATTATCAACGCCAACGCCAGCTCTTGCAGCAAAAATCTACTTCATTGCAAAATTTTGAAGATGCTAAATCAAAATGGCTCATGCTTAAAGCCAATTTAGATTCTCTCCATGCGCGCAATAAGAAAGCACAAGCAGATATCGATATTGCAACGACAGAGCTTGAGTACACGCGCATTACAGCGCCCATAGCAGGTGAAGTGATAGCGCTGGTGACCCAAGAAGGACAAACGGTCATTGCCCAGCAGCAAGCCCCAGTAATTTTAAAGTTAGCCGATTTAAAAACGATGACGGTGAAAGTGCAAGTACCCGAAGCAGATGTCATTCGCATTCACCCTGGTCAAACGGTGTATTTTACGATTTTGGGTAATGCAGACAAGCACTTTTACGGGAAACTGCGGGCCACTGAATCGGCTCCACAAAATTTCTTAGACAGTAAATCAGATAGCACCGCAAATAGTAATGCGCCTGTTTTTTATAATGCTTTATTTGAAATACCTAATCCGGATCGCACCTTGCGCATTGGAATGACTGCACAGACCCATATTGTGCAAGATACCGCTAAAGCAGCGCTCGCCATACCCATGACAGCTCTAGGTGGAAAAGATAAGAATGGTCATTATGCTGTGCGTGTTTTACTGCCTAATAATGAGATTCAAACCCGTAAAGTACGCACAGGGATTAATAATACGATTATGGTGCAAGTATTAAACGGGCTGCAAGAAGGCGAGCAAGTCATTACTGAGGAACCCTTAGCTTCTGAGCGCGATGAATCAGCATAAAGAGCGTGTACCGCTATTAGAATTAGTCAATGTAACCCGCCTTTTCTCTACGAATGAGCGCGCGATCACGATATTAAATCGCATCAATTTAAAGGTATATGCCGGAGAAATGATTGCGATCATCGGGGCGTCAGGCTCTGGCAAATCTACTTTAATGAATGTGCTGGGCTGCCTAGATCATCCAACCAGCGGTGAATATCGGATCGGCGGGGAGGCTACAGGTAATTTAGAGGTAGATGCATTGGCGCATTTACGGCGCGAGCGCTTCGGGTTTATTTTTCAGCGCTATCATTTGTTGCCTTACCTCTGCGTGCAGGAAAATGTGGAGATGCCTGCTGTCTATGCAGGCATGGACAGCACAGAACGCGCTGCACGCGCTCAAGCGCTGTTAAAAAAACTAGGCATGGCGAATCATGCGCAGCACCGCCCGCATCAGCTGTCTGGTGGCCAGCAACAGCGCGTTAGCATTGCACGCGCACTGATGAATGGGGGGGAAATCATATTAGCAGATGAACCCACCGGCGCACTGGATAGTAAGAGCGGGCATGCCGTTATGCACATTCTGCGTGAGCTGCATGCGAATGGACACACGGTTATTTTAGTCACGCACAATGAACATATTGCAGCAGAAGCGCCTCGTATCATTGAGATACGCGATGGCGAGATTGTTCGAGATGAGGTGAATAAACAAGCACCTACATTAGCAGCTAGTAAACCCGACCCGCTTAATCACTTACCTCGCCATCGTCGACCGCTCATTGACTGGGGACGGCTCATACAAGCCGGCAAAATGGCATGGGTTTCCCTCTATTCTCACCGTTTACGCACGGCTTTAACGCTACTTGGCATCATTATTGGCATTGCTTCGGTCGTATCGACTACAGCCATTGGCGAAGGCGCCAAATCTGCTGTACTCAAAGATATTGCCTCCCTGGGTACGAATATGATCAATATTTACCGAGGAAAAGGCTGGGGAGACAGGCAAGCTGGGCGCATTCGTACTTTACAAAAAGGAGATATGGATGCGCTCAATGCACAAGCATTTATTGATAGCGTAACGCCCAATATTAATCGTTCTGCACTAGTGCGTTACCGAGACACCGATGCTATGGCAACCATCCGTGGAGTAGGCGAAGCGTATTTCCAAGTGAGCGACCTCAAAATAGCACAAGGCACTCCCCTTCTAGCTCGCGATATACAGTATCAAGCACAAAATATAGTTATTGATGCCAATACGCGCCGCACCTTTTTTGGTGCCATGCCCAATCCAATAGGGCAAATCCTGCTTATCAATAATCTACCCAGCCGGGTTATAGGCGTTGCAAAACCGAAAAAAGACAATGCATTTTCAGGAGAAGGCGAGCTAAATATTTGGATGCCCTACACCACGGTTAGCACCAAACTACTTGGACAATATTATTTCAACAGCATCAGCGTACGCGTGCGTGACGGACAACCCAGTCAAGCAGCCGAGCGCAGCATTACCGCTTTACTAAAAAAACGGCACGGCACCCAAGATTTCTTTACTTACAATATGGACACCGTGGTCAAAACCACAGAAAAAATCCGCCGATCCCTCACCCTCCTCCTCACTGTGATTGCAACTATTTCGCTAGTGGTAGGTGGCATTGGCGTTATGAATATCATGCTGGTTTCTGTAACCGAGCGCACCCGTGAAATTGGCATACGCATGGCGGTTGGCGCACGCCGTATCGATATTTTGCGACAATTTTTAATAGAAGCCGTAACCGTCTGCTTAATGGGCGGCGTTATCGGCATTCTTTTGTCTTTTGGTATAGGCAAAATCGTGCCGTTATGGGTGCCTCAATGGAAAATGGTTTTTTCAATGAACGCGATTATTTTGGCTTTTGTATTTTCTGCACTTATTGGTATATTGTTTGGTTTTATGCCTGCGCATAACGCTTCTCGATTAAATCCGGCTGAGGCGTTATCGCGGGATTAAGAGAGCAATCCACGCCATATTTCCAACTTCTGCTCAAACGAGAGCACAGCATGGGCGGGGCTGGATGAAGGGAGTATGAGGGTTTGATAGCCTGCAAAGGAAAGCATGGGAGCAAAGCGGCCTGCGCGTTTGCCATTTAGGCCGATTTTTTGTAATTTTGGAGCCAGAGTTGGAAGCGAGACTAAACCATTGGGTATGGGGTTACGAATGGCTGTATCAAGGCTACCTGTACGCTCACACTGCGCCAGCACATCCCACACCCCAAAGCCATGGGCTTGTATGCGTTCGAGCCTTAGCTCATAGGGCAATGTAGTGAGAGGCTCTTGCAAAAGCGTTCCCAATAGCTTCCAAAATTGATTTCTAGGGTGGGCGTAATATTGGGTGGCTGCTAAAGAGGCAACGCCGGGGAAGCTGCCCAGAATCAGCACGGTAGTGTCATTATTTATGACAGGAGGAAAGCCAATTAATGCCATATTTATTATGGGTTTTGGTTATAAGCAATATTCCTCAGCATGCAGACCACCGACTTAATCATTGCTTTTACCAGTTTACAGACTGGTCTTCAAGGAGGCGGTGGTTAGGTGTTGGGGTTCCTTCGTCACCACCAACCTACGCGTCAATGTAGGTTGGCGGTGAGGCTACGAACCCCAACATGCATACCACTGACTTTTAATCATCGCTTTTGGCTACCCTTGCAGCTATCGATACTGCTGCAGTGATTGCTTCTATAAAGCTGCCGGGATCTGCTTGGCCTGTGCCTGCCAGTTTTAGAGCGGTGCCGTGATCGACCGAAGTGCGGATAAAAGGTAGGCCGAGCGTGATATTAAAAGCTTGGCCGAAGGTGGCGTATTTTAAAACGGGTAAGCCTTGGTCGTGATAGAGCGCCAGCACACAATCTGCTTCATCTAAAAACTGAGGTTGAAAAAGCGTGTCAGCAGGGTAAGGCCCACGGGCATCTATCCCCCTATCGCAGGCAGCTTTAAGTGCTGGCAAGATATGTTCGATTTCCTCTGTACCACAGTGTCCGCCCTCTCCTGCATGCGGGTTTAAACCGGCTACTAGAATAATAGGGGTAGACAAGCCAAATGAATGCCGCAACGCACGGTCCACGATCTCGAGCGTAGTGAGCAGTAACTCGCTGGTAATAGCTGCAGATATGTCTTTAAGAGGAAGATGGGTGGTAGCTAATGCTACACGTAAAGGATGTAACGCAGCCGCATCGTTTTTGCCCTGGGCCCGAGCAACAGCAAGGCGGTCGGTGCCGGCAAGCATCATCACCACGTGGGGAGTATTGGTTTGGTCTGCAAAGTACTCGGTATGGCCTAGAAAGGGTCTATCCCCCAATAAAAATATATCAGCAGGCGTTTGTCGTGCAGCAGGGCTGTCGTTTTTTGCAGCCTTCATTTGTACCCGTGCCTCATGGATACTGCTTTTTTGCAAAGGGGCCGTAACAATAGCGTCAAAACGTGGTTTTTTATTGCCTATTGCTTGCGCGCCTGTGCTGGCGGTATCTAGTAAAGTCAGTACATAAGGTGCTTGCACAGCATCAAGCTGCCCTGCAATACAGGGTGCTCGTAAAGCAATATGCTCGATACAAACACGCCCAGTAGCTTCAAGCTGTGCCCAATCAACGCCTACTGTTGCGGCACGCTCTCGTATTAGTTGCGCATCTCCCAATATGGTAAAACGTGCATCAGCAGGCCATATAGCAGGCTCGTTTAGCAAACCACGTTGCAATGCTTGCGCAGTAAGCTCAGGACCTATGCCTGCAGGTTCTCCGGTGGTGATGGCTATGCGCATAGAAGTATCTGCAATATGGAAACTAGGAAGTGCATTTTTTTAGGGCATGTCCTCAATTACCCCAAAGGGCCCATCTTCGGGGTCGTGCGGTGCTCGGGATCCT
>JASSUF010000075.1:0-11888 GCA_031963365.1 Mycoavidus cysteinexigens
AGATAATTTGCGAAATATAATTATCTTAATATGCTAACCGAATGCCATTGGTTGGCGGTGAGGCACGAACCCCAACACGCAGGCCACTACATCCTTGATGACCAGCTTACAAACTCCAAAAATAAAGTGCCCACGAAAGTTAGACCTCTGATCTGACAACTTCTTCTCGTCAAATCGGAGGCTGTCGGACATGTTGAGGGCAAATATCATCTAGCTTTGCTAGGTTCCGGGACTATCCAAAACATGGTGCAGCGCAGAGAGTGCGAAGAACGTTCTTATAGTACAATTAAGAATTTTCTTATTTAACCGAAGTTAGAAAGCGCAGAGCACTATGCCCAAGATTACCAGCTGCCCCCCTTCCCCTATAAGGAATTTGCCTCCTGAAATTATGCGAATAATTTTGGAAAAAATACATGAGAATGAAAAAGCCGATGATCATGAATTAAGCCACTCAATGGATCTGCGCCATCTAGGCGAGGCATTCATTCCAGACTTTGTGAGAAAGCCTGATTCTGTAAAAAACCCATACACTCAACAGAAAGCGACTCCACGGGAAATATACAATATTTTAATTCTCAAATTAGTGAGCAATACAAATTTTCCTCTGGAGTTATTTAATTCTTTATTAGATTATTTTGTTGAAGAAAAATGCTTAGATCTGGAAGCAGCACTAACCTTACCCTCAGCCCAAAAAAGAAAAGATTTAGAATTGCATATCATTCAACGTACTGACTTAATGATTCGTGCTTTAAAAGAAGAAGTGCATTTCGAAAAATTACAGGAAAATATTCAAGCTTTTCCTTTTGAAAATATCCAAAATTTTCCTTTGGAATGCATTGGGTTTGGTAAAACATTGTGTGAAAATCTCTCGAATATACCTGCGCATTTACAGGAATTCTTTTTAAAAGAAGGAAATAAGCTAATAGGGCATACTGAAGGGTATGAATTACTAGATGCATCATCTAAGGCAGATGGCGCACCTGAATTAAAAAGAATAATCAACGCATTGCATGCAGATTATCTGGGTAATTTTATAAGTAGGCTGATAAAAAAACAGCCTGACAGGTTAAATAGTTTAGAGTATTTCCAGGCATTAACCTGCAGACTACAAGATGTTTCGAATAAGGATCTGCCTTTACTTCTGGAGTTAGTGCGTAACGATGTGATGGGCTTAGTAAGCCTTAATCCTCTTCATGAGCAGTTTTTTGATGCTCTTGTTCAGAAATTTGATGATTTTCCTGAGAGCATGCATGGCCAGCTCCTAGTTGAGCTTGCCTCAATGATCCAGTATTTGAAGTCTGGCCGAATTGAAACGATTCAGTGGTTCGCAGCGCAAATAGATGTTTTGACTGATGATGCAAACAAGATGTCCATCCTAAAGGTTCTGGCGGAACAGACTTCGCAACGCTGTTCTTTTTATGCCAGAGGGAATGATCAATTAGCTTTGATGGAAATTATTGAAAAAAATCTGCTTAATATCCCTATTGATCAGATTGGAGGAATTCTTGGCAGGCTGGCAGAGAGTACGAATGGGGCATGGACAGCGGACATGCAGTTGCGGATTTTGAATTTGCTTGGGAACTACTTGCCTATTATTCCTGATAGTCAAATTAGGTTAGCCTTAGAAGGCTTTTCATACAGTGGTATGGACTTCCAATCAGCAGAAATGCAGGAGCGTGCTTTTAGTTTAGTTAATCGCTACTTACCTAAAATCCCTAGTAATCAAATTGGGGGTATTCTTTGTGGGCTAGCACAGCATATGCGCTGGTTAAGCACAGAGACCTTGAGGCAGGATTCTTTTAATTTGATTAAGGACAATTTGGCTAATATTCCTAATAGTCAGCTTGGTGAAGTTTTGGAGGGAGTGGCACTTAACCTATGGCATTTTGAATCAGAGGCCATACAGCTGCATGCTTTTAATTTTCTTGAAGAGAATTTAAAACAGGCGATTGAGCTAAACATCTTAACCGAAAAACAGCATTCAGAAATTTTGAAACAATTTTCCAATATTTTTGGTTATATAGCTCCTGAAGATGCCCCCAGGATATTTTTTGAGCAAATAAAACCTAATATTTTCTCCTTACTCGAGAAAGGTATGCCTCACCTTTCTAACAAAAATCTTTCAAGTGTCCTGATAGAATTTTTCGATTTAGACATCTTAGACTACAAAGAAGAGGAACTATCTCGTATTTTTAGCTTAACGGAAAACCATATAGACCGATTACCTGCATCTAAATTTGAAGATGTCCATGAGGCATATGCTGATGTTAAAGCCGTAGTTAATGGTTATTCTTTACATACCGGTTCTTAAAGTTTTTGTAAAGCTGCGGGATTTTTCCTATCTCCTTTCAAAATGGCGCGTAGGTGGCGGTGAGGTATGCCCCTACGCTACATTTTGCAGAGCATTCTCTCCTCTTTGCAGAATATACCTCTATTGCATTCAGACTTGTCTGTGATGTGATGTCAGCGCACTTTATTTACTTATCAACCAAGTAAAATGCTTTGAAAATCAATGAGACGAATGCGTGACTGCTTATAAAAATCTACTCAGGTTTTATAAGTGTGCATCTGTATGTATATAGGAGAGAAAATGACCAGTATAAAAATAGATAGAACCTCTATCGCAAGCATTACGCCAACCATAGCAAGTCTTACGCCAACCTTTGTGGGTCCATACTGCAGTAGAGTAGCATCGATGCGGAGCACTACGTCAACGTATATCGATTTACCAGATTACCAATCAGATTATCAGTCAGAGTATTCCGTAGAGGATAGGGTAGAGGGTCTTTTTGTTAGTGAGGATTGCTTCGGGCATGCAGAGGTGTTGTTTGCGCTATCTGCGCTTTTTGCTGCGCTCAGTATTGGAGTGGGTTATACAACCTTTACTAGCTATGATGACCCTAAGTCTGCAACAGTACCTGTGGCTATTTTCGTTTTACTGACTTTTCTGAGTATAGTGGCAGGAGGCTATGGGTTTCATTGTAAACATGAAGCTTATCTGGATAAGCTAGCCGATCAGTATCCTGCATCGCGTTCTTCCCTAGCGCTTGAAGAAGCGGATCAGATTAGCGTTATAAATAGAGCTTATCTTGTTGGCTAACCATTGGGCATTCAAAATAAAATCATAAACTATAAGCACAATATTAGGCATATATTGAAATAGGTAATAGATACATGCTCCACGCATGAATCTGCGCCTTGATGCTCTACCTTTATCGTGTCATTGCAGGCAGCACTCTGTTTCTCATTTCTCGATCAAGCTTGGTTAGACTGCGATGTACCAGCGGGCGTTGTACCGTTTCCATGCATGGCGTTTGACCACGCCGCTTTGGATCACTCCTCCTCTTCTATCCTTCCTATGCTTTTTTTCTATTCCATTTCAAATGGAATAGTCTTCCCCACTAGTAATGCAATAAATCACTTCAAAACTAAACTAGATATACCCCCTTCACTTTATCTTTCAGCGCCCAAAACGAGGAACACCCTTGCAAAATAAAAGATTTTAGGCGCTTGACCAAGGATTCGCATTCCTCTAAAGTGGGAAAAAGTGTTTTTAAGTGTAATTTTGTGTAAAAATGCCCCAAAGTGCATAGGAAAAATCTATCGGATATATCTGTTTAACAAACAGATTTTTCTTATTTTGCTTAAGAATTCCTGGACCTGCTTACGATTTCTTAGCGGGTTTTAATTTAAAGGCGGGAGCCACACTCCCTTCCACTCACTATTTTGCCCCCTCCCCAGGAGAAGCAGTTGTTTCAAGGCGCGTCTGCGCTCACGCTCGATGCGAAGGGACGTATGTCTATCCCTTCGCGTTACCGGGAAGCGCTACAACTTGCTCCGCTTACTGGCCGGATGACGCTTACTAAGCATCCGGATGGTTGCCTGCTGCTTTTTCCTCAAAATGCTTGGGAGGTTTTTCGGGACAAAGTGGCGAGTCTGCCCATGAATGCGCATTGGTGGCGGCGGATTTTTCTGGGTAATGCTTTAGATATTGAGTTAGATAGCGCGAGCCGCTTATTAATTAGTGCTGAGTTAAGGCTTGCAGCGCAGCTCGATAAAGAGGTGATGTTATTGGGGATGGGCGAGTATTTTGAGCTTTGGAATGCGCAGACTTATGCTGCGAAAGAGCATATTGCGATGGCTGAAGAGCTGCCCGATACGTTGAAAAATTTCATTTTTTAACGGATGCCCCTTTTAAATATGTTTACTGCTCCTAATACCCATTTACCTGTTTTGTTAAGCGAAGCGGTTGATTCCTTGGTATGGCGCCCTGACGGTGTGTATATCGATGGAACTTTCGGACGCGGAGGACATAGCCGAGCGATTTTGGACCGGTTAAATGCACAAGGGCGGCTTATTGCATTTGATAAGGACCCGCAGGCTTACGCTACAGCACAAACGATAGAGGATGCGCGTTTTCATATTGTGCACAGCAGTTTTACAGCGCTAGAGCGCGCGCTAGAAATTAGTGGTGTATCGCAGGTGTCTGGAATCTTGCTGGATCTGGGTGTGTCTTCACCTCAGCTAGATGATGCAAACCGAGGGTTTAGTTTTCAGCATGATGGGCCGCTGGATATGCGCATGGACACCAGCTGTGGCTATAGCGCTGCGCAGTGGCTAGCTCAGGTCAGTCAGGAAGAATTAGCGCACATTATTCAAGAATACTCGGATGAACGTTTTGCAAAGCAGATCGCAAAAGCCATTGTAGAGCGGCAAGCCCAATGCGAAACACTGGGACCACTGAATAGAACGCGAGAGTTAGCCGAGCTGGTTGCGCGCACCGTGAAAACACGAGAGCGCGGTCATCACCCAGCAACACGCACTTTTCAGGCTATTCGTATTCATATTAATCAAGAGTTACAGGAATTGCGTGCGGTATTAGAGCCTGCTGTACAGATGTTGGAACCTGGTGGGCGATTAGCAGTGATTAGTTTTCATTCACTGGAAGATCGCATAGTGAAGCATTTTTTGCAAAAACAAGCAGGCCTTACAAACCGTTTGCAAGATTTAGAGCATAAAGAAGTACCTCATAAACAACGGGCCCTTTTACGTCGATTGCCCATTCGTTTTGAGCAAGAAGAAGTGCCTACGCCTTTGATAACTTTATTAGGTCGTATACGAGCTGGCGAAGCTGAAATTCAAGCGAATCCCAGAGCGCGTTCAGCCATTTTGCGTGTTGCACAAAGAAGCGGTATTTCGGGCGATTGAAGATATACCCTACCTCAAATTAAGCTATATCAACAAAGGCTGTGAGGCACTTGTGAGCAGATCAATTTTTAGTGCTGAGGTAGGCTTCGTGTCTATATATTTTTTGAGTGCAGCCTCTAATTAATACCTACCCTTTCACCGATTTAAGCAGATTTTAAACAGGCTCTCATAACGCCCTGAAAGGTTCAACGATGCGTTCCCTGATTCATCGCTTGCATATTATTTTGTTTGTGCTCTCGCTTGTTTGTGCGCTCTCCGTAATTAATGCAACCTACGCGCAACGCAATCTTTTTATTGCGCTTGAGCACGCGCAAAACCAAGCACAACAGTTACAGCAAGAAGCATCACGACTGCAGTATCAGCAAGGAGCCCTCTCCAAGACTTCACGTATTGAGAATATTGCGTTGCGCCAACTTGCTATGAAGCCTGTGCAATCTGTACAAACCCAGTATTTACAACGCACGGTGACTGCTTCTGCGTCTAAACCAGGCATAGGGCCCAGCAATCAATTTGCATCTGCTAGATCGGTATCAGCGCAACGTGCGGTGCCAGCAACCAAGCAGGTGGCTTTGTCGAAAAAACAGGATGCCCGCCCAGCTCCTTCTTCAGCAGCACCTAGCGGTCCTCGGTCACGCACTGCGCCAACAGTGATATCTGTGTTGCAGATAGAGGTGGCTTCTTTAGAAAGCGCTAGAGGCCCCTTGTGAAATTAAAAGGTGGCTCACCCCCTGTGGCAGACACGCATCGCACGCCTTCGGTACTCTTGCCTCATACAAGGCATCGATCTGGCACGTTGCAGCTGCCGATGTGGCGCTCGAAGTTAATAGTCTTTTTTTTATTTATAGCTTTTATGGTCATGTTAGGCCGTGCTTTTTGGATTCAAGGTCCTGGTAATGATTTTTATCAAAAACAGGGTGAGAGTCGTTATCAACGCACACTGGAATTAAGTGCTACCCGCGGCAAAATTTTTGATCGCAATGGGGTGGTCCTGGCAACGAGCCTACCGGTTCGCGCCATTTGGGCTATTCCAGAAGATGTGCCTGATATTTTTTTAGCGTCTACTAAACAATTTGCAGCTTGTCAGGCTTCTGCAAGCTCAACAGGAATTGAAAAATCTGTAGGCAAAACACAAGGGAAAAAGCAACTTGCTATAGATGGTGCACCGCTTGTTTGCGCAGAGATTGAACAACGTACGCAATCCCAAGCATCTTCTGTACCTGCACCCGCATCGGTTACTACACTTTCTGCAGGGCCTGTGGACAAAAAAATGGTGGCTGCAGCACGCTCACCGGACAAGCTTATTGCACTCAGTCAGCTCTTGGACCTAAGCGTAGCTGAATTGCAAGCCAAACTGGCATCTAATCGCTCTTTTGTCTATTTGAAACGTCAAGTTTCTATGGAGCGCGCAGCACAAATTGCTGCGCTGGGAATACCGGGTATTTATCAGCGCAAAGAGTACAAACGGTTTTACCCAGAAGGTGAAATTACCGCGCACCTGATTGGATTTACCAATATTGAAGATAAAGGACAGGAAGGCGTTGAGCTAGGATTTCAGTCTCAACTTGCTGGCATTCCAGGAAGCCGCCGAGTGATTAAAGATCGTATGGGGCGAATCGTAGAAGATGTTGATCAATTGGTTACACCACGTGATGGGCAAGATTTAACCCTGTCCGTCGATAGCAAGATTCAGTACATCACGTACACCGCGTTGAAAAAAGCCATTGCACTCAATCAGGCGCGCTCAGGTGCAGCCATCGTCGTAGATGCACGAACTGGCGAAGTTTTAGCTTTAGTGAATTACCCAATTTATAACCCCAATGACCGCACACATTTAACGGGTGAACAAGTGCGCAACCGCGTACTAACCGATACCTTTGAACCTGGCTCAATTATGAAGCCTTTTATTGCTGCGCTAGCACTTGACCTTCACCGCGTGACTCCATCGAGCACGGTGTATACTGGACCTGGGTATTACATGATCGATGGAGCAAAAATTAGCGATGTCAGTAATCACGGAACGTTGAATGTGGCGGGCGTTATTCAAAAATCGAGCAATGTAGGGATCAGCAAAATTGCTTTACAGCTAAAGCCTGAAGAAATGTGGAATATGTTCACCAGTGTTGGATTTGGCCAAGCTCCAAACGTCGGTTTTCCCGGGGCGGTTTCTGGTCGTGTGCGACCTTGGAAAAGTTGGCGTCGCATTGAACAGGCAACTATGTCGTATGGGTATGGTGTTTCAACCTCCCTCTTTCAGATGGCACGTGCTTACACGGTTTTTGCTCATGGCGGACAGCTCTTACCATTGACGCTTTTCAAACATGATGAAGACAGCCTCACCGGCACACAAATCTTCTCTGCGCAAACAGCACGCGCTGTTAGCTCTATGCTAGAAAGTGTAATTGCGCCCGGAGGAACCGCTCCTAATGCGCAAGTTCCTGGGTATCGAGTAGGCGGTAAAACTAGCACGGCTTACGAGCACACCAAAAAAGGATATGACCGCTCCAAATATCGCTCTTCGATCGTTTTACTCGGCCCTACACCGAATGCGCTTTTTATCGTGGCTGTGTCCATCGACCGTCCCAGTGCAGGTCAGCATTTTGGCGGGAAAGTCGCAGGCCCTGTGGCTTCAGAAATTCTAGGGAGCACTTTGCGCGTACGCAATATCGCGCCGCAAAAACCTTTTGATACTTGCACCGCACCAGCTGGACAAAAAGGGAATGCAACTAAAAACTGCCCAACCACGGGGAAAACTGCTTCAGCTTCCCGTTCGAAAGGAGGTCGGCCATGAAAGAGTTTGCTCCTTTGCAATCTAAATCTTTTGCTATAAATACCATCGCTCCAGCGCTAGATGCCACACTGGAATCTGCTTTTTATACAGCACTTGAGGCACTCAAAACGCATCTGACACCCACCGCACATCTGCATACAGATAGCCGAGATGTTCAGCTTGGCGATGCTTTTTTGGCTTATGCAGTCGAAGGCCCGGATCTCCAATCTTATATCCAGGATGCATTGCGCCAAGGTGCAAGCGTGGTGCTGTACGAGCCTGATACTTTTTCTACTAGTACAGAAACAGACAATATCGCACTGCAATCCGGCATAGTGCAAGCCATTCCTGGTTTGGCCAAATTAGCAGGCCCACTTGCCAGCACTTGGTATGGTGAGCCAAGTGCAGATCTCTTTTTGGTAGGAATCACGGGTACGAATGGAAAAACATCTTGTAGCCATTGGATTGCTCAAGCATTGTGTGGATTGCATCTGCCTTGCGGAATAATTGGGACATTGGGAAGTGGGCCGCTTAATCAGCTTACTTCGACAGGCTTTACAACACCGAACGCACCGCAGTTTCAGTATCAGCTAGCGCAATTACGCGATGCAAAATTGCGTGCTGTGGCACTGGAAGCCTCTTCGCATGCACTACATCTTGGCCGCTTAAATGGCACCGCATTGGATGTAGCGGTATTTACCAATCTCAGCCAAGACCATCTGGACTATCACGGCACATTCGAAGCCTACGCAGCGGCTAAGCAACAGCTCTTAGAATGGCCAAATTTAAGCTATGTCGTCATCAATCGAGACGATCCTGTCGGCGCCATTTGGTTAACACGCATTCAAGGCCCCACACGTGCGATTGCATATGGCATACATACCGATACCACTAGCCATACTGCACAACCTCCATTGGTAGATCCATCTAATACAATGGATTGGCCTACCTATGCAGCCACTTGCAAAGCAGCGCAGGCCACGGCTACCGCAAAAGAGAGCACCAGCACGCTACCCGAATTTATCTATGCCTCTAAATTACGCGCTACCTCACGAGGTACTGCTTTTGAAGTGCATTCAAGTTGGGGGAATGGAGAGGTAGAGATTGCTGCACTAGGTGCGTTCAATGTGAGCAATGCGCTTGCGGTATTAGCTACGCTCATTGCTACGCATATTCCATTTAAGCGTGCATTGGCACAGCTTGCGAAGCTAACACCCGTAGCTGGGCGCATGCAAAAAGTGGGCGGCAATTTACAAGCCAATGAGCCGCTTGTCGTTATCGATTATGCACATACTCCTGATGCACTTGAAAAGGCGCTCAGTGTATTGCGCACAGTCGCACAACAACGAGGTGGAGAATTAGCCTGTGTGGTGGGTTGCGGAGGGAATCGAGATGCGCAAAAACGCTCGATGATGGGCAAAATTGCCGAGCAGCTCGCTGATAAAGTGGTACTCACTAGCGATAACCCACGCAACGAAATACCCGCAGCCATTATTGATGCCATAGCGCTGGGCATGGACCATCCAGCGCAGGCAAAACGCATTGAAGATCGCGCAGTGGCTATTTTGCAAACGATTCGTCAAGCGCATGCCAAAGATGTGGTCATGCTTGCAGGCAAAGGACATGAAGCCACACAGGAAATTCAAGGCAAAAAGCTTCCATTTTCTGATCATGACCATGCTCGTCTGGCGCTAGCAGCACGAGGATCTAAAAATGCTTTGGCCCACATGGCAGTCCAAGAAGCCCCCCTGCATAAGCAAAATGCATTGCGCGAAATAGTGTCCCACCCTGCGCATTTCTCAGAACCTGCTTTGACGGACGATAGAAAAGGAGGCAAGCAGTGACCATACTTTCTCTATCATTATCACAAGTTGCAAGCTGGATTCCAGGCGCTCGTGTAGTGGGCGACCCCGCTACGATTTTTACTAGCGTAGCTATCGATAGCCGTACTTTAAAGCCCGGGGCTTTATTTATCGCACTGCCTGGAGAACGGGTTGATGGACATCAATTTCTGACGCAGGCTGCAACACAAGGCGCTAGCGCCGCATTAGTGTCACAAGCCTATGAACTGGGCAGTACCACAGAGTATGCCCGCACCCTTGTATTGCCTGCCCTGCACGTACCCGATACCCGCCTAGCACTGGGTGTACTAGCGCGGAACTGGCGCGCTTCTTTTACGCTGCCAGTAGTCGCTGTGACAGGTAGCAATGGCAAGACTACGGTTAAAGAGATGCTCGCTGCCATTTTTGCAGCAGCAGTAGGTCAGGAGCATCGGCTCGCCACACAAGGCAATTTAAATAATGAGCTAGGAGTACCTTTAAGCTTATTGCGTCTCCAAAACATGCATCGTCTTGCGGTTATTGAGCTTGGCATGAATCACCCTGGTGAAACCGAGTATCTCGCAGAGCTGATTCAACCCACCGTTGCACTCATTAATAATGCACAACGAGAGCACCAAGAATTTATGGCCAGTGTTGAAGCTGTAGCACTAGAGCACCGAGGCGTATTGCATGCACTTGCCTCGGATGGAGTAGCTGTTTTTCCAGCAGATGATCCTTACACCTCTATCTGGCGTGAAGCAGCAGGCCAGCGTCGAGTTCTAGATTTTGCGCTGCATGATGCGCGCAACCCTTCTATACACACTGAGTCTGCGGCTGTACAAGGCATAGCCATGCCCGATCAAGCCTTGGGTGATAACGCGCTGCAGATTGAAACCCCCATGGGTTCTATCTCCGTTAAATTGCAAGCACTGGGCGCGCATAATCAACGCAATGCGCTAGCTGCCACTGCAGCAGCATTGGCAGCAGGGGTTGAGCTGCAAGCCATCAAGCAGGGTTTAGAGTCTTTCTTGCCCGTTTCAGGTCGCTTAGCACTGCAACCCATCACTGCAGGGGCGTTGGCTGGAATCCGAGTGATCGATGACAGCTATAACGCTAACCCTGACTCGATGCGTGCAGCTATTGATGTGCTCGCCCATTATGCAAGTCCACGTGTGCTAGTGATGGGTGATATGGGCGAAGTTGGCTCACAAAGCCTGGCTTTTCACCATGAAATTGGAATCTATGCGCGCACTCAGGGTATCGACACACTCTATACCTTGGGTAAAGACAGCTATTACGCCTGCAAAGCATTTGGTGCGGGAGCCACGCATTTTGATGCGCTTGAACCTTTGGTGCGCTGCATGCAAAGCAATGGCTTTGATAAACAGGCCACCGTGCTTGTCAAAGGATCGCGCTTTATGAAAATGGAGCGCGTTATCCAAAAACTTTCCGACTCACAGTGCGCTTCCCCACACGGGGCACATTGAGAGCCTGTATAACCCGTTTTCACTTTACTGCTCACAGGCAAACTCGACTGGATTGAAGGACGTTTCATGCTGCTACTTTTAGCGCACTGGCTACAAAATGATTTTAGCTTTTTGCGTGTTATCAATTACCTGACGTTTCGCGCCATGATGGGAACGATGACTGCTTTGCTCATTGGACTGCTCTGCGGTCCCATGGTTATTCGCTGGTTAACTGCGCTGAAAATGGGCCAAGCAGTGCGCACCAATGGTCCAGGCACCCATTTGGTAAAGTCCGGCACCCCTACGATGGGGGGCGTACTGATTTTATTAAGTATCGGCATTTCCACCTTATTGTGGGCAGATTTAAGTAACCGCTTTATTTGGGTATTGTTACTAGTGACATTGGGCTATGGCCTGGTCGGCTGGGTAGATGACTATCGCAAAGTCGTACGCCAAGACCCTAATGGAATGGCATCGAGAGAAAAGTATTTTTGGCAGTCTCTCATTGGAGTAGCTGCTGCAGTGTATTTGGCATTTAGCCTGTCTGAAACCGGCAATGGGAATGCTTTTGACGTATTTATGGCCTGGTTTCACCAAGGTTTGCCACAACATTTATCTACCCGTACT
>JASSUF010000076.1:0-11869 GCA_031963365.1 Mycoavidus cysteinexigens
GATTCAGTTCTAGATCTCTCTAGAGAAGTTGAGCAGCTCTCTGAAAAAAGCCGCCAACTTACCAAAGATCTGTATTCCAAACTGACCCCTTGGCAAGTCGTACAGATTGCGCGCCATCCGCAGCGCCCTTATACCTTGGATTACATCGAGCATATTTTCACAGATTTCCATGAATTGCATGGTGATCGTGCTTTTGCAGATGATTTGTCGATAATTGGTGGGTTAGCGCGTTTGAACGGGCAGCCCTGTATGGTTATTGGGCACCAAAAAGGGCGTGATACTAAAGAGCGCGCTGCGCGCAACTTTGGTATGTCCAAACCCGAGGGCTATCGCAAAGCCGAGCGCTTGATGCGGCTTGCTGAAAAATTTGGTCTACCCGTATTTACTTTTATCGATACACCGGGTGCCTATCCAGGTGTGGGGGCGGAAGAACGGGGGCAGTCTGAAGCTATTGGCTATAACTTGTATGTAATGGCTGAGCTCAAAACACCGATAATTGCTACTATCATTGGGGAAGGGGGGTCAGGAGGGGCGCTAGCTATTGGTGTGGCCGATAATGTGCTTATGCTGCAGCACTCTATTTATTCTGTGATTTCCCCTGAAGGATGCGCTTCCATTTTATGGAAAAGCGCGGCGCGTGCGCCTGAAGCGGCTGATGCATTAGGTTTGACAGCACAGCGTATTAAAGCGCTAGGCCTTATTGATAAAGTAGTCAATGAACCTTTAGGAGGCGCACATCGCGACACTAAAGCTATGGCTGCGATTTTAAAACGTACGCTGGTGGATTGTTTGCGACAGTTGCAACCTATGAGTATCAGTGAACTCAAGGCAAGAAGGTTCGAAAGACTGATGAGCTACGGTAAATTCACAGATTCTTCTGATACTTTATAAAAAGGCGGTAGGTTGGTGGTGAGCCACGAATTCCAACATGATAACCATTGTCTTTTTAAGACCTGTATATGCAGCTCAAAAGCGATGATTAAAGGTGAGTGGTGTGCATGTTGGGGTTCCTTCGTCACCACCAACCTACCATCCTCTGTAGGTTGGTGGTGAGCCACGAATTCCAACGTGATGACCACTGTCTTTTTAAGCCCTGTATATCGCCAATCTACCGTTAATAGCCATGAACTTTGATCACACTTTTGAATTGGTGCTTAAAGCTTTTCAGGCAAAATTAACATTGCTTCCTCAGCATGAGCTTGAAAAACGGCGGTTTGCCATTGCATTTAGCGGTGGAGTCGATTCGAGTGTGTTGTTGCATGCAGCGGTAACCTGCTTGGGAGCGCACCGTTGTGTAGCTTTACATGTGCATCACGGATTAAATGTACGAGCAGATAGTTGGCAAGAAGCGGCACGGGCCGTAGCGCAGCGTTTAGGCGTGCAATTTGAAGCGCGCCGCGTGGTGATTGATGCATCGGGGCAGGGTATAGAGGCGGCGGCGCGTGAAGCGCGCTATGCTGCTTTGAGCACGTTATGTATACAAAATGACGCGAGCGTTCTATTGCTAGGTCATCATGAAGATGATCAGGTTGAAACGATGTGGCTACAGTTGCTCAGAGGTGGCGGATTGCCCGGAGTGGCAGCGATGCCTGAAAAACCCGTAGAGCGGATAGGGTCACATGCTGGGTTTGCAGAGCATAAGGCGCCTCGCCCCTCAAAAGCCAGTGCTACTCCTACCATTACCTGGCTACGTCCGCTCTTGTCTGTGCCTCGTAGCGCTATCCAAGCGTATGCTACACATCACCACTTATCTTGGATTGAAGACGATAGTAATGTCGATGTGCGTTATGCACGTAATGCGCTACGTCACGATATATTGCCTCAAGTAGCGAAGCATTTTCCTGCGTACAAAAAGGCTAGTGTGCGCTTTGCTAGATATGCAGCACAAACTCAAAACCTTTTAGATGATTTAGCTGAAATAGATTTACGCGCATTAGAGAGCGAGCCGCATACATCGCGCTTGCTCTCTCACCATGCTTTTAATGCATTGCTCCATCGCTCTTTTGCTAGGGCCGTGAATGTGTTGCGTTACTGGATGCGCATCGAAGAGGTACCAGTTGCTTCTTCTGCATGGCTGGATGAGGCGTGTCGGCAGTTAGATAAAAATAGACTGTTACCATCGCCCTCCCTACATTCGACACATGCTGCTGCACCAAAGCGTGCTGCATGGCAAATTCCTTATGCGAATTTCTATTTGTCGATTTATCGTGACCATATGTATTGGGAACGGGCAGATGAGCAAGCATTGCGGGACCCTGGTGTGGGTTCCGAGCAGATGCTTTTGCAGTGGCAAGGTCAAACACAGTGGCCGCTAGCCCCTTGGGGAGGCAGCGTGCACTTTATAATGGCCTCGAAAAATGAGACGGCTAGCGTATCTACAGCCTTGCTGCGCTCTAAGCCGCTGACTGCGCGCAAGCGTTCTGGTGGCGAGCGTTTCCGGGCATACCCAGGAGCGCCTAGCCGAACGCTGAAAAAGTTGTTTCAAGAAGCGAGCGTGCCTGCCTGGCAGCGTGCGCTTCCATTAATTTATATAGGCGAAACGCTTTTATTTGTCCCTTATGTAGGGTTAAATCTGGGCGATATCGCTGCTGCTGAATCTGAAATTGGTACACAGTCTGAAGACTATGTACAGCTAGAATGGTGTGTAGAACCCCTATAGAACTACAGTTTTTTTATTGAAGGTATTGAAGGATGGCTATGTCTGAACAGTTTGATGTGATCGTAATTGGTGGAGGACCGGGTGGATATATCGCGGCGATCCGAGCAGCGCAATTGGGCCGCTCTGTGGCGTGTATCGAGGAATGGTTAAGCCCTGAGGGAACCCCTGCATTAGGAGGCACCTGCTTGAACGTAGGTTGTATCCCTTCTAAAGCTTTATTGTTTTCCTCGGAAGCCTTTGAAGCTGCTGGACATCACTTTGAACAACACGGCATTGAAGTGAAAGGTTTAGGATTAGACCTTCAAAAAATGTTGTCCCGTAAATCGGGAATCGTCAGCAAAATGACGAAAGGAATTGAGTTTCTCTTCCGTAAAAACAAAATCACTTGGTTCAAGGGGCATGGCCGCTTTGCTGGTAAGACCGAAGAGGGCTACCAAATAGAATTTCAAGCCAATAGTGGCGCTGAAAAAGATAAAAAAAATGGGGTGTTGCTCGGTAAAAACATCATCATTGCAACAGGCTCAAAAGCACGCCATTTGCCGGATGTGACAGTAGATCAAAAAATTATTGCAGATAACGAAGGTGCTTTAACTTTTGACTCTGTACCCAAAAAACTGGCGGTTATCGGCGCAGGGGTTATCGGCTTAGAGTTGGGCTCAGTATGGCGTCGCCTAGGTTCGCAAGTAACGATTTTAGAAGGCTCGCCTGATTTTCTGCCCGCTGCCGATAAAGATGTTTCAAAAGAAGCGCAAAAGCTCTTTACCCAACAAGGTTTAACCTTGAATATGGGCGTTAAGATAAACAAAGTTGACGCATCTAAAACTGGTGTGACAATTGCTTACACGGATAAAGACGGTAAAGATCAGAAACTCGAAGCAGATCGCTTAATTCTCTCCATAGGTCGTACACCCAATACCGATGATCTAGGCCTTCAGAAAGTGGGGCTAGAGGTTAACGCACGCGGCTTTATTGAAGTAGATGACTATTGCCAAACACGTTTGCCTAATGTGTATGCAATTGGCGACGTGGTGCGAGGCCCTATGCTCGCGCATAAAGCAGAAGATGAAGCGGTTATGGTGGCTGAACTTATCGACGGCCAAAAACCCCATATCGATTACAACTGCATACCCTCTGTCATTTACACCACTCCAGAAATCGCTTGGGTTGGACAGACTGAGCAAGAGCTTAAAGCAGAGGGTCGGGCATATAAGACAGGCCAATTCCCATTCGCTGCAAATGGCCGTGCATTAGGTATGGGCCATGCAGAGGGATTTGCAAAAATGCTCTGCGACGCCAAGACCGATGAAATTCTGGGCGTACATATTTTGTCCGCAAATGCTTCCGATCTGATCGCAGAGGCGGTGATGGCTATGGAATTCAAGGCTGCTTCTGAAGATATTGCTAGAATTTGCCATGCACATCCTTCCTTATCTGAAGTACTACGCGAGGCAGCGTTGGCTGTAGATAAGCGCGCATTGAATATGTAAAACTCGAACTACACAAAAAGCAGTACATAGAGGGTCCAAAAAGCGTGACGTGAGAAGGGGAGGTTGAGGCGAAGTAGGAGCCTCACCTATTTCCTTACTTACTCTAATCACTTTTTGGGCCCTTTACTTTTGAATAGTCGTTTTGGGCCAGGCCCCTAAGCATTTTTTGAAGCACATGATGGATGTTTTGACATACTGCGAACTCGAACTTAAAAAACGAGGCCACCATGCAGACCCTGCACAGCAAGTCGCTATTGAGCGCTTGCAGCGCTGCTATCTGGAGTGGGTTGACTATGAGGCGGGTCGCTCCCATTTCTTAAAAAAATGGAGGCGTAGTGCTGCCCCTAAAGGCGTATATATGTGGGGAGGGGTAGGGCGCGGTAAGAGCTTTTTAATGAATGCTTTTTGTGCCTGTGTACCTGTGAAGAAGCGGGTACGCCTGCATTTTCATGAATTTATGCGAGAAGTGCACCAACAACTCCAAACACTCAAGGGTCATGCTAATCCGCTGGATATGCTCGCTGCAAAGATGGCACAGCGCTACCGGCTGATCTGTTTTGATGAATTTCACATCACCGATATCGCTGATGCAATGTTGCTCTATCGGCTTCTGCACGCGCTTTTTGAGGAAGGGGTGCAGTTTGTTATGACATCGAATGATCGGCCCGATCAACTATATCCAGATGGGCTGCACCGAGAGCGTATGTTGAGTGCTATTGCACTGATCTATGAAAAACTCGATGTGCTGCATGTGGATGGAGGCATAGATTATCGACACCTACAAGGAGCACCATCCGTAGAGCCGCATGGCGATATCCCTATAGATTCAGATTCGGTAGCTGCGCATTTGCCCGCTAGCGTGGAAGGTCTACAGTGTTACCACACTCCTTTAGGAGCGCAAACACATGCAGCTTTGCTGGATATTTTTGCGCGGTTAACAGGCATTAATTTACAGAGCCAGAATGCCTCTGAAGCCGCAGTAATATTACAGATCGAGCATCGAAAGGTATCTGCGCTCGCCTGCGCGCCGGGCGTAGTGTGGTTTGATTTTCAGGTGCTGTGTGGCGCAGCACGCTCACAAAATGATTATCTCGATATTGCGCGGCGCTTTCATACGGTGATCGTCTCCAATCTCCCTGAACTCAATGAAGATCAAACACTGGCTGCTCGCCGATTCACTTGGCTTGTTGACGTGTTGTACGATACGCAAACGTGCTTAATATTGTCTTCTGCCGTCCCGCTTTCTGAGCTGTATGTAGGCCCCACCCTGATTCGCCAATGCGCACGCACGATGTCTCGCGTAGTAGAGATGCAGACGAAAAGTTATTTGGAAAAAGCCAAGGCCCGCGCACTTCAGCATTGAAGTGCGCCGTGCTCTCCCCTGCGCGCATCATTATTTAAGGTTCATCCAAATATTTTGAACAAAGACATTAAGCCAACCATGGTAAAGCCAAGGCCTGCAATCCATTGAATTAAATTGGATCGCATATTGCTAATTTCAGTACTGATCTCGCTAAATTTTTTGATGCACTCACCGCGGAGCTGGCTGATATCTGTTTTAAGTTCAGCACGGGTTTGGGCTATTTCTGTTCGAGTTTGAGCTATTTCCGTTTTAAGTTCAGAGCGGGTTTCAGCTATTTCTGTTCGAGTTTGGGCTATTTCCGTTTTAAGTTCAGAGCGGATTTCAGCTATTTCTGTTCGAGTTTGAGCTATTTCCGTTTTAAGTTCAGCACGGGTTTGATCTATTTCATTTTTTAACTCAAGCCGGACTTTATCTATCTTATGAAAGACCTGATTGAATAGATGTACTTTACTAAAAAGCGTAGCAATGAGGCTAGCTTGCGCCTTAGCAAACCCTGCATTTTTACATTTATTAAATATACTAGCTGTAGCCGCGCACATGATTTCCTCTCTTTGCCTGTATATATGCTTGAGATCTTGAGCCATGGAGGACGCACCCTAGTAGCTGTGAAAAAATGCGGCCGAAGTCGAGATCAATTAAATTATTACTGGTTTTTATTTCAGTAGAGGGTCATTGTGACGGCATTCAAGTTAAAAATCAACTACATAAGTTATAAAATGCAAAATAACTGATTTTATGCAGGTATTCAAAAAGACTGCGGTATGCATGTTGGGGTTCGCGTTGCTCACCACCAACCTACCAGACGGCTATGCAAAAGGGATTCATCAAACTCTATCAATCACAAGAAAAACAAAGGGCGGTAAATAACTGATTTTATGCAGGTATTCAAATAGACTGCGGTATGCATGTTGGGGTTCGCGTTGCTCACCACCAACCTACCAGACGGCTATGCAAAAGGGATTCATCAAACTCTACCAATCACAAGAAAAACAAAGGATGGTAGGTTGGTGGTGACGAAGGAACCCCAACATGCAAGCCGCAGTGTCCTTGATGACCAGCTTATAGATTATTTAAAAGCAACAATTAAAAGTCAGGGTACGCATGCAAACCACAGTCCTCTTGAATACCTGCGCAACATCAATTAAATCAATCAATTCAATACGTCTTCATTCCCCTATCAACATCATGCGCCCATGCATGGATTCCGCCTTGTAAATTAAACACATTCGAAAACCCCTGCTCTTTTAGAAAGCGGGCAGCATGCGCACTGCGTACCCCATGATGGCAGATACAAACAATAGGGGTTTCTTTAGAAGAAAATGAGTCCAAGAAAGCATGGCTTTCAGGAAGTTTTGCAAGCCCAATCGTGACAGAGCCGGGAATCTGAGCAAGCTCCGTTTCCCATTCTTCACGTACATCGAGGAGGTAAGGCTTCGCATGCATTGTAAGAAAACTAGTTTGCCCAGTAGCTAACCAATCAGCCAGCTCAGTAGGTGCCAGGGAGTGCATATATTCGCCGTTTAAAATGAAGAAGGGCCCATTCCAAATTTCTCAATTTAGAATAGGGCGTGCCCTCAAAAAATATAAAAAACTATTCAAAACCATTAGCTAGGCTAGGGCTACTTATTCATGCGACGGCGTATGGCACGGCCAATATCTATTGTGAGCATGGCAAGCACTGACTTTAACAAGGAGCCAAGAATAAAAGGCTCTACACCAAGCTGCCAAGCTTGCTCGCTACCGATAAAAAGAGCCAACCAAGCAGCGCCACAAGCCAAGCACAGCGCATGGGCTGCCACTAGGGTTGCAGTACCTTGAATAATGCGATTTAACCATCCCTTTTCAGCCGCCCAGGCGATCACAATACGGCTATTAGCGGAAAAGACCACAGATAGCCGCCGGTAGGCCCAAAGAGGTAGTGAATACCCGCTGCTCCACCAGCAAAAACAGGCAGGCCTAGCGCGCCTTCTGCTAACCATGCCAATGCACTTAAAGCACTTAAACGTCGTCCATAGGCAACCGCTAAAGTGGCTAAAGCAAAAGTTTGCAAAGTCATTGGAACAGGGAACATCGGCACTTTAATCCAAGAGCTTGCAGCTAACCATAATGTGCCTGCAAGCACCATACAGATTTGCATGATGAGGGAATGGCGTCTTAGCATGATGGGCATTCCTGTAACAGAGAAAGTGGTGCTCATAATTGGTGTTTTTTCTTTTTTGCGGTGATGCATGTGCGCAATCCTCGTATAACTCGGATACTTCAGCACATTTTGCATGCACCCTAAACGCTTTTTAAAGGAAATGGATAGGTTGTTATACGGAGGTTAATGCAATAGGAGGCTGTTTCGCATACTTTAGCGGGGCGATCCACGTTTCAAAAAGAGTGCGCGTATCGTATTGGGCTTCTTCTACTCGTGTAACCAATTGTGTTTGCAAAATCGGAGCTTGGCCCACGAAAGCAGCAAGTCGCCCACCGAGTTTTAATTGTTGAAGCAGTGTTTGAGGCAGTAGCGGCAGGCCACCACACACCATAATGACATCATACGGGCCTGCCTTGGGCCAACCTTGTGCACCATCTGCTTGAATGATTTCCACATTCTGTATGTGCGCTGCCCTCAAGTTTTTTTCAGCTAGAGCCGCTATTTCTGCATCTAGTTCAAGCGCGATCACGCGTTGCGCTCGCAGCGCAAGCAAACCGGCTACATAACCCGTTCCTGCGCCAATTACTAAGATGGATTCACCTTCTTGTACCGCGAGTGCTTGCAATACCCTGGCTTCCACTTTGGGCGCTAACATAGTTTGGCCATTAGGCAGGGGAATATTGAGATCTGCAAATGCAAGATTGCGATAAGCGAGTGGAACAAAATCTTCGCGATGCAAATTATGGAGTTGCTCTAGCACAGTAAGATCACTAATGCCCCAAGGGCGGATCTGCTGCTCAATCATATTAAAGCGGGCGTTTTCAGTATTCATGGCGTAGATAAGGGTGCACTTTGGAAGAAGAGTCGTAGATTAGTCGGCCGCACAATGTGGAGGAAGGGATTGCGAATCTATATTTCCCGGCGTCGAAAAACCAGATCCCATATACCGTGCCCACGCTGCAACCCACGCTTTTCAAATTTGGTAACAGGGCGCCAAGCAGGGCGCGATACAGAATGGGTAGCCAGATCTAGCAAAGGCTCTACAGCTTCCGCGTTTTCAACGGGTGAGTTGCAAAGAGAAGCGGTGTTATACAACAAAGGTTCGGCGCTGAGTACTTCCAGCATATGTTGCGCATAATGTTCCCAGTCTGTTGCGCAATGTATATAAGCATCTGGCTTTAAACGCGTGGCCAAAAGCTGCACAAAAGCAGGCTGAATGAGACGGCGCTTATGGTGCCTGGCTTTATGCCAAGGATCGGGAAAGAAAATATGCACCCCATCGAGGCTGGCTTCCCCCAACATGGACTGCACGACCTCTACCGCATCATGCTCAATAATCCGTATATTATTCAACCCCTGCTCATCGATCTGCTTTAACAGCGAGCCCACTCCGGGCTCATGGACCTCTACCCCTAAAAAATCAACATGCGGTTGCGCACTCGCAATCTCAGCCGTAGCGGTTCCCATACCGAAACCAATTTCCAAAATACAAGGTGCAGTGCGATTAAAGAGCACTGACCATGTTGGGATCGTATTTTGATAAGGCACAACCCACCGCGGCCCCAGCTCTTCATAAGCATGGCGCTGAGCATTAGAAATGCGCCCAGCACGCTTGACAAAGCTGCGTAAGGGGCGTAACGGGCGGTGTGTGGTCGGTGCTGCAGATTCAGTAGGCGATGCAGACAAAGGGGGGGAAGTAAGTGCGTTCAAAGCCAAAGGCCGGGCAGAATGAAAAGAAAAGGGAAGCTAAAATGAGAGGAGCACAAACCATGCTTCCTCCATTTAGTACCCCCTAAATATGCCCATGAAATAGGCAACTGTCAATGTAGGGCGTGTCCTCAATTGCCCAAAAGGGCCCATCTTCGGGGTCGTGTGGTGCTTGTAATCATCACTTTTTAGCATATACTTTTTTCAGCGCCGCAAATTTTTGCGACAGCTTTGGAGAGAAAGTCATGAAAAAAGTCGTCGGTGTTTACAGCGCACCTCCCCAGCATTGGGTGGGTGACGGTTTTCCAGTGCGCTCGCTGTTCTCATATCCTAAATACGGAAAAACGCTCAGCCCCTTCTTATTGCTCGACCGTGCAGGACCTACGGACTTCTCACCAAGCACTAAACCCCGAGGAGTGGGACAGCATCCGCACCGTGGTTTTGAAACCGTAACCATCGTCTACAAGGGCGAAGTCGCACACTATGACTCGACCAATCAAGGCGGTGTAATCTACCCTGGAGACGTGCAATGGATGACAGCAGGCTCCGGTATCTTGCACGAAGAGTTCCATTCCGAAGCCTTTACCCACTCTGGCGGCACATTAGACATGGTGCAACTCTGGGTCAATCTCCCTGCCAAAAATAAAATGACCACGCCGGGATATCAAGCTATTCTGAATGACACGATCCCTTCTGTAACTCTGTCTGAAGATGCTGGGTCAGTACGCATCATAGCGGGCAAGTACGCCGGGCACGCCGGGCCAGCACGTACTTTCTCACCTATGAATATATGGGACATACGCCTAAATGCTGGAGCTACTATTGAATTCCCTGCTCCCGATGGCTGGAACACAGCCGTTGTAGCATTGCACGGTACCGTGCAAGTCAATGGTGAAGCCGTTGCCCGTGAGGCGCAGATGGTGCTATTGGATCGTGCGGGTGAAGGCTTCACACTCGAAGCTAATAGCGATGCAGTGCTACTTCTTTTAAGCGGCGAACCTATCGATGAGCCGATTGTAGGCCAAGGTCCTTTTGTTATGAACACACGAGAGGAAATCGACCAGGCAATGAGCGATTTCAAAAGAGGGCGCTTTTTACAAAGCGCCATTCATTGATGCAGCGTGCTCCCCGTTGTCATTGAGCATTAGGAATTATGTTGATCGCGCAATGCAGCCTGCACGCCTTTATCCGCATGCATGATCTGCATGAAACGATGGACATTGGGATAATCGCTGACCTTTTTGGGGAAATAGTCTGCCCACCCTGCCATAGCAAATGCATAGGCATCAGCAATACTAGGGCGCTCTCCCATCAGATACGTATTGAGGCTTAACTGCTTATCTAATTCGAGCATAACCCGATCCACTCGAATATGGCTTGCTGCCTTAACCGCCTCAATACTTTTTTCATCATTATCAATGGTGTAGCGTTTCGGTGAGAAAAAAGGCCAAAAAGCGGGATGAAAGTCGCTAGCCAGAAAAGAAAGTTTCTCGTCGAGTGCATATTGCGCGCGAGGGCTTCCATTGCTGCCCAGTTGCGCTTGTGGGTAGGTGTTGGCTAGGTATTTTAAAATCGCTGCTGCTTGTGTCATAACGGGGCCATCGCCGTCAACCATAGCCGGCACCATACCCTGCGGCGCGATCTTACGATAGGCCGGGTCGCCTAATTGCACTATTTCAATCTTATGGGGCGCATCCACCCACTTCAGTGTAATGAGTACAGCGACTGCACAGGTATTGGGGGCAATATATAAAGTGAACATGATAATTTCCTCAAGTTAGTAGGGTTTTAGCTTTCCTATTTGTTTTTCAAATAACCCTGTTGACGTAAGTCCGGCATGGTTAGTGCGATACACAAGCTCATCAACGCAATGGCTGTTACATACCAATAGAAACTCGATTCAATATCTATAGACTTCGCCCATATTCTATGTATAACTGCTCCATAAATACAGCATTGATAGGACTCACATATACGGCCTCGCCCTCTATATTTTCTGCATACATGCCATCATTATTAGCAGCTTGGATAAGTCTAATATCTAGATGCAAAGGTAGCTTCCTTATGCTTATATCGCTCAGTCCTACTATTTTTGATGCAGGTAAGCTTTTTAGGGGTCGCGGTGATGCCGCAAAAAGTACGGTTCAGGATCAAAAAAAATTTATTAGTAAGTGTGCTCCACTCAGTAAATTAATTCATAATCACACTGCGCCGGATCGGGTTGCGCGCCTCTCGCGTTGGTATAAGGGTAAGTTGCTTCCTAAAGAAGATACAGAAAGCTGGAATTCTTACTTATTTAAGGTAAGCTCGCTAATAGGTTATGGATTGGGTCTTTGTCAGACGCTGGAAGCACTTTCTGAAAAGGCTAACGAATTACATACCGCTTTTGGTGTGTTAACGCCCGAAGAGCAAGTGCACGAACAGCTGCAGGTTGAGAAAGCTCTTCAAGCTATTTATACAGAACAGCAAACCATTTATGCTTTGCTGGATAGAGCCCCAAAAGAGAACCAAGA
>JASSUF010000077.1:0-11779 GCA_031963365.1 Mycoavidus cysteinexigens
AAAATTAAAAGTCAGCGGTACGCATGTTGGGGTTCCTTCGTCACCACCAACCTACTCTCCGGATTCTTCGCTCCTGCTCCCCCAAATACGTTCCCTTTGCGGCAGTTGAGGACACGCCCTAATGCAACGCCTTTCTAAATGCGCCTATTGCACCCCTCTTTCTATCATGCCTTCTACCTTTGAAAATTTCTTTTCAGCATTACAAAAGCATGTCTGGCTCACTGCACAAAAATGGCGACTGCTTTTAGAAAATCGTAAAAAGATTCTAAAAAAATTTGGGGTGGTAGGGTTAAAATTTGGGCAAGTGCTATTGCCTGCTAGCTGCCTTATCTGCAAACAACCCGCGAGTCATGGATTATGCGCACCGTGTGATGCCCAGTACTTTGGCATGCCGCAATATCGATGTGCCTGTTGCGCATTACCGATTACTGCTAGTAATTTGCTATGCGGTGCATGCATTACGCACCGTCCTTCCTTTGAGCGCACGCTCATACTCGCCAATTACGCGCCTACACTAGATGTATTAGCACTAGGCCTAAAATTTCATGCACGTTTGGCGGTTGCCAGCGAATGGGCAAGGCGTCTTGCAGAAGTGGTGCGTAGTACATGGCATACAACAGATTGGCCTCATCTCATCGTACCCGTTCCTTTGTCTGCTCAACGGTTAAGTCAACGAGGCTATAACCAAGCATGGGAAATTGCACGACCGCTAGCAGGCGCGCTCGATTTACCGACACAATATGATTTACTCAAACGCATCCGAGACACCCCTCCTCAACTTCAGCTCAGTGCACGTGAGCGTCGCAGCAATCTTTCCAAAGCATTTGAACTTGCTCGCCCTATTGTGTCTCTCGCTGGGCAGCATATTGCTGTGGTAGATGATGTGATGACCTCAGGTACCACGCTTGAAGTCATTGCTAGGCTGCTTAAAAACGCAGGAGCAAAACAGGTAACTAATTTAGTTGCGCTACGTACCGTACGCGCTCCATGAAAGTGTAGGTTGGTGGTGACGAATGAACCCCAACATGCAAACCATAGACCTTTTAAAACCTGCTTATGTTTGCAAAAGGCCATGTATTAGAAGGTAGTGGTGTGCATGTTGGGGTTCCTTCGTCACCCCAACCTACCAGATAGAATGCTCAGCAGGGCTCAAAAGTGGTCATTTTTTGCATAAAAACACTTTTTTAGTACTTATAAATGGGTACAAGCCGTCCACGTGCATTGAAAAACGCTCTAGAATGCACGCCTTGTTGATTGGTCTAGAAAATGGGTTTACATAGCGCCTAAAAGATCATGAGCGCAAAGAGGGGTCGTGTATGCAAATACAGGATCCGCTTTAGCTTATTTGTATGATGAAGTAGTACTATCGCGGGCATGTCAGCCGCGATGTACCTTTGCGGCGTGCCTTTTTGGGCCAATCAAAAATCGATTTTTAATTTTTAGGGAGATGCAGCATGTTTATTAGTCAAGCTTTTGCAGAAGGAACCGCTTCATTAGCTAAAACCACCACCGAATCTAGTCTTATGAATTTCCTACCGCTGATTTTGATGTTTGCGGTGTTGTATTTCATTATGATTCGCCCTCAAATGAAGCGCCAGAAAGAGCATCGCGCCATGCTGGCCTCGGTCGCTAAAGGCGATGAAGTATTGGTAAGCGGTGGTTTGGTTGGAAAAGTAACCAAAGTAAGTGAGCCTTATCTCAGCCTCGAAATTGCAGAGAATGTTACGGTTACTGTACAAAAAAGCGCTGTCACGCTTACTTTGCCTAAAGGCACTATCAAGGCGCTGTAAAATTGAGTTTTTGCAAAAACTTCTGTTTAAGGTTTTTGGAAAAGTAAAAATAGAGGTGGGTGGTACTTCTCCCCTCCTCTACCATTTCGCTTTTTACGCCTTCGAACAGACTCTAAAAAGCACCCATCTCAAAAAAATCCCTCTCCTGCCCATGAATCGCTACCCTCTGTGGAAGTACGCTGTAATGCTTGCAGCGCTGGCATTTGGCCTACTCTATGCGCTACCCAATATATTTGGCACCTTCCCTGCCATCCAAATATCTAGTGCACAAGCTTCTGCTACAGGTTCTTTAAATGCGCTCGATGCAAGCACCTTGCAAATGGTTGAAGCTGCACTAGCTCGCGAACATCTCAGTGCACAAAATATCCGCCTCCATCACACCGCCCACCATGCATCTGGAGCGGCATCGGCAGCGAATATCATTGTGCGCATGCAAGATACCGATACCCAGCTGCGAGCTAAAGAAGTATTGCTCAAGGCACTTAATCCTGACCCGAATAATCCTGCTTATATTGTTGCTCTAAATCTGCAAAGCGCATCGCCAGCTTGGCTAGAAACGCTGCAGGCACGGCCCATGTACTTAGGGCTAGATTTGCGCGGTGGTGTGCATTTTTTATTACGCGTAGATACAAACGCTGCGCTGAATAAAAAACTGGATACCGCGCTCGCAGACACCCGCGCTAGTTTACGAGACCGCAAAATTCATGCCATTGTGCGCCGCGTGGATAACCGCATCACCGTGCATGTAAATGAAGAAAATAGTGCCAGCACAGCGGAGCGTTTACTTTCGAATCAAATTCAAGATTTACAGTGGCGCAAAATACCAGACGGCGCTAAAGGCTACATATTAACCGGCACAATGAGCGATATTACTCAGCGTGCCGTAGAAGATGCAGCTGTAGCACAAAATCAAGTTACGCTGCATAACCGTATTAATGAACTAGGCGTTGCTGAACCGATTATTCAGCGCCAAGGCGTAGATCGCATCGTAGTAGAGCTGCCAGGCGTGCAAGATACGGCCAAAGCAAAAGATATTATTGGACGCACTGCCACCTTGGAAGCACGTCTAGCAGATGACAGTCCAGCTGGACTGGATCCATCCCAACCTCTACCTGCTGACGATGAATTATTCATGCAAGGCCCAGGCAGCGCGATACGCCTTAAAAAGCAGGTTATTTTTACCGGCGATCGCATCATGGATGCATCAGCTGGATTTGATGAGCAACAACGCCCTGCTGTCAAAATTCGCCTAGATGCAGTAGGTGGGCGCGCGCTCAAAAGTGTGTCACGCGAGCATATTGGCCACCCGATGGCAATGATTTTGTTTGAAAAAGGCAACGCAGAAATACTGACCGTAGCCACTATTCAATCTGAGCTTAGTGATAGCTTCCAAATTACCGGTTCGCGTTCTACACAAGCAGCTAACGATTTAGCCCTTTTATTGCGCGCAGGCTCACTAGCAGCGCCGATGGAAATCATTGAAGAGCGCACCATCGGACCTAATTTAGGGGCCGATAATATTCAAAAAGGGATGGCTTCCGTACGCTACGGCCTACTCGCCATCGCGCTATTTATGGGCGTGTATTACCTTGTTTTTGGGATTATTTCCGTCTTGGCGTTGGGGTTAAATGTACTGCTGCTTATAGCTATTTTGTCCTTGCTACAAGCCACCTTAACTTTACCTGGCATCGCTGCCATCGCACTTGCACTAGGTATGGCTATTGATTCGAATGTATTGATCAATGAGCGCATTCGCGAAGAACAACGTAATGGCGCACCTCCACAAACGGCTATTGCTGCAGGTTTTAGCCATGCATGGGCCACTATTCTAGATTCGAATGTCACTACCCTTATCGCAGGCTTAGCCTTACTAGCCTTAGGGGCGGGTCCATTACGAGGCTTTGCCGTGGTGCACTGCATCGGCATTTTGACATCGATGTTTTCATCGGTCTTCTTTGCACGTGGGCTCGTTAACCTATGGTATGGCTCACGCAAAAAACTCAAAAAAGTAGCCGTAGGGTAAATCCTATAACTCCCATTTTTTTATTTTTGGAGCATTGAATGGAATTTTTCCCTATTCGTAAAGATATTCCATTTATGCGGTACTCGCTGTTATTTAACGCGATCTCGCTATGCACTTTCCTTGCTGCCATTTTTTTTCTAGTGCACAAAGGCTTGCACCTTTCTGTTGAATTTACAGGCGGCACGGTGCTTGAAGTGCAATACCCCGAAGCAGTTCGGCTGGAGCCAGTGCGAAACACACTGCATAAGCTAGGCTATGAACACGCGCAGGTACAAACCTTTGGCACCTCACGCGATATCCTCATTCGTCTGCCACTACAAAAAGGGCGCACCTCCGCACAACAAAGTGTAGAAATCATGCAAGCGCTCAGTACCCAGCAGCCTGGCGCACATCTTCAGCGCATTGAATTTGTAGGCCCTCAGGTAGGCAAAGAGCTAGCGACTGGCGGTCTTTTTGCCTTGTTATGCGTGATATTAGGAATTGGCGTTTATTTATCTATACGCTTTGAATGGAAGTATGCCGTTGCAGGCTTAATAGCCAATTTGCACGATATCGTGATTATCCTAGGCTGCTTTGCTTTTTTTCAGTGGGAATTTTCATTGTCCGTACTGGCTGCTGTGTTGGCGGTATTGGGGTATTCAGTCAACGAATCGGTGGTTATTTTCGATCGCATCCGTGAAACCTTTCGCAAACAAAAAGCATTGAACGTAGGCCAAACCATCGACCACGCTATCACCCGCACCATCTCCCGCACCCTCATCACACATGGGTGTACCCAAATGATGGTGCTTGCGATGCTCCTATTGGGCGGCCCTAGCCTGCACTTTTTTGCACTCGCCCTCACTATTGGCATTTTATTCGGCATCTACTCTTCGGTTTTCGTAGCGGCTTCTTTAGCTATGTGGCTTGGAATTAAAAGAGAAGATTTAATCCGCCCGATTAAACCGAAGACCGATTTGAATGATCCTAATGCGGGGGCACAGGTGTAGGTCCTTTAAAGCCTATTCTGAAATAAAAAAAACTTTTCTTTTTTGCAGCGCTCCCATAAGATGACTATCCATATCTTATTGGAGCGCTTTACATTTAGAACAGGGTATGATCTTTACATCCCTTATTTTCGGATACCTATCAATTCGAGGCAAAGCCAACTAAAAATATTATTAATTTTTCATGTCCATTTCATGATCATCCATGAATTTTCCTACATCAAAGTAAAGAGCCATATATGCATTATCCCAGCTGGCTTTTACTATACTATGCATCTCAGCTGGCAATCCATTTATAAATAATTCTTTATTGATATTATTTTTAATTGCATAACTGATTGGAGTATTGCCAGCATCATCTTCAAGCTCAAAGTCTGCGCCATTTTCAATCAGAAGCTGAGCCACTCTCGGACAGTTTTTGGCAAAAGCTGCATGCAGTTTAGACTGCCCATTTTCATCTTGATTATCTATATTAAAAATAAGATATTGCAATGGCGGGACTCCTTCTGCATCTGTGATTTCTAGCTTTGCTCCATTTGCAAGCAATATTTCAGCTATATTTAATGCACCTTGTACAAAGGCATTATGCAATTTAGTACTTCCATATCCATCTTTTCCGTTGACATTCTTAACTAGATAGCCGAGTGGAGTATCACCATCCTTATTTTTGCATTTCATACTTACTCCACTATCAAGAAAAATCTCTGCTACAGAAAAGCAATTTAGCTTAAAAGCATAAAGCAATGCAGTGTCTCCATCTTGATTTTTATTCTCAAGATCCAATCCCTTTTCAATTAGAAACTTTATTGCATTTATAAGGCCTACATCAGGAGGCTCCCTATGAACATCGAGAACATGGTGGAATAAAGGCATTCCATCCTTTTTTTTTCGCTCCATTTGCACATTTTCCTTAATAAAAAGCTCGGCTACGTCTAAGTGTTTTCTCTCCATAGCAAGGAAAAATGGAGTCACTCCAAATTTATCTTCATGCTCTATATTTGCTTCATTCTTTATCAGGAACTCGACCATTGCCTTATCGCCATCCAAAGCTGCAGCATGCAATGGAGTCTCGCCATCTTCATTTTCCGCCTCTATGAACATATTGCTTCGCAGCATAGCGGTTTCCATAGCAATATCGCCTGATCTATGGATTGCAGCTATTCCAAGTTCAATTTTTTCCTGAGGTATTCTTAAGAAAGTTTTTATATCAGGAACTTTCTTTTGGCTTAGAATTACATGCAAATTTTTCCAAATAAATGATCCGTGTTCTTTTGGTATTACTACTTCATTTAAATTATTACCATTGAAATTTTTCTCATTAAATAACCCAATATCTTTCAACTCCTGCAGCGTGATCTGTGGATCTTCTTTATCTCTACTTGGATCTAAAAGCAACTTTAAAGCATGGAAAGGATAGCAATCTGATCTAATTTTATTCGAGAAAACAAAGTTAACTATTTTTTTAGCAGGCTCACCATCGTCAGACTTCACTTCCGCATATTCACTGGACATTAATAATGCACGTATCCCCTGACTATCTCTTGAGTGTTCAATATATTTAAGTTTAAATAAACTAATGAGTTGCCCATTATATAAAATTCGACCCTCCCTGTTTGTCTCGCTTAGTGCAATAAGATCTTTCTTGCCTAAATATCTTAAAACTTTTTCTTCACCTATAGAAGTAAGTCGACCTAATAGTGATTCAGGTAATGTGCTATTTTTATGCTTTAAAGCCTCTTGCTGACTGTTATTTGAAATATTTTTTATGCCTATAGATATCCCTTCATTACTTTTCATTCTTTTATTGTTTTGAATTTCCATGGCTGCACCTATTAATAAGAATTGCGATCATTTCAGGTAATTTTCTGTATAGCGAAATTAGGCTACATATTTATAAAAAATAGTATATTTTTAATGTTATCTACTGCATGCAACGCATATTTGTCGGTTATAGCGAAATAAATTTATACGCACATCACTATCCAAACCCCCATAAAAAAACACCTCAAAAATTGAACCCTATGAAGGATCCAATTTTTGAGGTGTAGTTTATTTTTGCGCGCTTCCTAATTACCTAGAACATAGGCTTTATCACGCTAACTGTGGCTATTACGCTGCTTCACGCAATATCTGTGCAGCGGCAACCATGTTTTGTAAGGCAGGAATCACTTCCTCCCAAGCACGCGTCTTCAAACCACAGTCTGGATTCACCCATAAACGCTCAGCAGGAATACGCTCTGCTGCTTTGCGCATGAGTTGCACAATATGCTCTTGCGTGGGGATATTCGGTGAATGAATATCGTATACGCCAGGGCCTATGTCGTTCGGGTAATTGAAGTGGTCAAATACATCTAGTAATTCCATATCGGAACGCGATGTTTCAATAGTAATTACATCGGCATCCATATCTGCGATCGAGGCGATGATGTCATTGAACTCTGAGTAGCACATATGGGTATGGATTTGCGTTGTATCTGCTACTCCATTTGCAGCGATACGGAAAGACTCTACTGCCCAGTTTAGATAGGTTTGCCATTGTGCTTTGCGTAAGGGCAAACCTTCACGTAATGCTGCCTCATCGATCTGGATTACACGTATACCCGCCTTCTCCAAATCCAGTACTTCTTGGCGGATGGCTAGTGCAAGCTGGTAGCACGATACGGAGCGCGGTTGATCATCTCGTACAAAAGACCAGTTAAGGATGGTGACGGGGCCTGTCAACATGCCTTTCATCGGTTTGTCGGTGAGCGATTGCGCATATTCGATCCAATGGACTGTCATAGGTTTGGGACGGCTAATGTCACCAAATAAGATAGGTGGCTTCACGCAACGCGAACCGTAAGACTGCACCCAGCCAAATTGGCTAAATGCATAACCATCGAGCTGCTCGCCAAAGTACTCGACCATATCGTTACGCTCGGCTTCCCCATGCACTAAGACATCCAGCCCCAAAGCTTCCTGCTCACGTACACTGCGCGTAATTTCAGCTTGCATTGCTGCGTGGTAATCCACCTCGTTTAGCTTGCCACTTTTAAACAGGCTACGTGCTTGGCGAATCTCAGCAGTTTGTGGGAACGACCCAATAGTGGTGGTGGGATAAGCAGGTAAGTTTAACAGTCCAGTTTGTTTAGCTGCACGCTCAGAGTAAGGGCTTTGGCGACGGCCTAATCCTGCATCTATTTTAGCAACTGCTTCTTTAACAGCAGGATTGTGTACTCGTGGTGATGTGCGACGAGCAGCAATAGCGGCTTCATTGGCGGCTAGTTCAACTTTTACTGCATCACGCCCTTCGTTGAGCGCTGTAGCTAATACATTTAGTTCATCGAGTTTTTGCAAAGCAAAGGCTAGCCATGAGCGAATCTCGCTATCTAGCTTTTGTTCACTATTTAAATCAACCGGCACGTGTAGCAGCGAGCAAGAGGGTGCAAGCCATAAGCGCTCAGCCAATTTTTCACGGACTGGCTCTAACCATTCAAGCGCTGCGGTTAAATCGGTCTTCCAAATATTACGGCCATTAATCACGCCTAAAGACAATATTTTGTCGGCGGGCAATTGCGCTACAAGTTGGTTGATTTCAGCTTGTGCATGGAGAGCATCGATATGGAGGCCTTGCACAGGTAACTGGCATGCAAGTGCTAGATTTTCTAGCAATTGGCCAAAATAGGTCGTGAGTAATAGTTTAACCTTGCCGGTATTTAACGCTTTATAGGCCGTCTCAAAAGCTTGTTGCCACTCGCTACTTAGCTCAGTGACTAGCGCAGGCTCATCAATCTGTACCCACTCCACACCAAGTTCAGCGAGTTGATTAAATAGCTCAACATAGGCAGGCAATAGACGGGGCAGAAGCGCCAGTTTATCTGTGTCATCTTTCGCTTTACCCAGCCATAGATACGTCACGGGGCCAATAATTACTGGTTTGGCCTTCACGCCTAGGCTTTGTGACTGCGCCCATTGTTCAAGTAGACGCGAAGCATCGAGTGAGAACTCGGTGGAGGCGCTAAATTCTGGCACGATGTAGTGGTAGTTAGTATCAAACCATTTGGTCATTTCACCAGCTTGCACCCCATGGCAGCAATCGTCACCATGATTGACCGAGCGCCCACGTGCTACGCGAAAGTAATTATCCAGCGCATCCCCTCTAAAGCTTTTTACACGCTCGGGCAAATTACCCAATGTAAAGCTCATATCGAGCACTTGATCGTAGAAAGAAAAATCCCCTACAGGCGCAAAGTCCAGCGCTTGCTGATTTTCCCAATGCTGCTGGCGCAGTTGTGCGCCTAATGCTTTTAATGCATCTCTTGAAGATTGCCCCTTCCAGTACGCTTCTAGTGCGAGCTTCAGCTCACGTTTAGCGCCTATGCGCGGAAAACCTAAATTATGTGTCGTAACCATGCCCTACCCTCACCCAGTTCAAATGTATATAAACGAATGAAGCATGGTAGGCGGATTGACTCATGAAATATAATGATATTATTTCAGCAATTAATTAGTTTTATTCATCAATATGGAATGCGTATGCTGGAAAGAATCCATCTAGCCATTGTCAGAGAAATAGCGCAACAAGGCACCCTAACCGCAGCAGCCAGTACACTATGCCTGACGCAATCAGCATTAAGCCATACCATCAAAAAGCTGGAACAACAGCTCGGCACAGACATATGGCGCCGCGAAGGCCGCACGCTTAGGTTAACCCAGGCTGGCGAACATCTACTGGCCGTAGCTAATCGGTTATTACCCCAACTGGAGCATGCAGAAGAACGCATAAGGCAATACGGACAAGGTGAGCGAGGCACATTGCGTATCGGCATGGAATGCCACCCTTGTTATCAATGGCTGCTTAAAATTGTGTCGCCTTATTTGGCAAGCTGGCCCGATGTAGATGTCGACGTCAAACAGAAGTTTCAGTTTGGAGGGATGGGGGCATTATTTGGCTTTGAGATCGATTTGCTCGTAACGCCGGATCCTTTGGATAAACCCGGCTTATATTTCGAAGCAGTATTTGACTATGAGCAAGTGCTAGTGGTGGCGCGCAAGCATCCACTAGCAACGGCTGCGTATGTAAAGCCTGAGGAGCTTGCCAATGAGATTTTGATTACCTACCCCGTTGCTATTGACCGGCTCGATATTTACAACCAACTTTTGATGCCTGCTGGCATTGTGCCAAAACAGCGCAAAATCATTGAAACGACAGACATCATGCTACAAATGGTAGCAAGCGGTCGCGGTATAGCTGCTTTGCCACGCTGGCTAGTAAAAGAATATGCGAGCAAAGTGGATATCGCCCCCGTTCGCCTGGGGCCTCATGGCATTGCTAAACAGATTTTTTTAGGGGTGCGTGAGACGGATAGAAATATTGATTATCTACAAGCATTCATTGAGCTTGCACGCCAACCTATATAGAAGAAGCAGGATGTGAATCAGTAATGGGCGAGACTTCTAATACTGCCTGTTTTTTGGCAATCACCCAGTAAAATTTAAGCTCTATGGTCTCCCCAATCATAGAAATATCCTGCCATTCACGCCGCCCTTCACTAAAAATAAGCCGTTTAATAGGCAAGCTCCCTTCTAAAATCTGCTGTTCTTCTTTTTGGTGCACTTGCATATCTGCTATGACAGGAACCGTTTTATTGCCCATAAGCAATACGCCGTGCACTTGATAGCGATTTAATGTATGCGGCAATGCTTGCGCGGAAGAAGCAACAAAAAATGCTTTAGCGGAGCGTGCCGTATCAAACCAATAGCCGTCTTGTATTTCTTGATTCAATTGCGCGTTACCCATATCTAGGCTGCGCATATCCACTTCAATATGGGCCTTAAATGTTTTAAGGTCCGCTGCATCAAAGCGAATATCCCCTGAAATTCTTTTAAATCGACCGGTCATCGGTAGATGCATTTGCCAGATGGTAGCCGTTAACGTGCTATTTTTTGGATCAATAGGCTCAGCCCCAGCCTGTATGGGTATATATCCAAAGATGGCCAGCAGTCCAACCCTACAGTAATACTTCGCTCGCCTCCAAGAAGGTGCGTAATGTATGGGGGAAAACATTTCTACTCTCTCAGAGCCTGTTCACAGTCCCCCAATAGGCGCCCAATACGACCAAAATTGAGAGCGTTTTAGAGGAAAATTAAAGGCAGAGGGCCCAAAACCTAGGGGATGCCCTCCATTACCTCAAAGATCGGTTCTTTGAAGCAATGGAGGGCATCTCTACAATTTTTGGACTATCGTTTTTTTAGAAAAGGCAGCATGCGCGCAAGTACGGTATCGCGGTCTATCACATAATGCTTAAGCACAGCTAACAGATGGAGGCCCACCGCACCTAGCAACATATAATTTAATGTAACGTGCGCCGTTTTAAAAAACGGTTTAAGCATCAGATTAGGCTCAATAATCGGAGGCAAAGGTATCAGCCCTAAATAAACAACGGGCTTACCCGCTGCAGAGCTATAAAAATAGCCCGTTAAAGGAATCGCTATCATTAAAAAATACAGCACGGCATGCACTATCTGTGAAGCATAACGTTGCCAATTTGCCACGGTGCTGGGAAGTGCAGGAGGCCGGTGTGTAAGTCGCCATGCAATACGCACACACACCAAAAATCCAATTGTGACTCCAGTCCATTTATGCCAGTTCACATAGAGTATTTTGTCTGGCGAGCCCTTGGGAACCCCCTCCATAACCCAGCCCAGAGTAAACCCCCAAAATAGCAGTATGGCAATAGCCCAATGCAAAAAAATAGCCAATGAAGTATAGCGCCCTGAATCGGTCGAAGCCAAAAAACTCTCCTCAAAAAGTGGTATGTTTTTATAAGTATGGATGGGTATTTAAAGATAAAGCGCGTTTCCAAAAAGAAACCCACCCCCATCCTGTCATTATCCCGCCCATACCATTTGCTTCACTTTGATTATTCTGACTTTCAAGCCAATCCACTTCTTAAAACACGGTTTAAAATCCCCCATTCGATAGGTTAGCGCTGAACCAG
>JASSUF010000078.1:0-11767 GCA_031963365.1 Mycoavidus cysteinexigens
TTTTTATCCTGTAGCACGTTGGTCAAAGCGAAAATAACGGCCTCTGGCAGCGTTTTCTGCTTACTTAATGCCTGAGCCGCCACAGATTTGATGGCCTGGTTTTTATCCTGTAGCACGTTGGTCAAAGCGAAAATAACGGCCTCTGGCAGCGTTTTCTGCTTACTTAATGCCTGAGCCGCCACAGATTTGATGGCCTGGTTTTTATCCTGTAGCACGTTGGTCAAAGCGAAAATAACGGCCTCTGGCAGCGTTTTCTGCTTACTTAATGCCTGAGCCGCCACAGATTTGATGGCCTGGTTTTTATCCTGTAGCACGTTGGTCAAAGCGAAAATAACGGCCTCTGGCAGCGTTTCCTGATCACGTAATGCCAAGGCCGCCCCATACCTGACGACCTGGTTTTTATCTTGTAGCACGTTGGTCAAAGCGGAAATAGCGGCCTCTGGCAGCGTTTCCTGCTGGCCTAATGCCACGGCAACCCAATACCTGACGTCCGGATCTTCATCCTGTAGCGCATTGGCCAAAGCGGGAATAACGGCCTCTGGCAGCGTTTCCTGATTACTTAATGCCTGAGCTACCGCAGATCTGGTGGCCTCGCCTTCATTCTGTAGCATGTGGGTCAAAGTGGAAATGGCGGTTTCTGGCAGCGTTTTCTGATTACGTAATGCCACGGCAACCTCATACCTGACGTCCGGATCTTCATCCTGTAGCGCGTCGGTCAAAGCGGGAATAACGGCCTCTGGCAGCGTTTCCTGATTACCTAATGCCTGAGCCGCCACAGATTTGATGGTCGGGTTTTCATCCTGTAACGTGTGGACCAAAGCGGAAATAGTAGCCTCTGGCAGCGTTTTCTGCTGACCTAATGCCACGGCAACCCAAGACCTGACGTCCGGATCTTCATCCTGTAGCGCGTCGGTCAAAGCGGGAATAACGGCCTCTGGCAGCGTTTTCTGATTACTTAATGCCTGAGCTACCGCAGATCTGGTGGCCTCGTCTACATCCTGTAGCATGTTGATCAAAGCGGAAATGGCGTTTTCTGGCAGCATTTTCTGATTACCTAATGCCACGGCAACCTCATACCTGACGTCCGGATCTTCATCCCGTAGCGCGTCGGTCCAAGCGGAAATAACGGCCTCTGGCAGCGTTTTCTGATTACGTAATGCCACGGCAACCCTAGACCTGACGTCCGGATCTTCATCCTGTAGCGCGTTGGCCAAAGCAGAAATAGCAGCTTCTGGTAGCGTTTTCTGATTACCTAATGCCTGGGCCGCCACAGATTTGATGGTCGGGTTTTCATCCTGTAGCGCGTGGGTCAAAGCGGAAATGGCGGTTTCTGGCAGCGTTGCATGCTTACGTAATGCCTGGGCCGCCGCAGATCTGGTGGCCGGGCTTTCATCCTGTAGCGCGTGGGTCAAAGCGGAAATAACGGCCTCTGGCAGCGTTTCCTGATTACCTAATGCCTCGATCACCACAAATCTAACCTTTTTGTCTTCATCCCGTAGCGCGTGGATCAAAGCCGAAATGGCGGTTTCTGGCAGCGTTTTCTGCTGACCTAATGCATGGGCCGCTGCAGATCTGACCTCCTTGTCTTTATCTCGTAATGTACGGATCAACGTCGAAATAGCAGCCTCTGGCTGAGTTTTCTGGCCCCCTATTATCCAAGCAGCGGTAGATCTAATCTGCTCGCTATCATCCTTGAGTGCATTGTTCAAGGCAGAAATAGCGGCCTCTGGCAGCGTTTTCTGGGTAACTAATACAATAGCAGCCGCATCCCTGGTAGACCTGTTGTCATCCTGTAGCGCGCCGATCAAAGTGAGAATCGCAACCTCAGACAACGTTAAGCGCGCTCCTAAGGTTCCAATAATCCCCTCTTTTTCGTCTTTAGTCTGCTCCAAGCCCTTCAGCAACAGATGCTCCGGGAAAGCCATCCGGCGACCTAGTTCGCTCAAGCCATGCTCGCTTAGTTTCATCTCGAAGCGCAACCATTGCATCAACTCTGTTTCCAGCCTATCAGCCGCGGTTTTGTTTAATTGCGCGCGCGCCTCATTTAGACACCCCATCATCACCTGTTGATGACGGCCACCGATCAGATCGCGTGGCATTGCTTCTAAGGAAGTAAAAAAACGCTCTAGCGCAGTGCCCCTCAGCAACCCTGCCACCATCCACCACACAATTTCATAACGCGGGTTATATTTATGTTTAGCGATAAACGCTTGTAGTTGCGCTTGACTAAGCACTAAACTGGACATTCCTTCGACTTCTGAATACGCTTGCAGATGCCGTACCAGAAATTTCGCCGCAAAGAAATCCTGAAAGGTTAAATGCAGGAAATGGTAGTAGCGCTTAGGTTCTTCGGACTGCTCAGTATCAGCTGTATGCAAAAAGGAGGTTTGTTTCAGATCAAAGGTGAAGCCGACTGGCAACTCTATCCCTCCAGGCATCTCCTCGAGCTCTGCCTCCAGCTGATTCAATTCATCCAAGTTAAACTCAATTTTCCCTATCTCTAATCCTTTAAAGGCTAAGTAGCCTAAATAATGGATCTCAGCGAACATCAGTTTTTCTAACTTCATCTTTGATGAAGCTTGGATCTTAGAAAGCGCTAATGACTTTTGCGTGCCTTTTTCTTTTTTCTCTAAGCGCACACTATCTTTACGCCATAATTTATCGACCATGGCCTCGTATAACATCGCCATGGTTATTACTTCTTGATCTTTGGGCAATTTATCCCAGCTATAACACAACGCATCGAGTTGAATTGGAGTATTGACCAGCCCCTGAATCAGCGTGGTATGCTGTATAAACTGTTGAATGGCGACTTGCTCCTCCGATTTAAGCACAAACTTCTGAATATAGGCCTGCACATCGTCTGGAGTAAACCCAACGGTTTCTAACTCCAAATCCAGCTGACCGCATAGCTTGGGGTCTACCCCGGCCGGCCGGGAGGTGATCACCACCTGCGCCTGACTGAGCAGTTCTTTTAGAAACCTGCTTAAAGAAGGGTTTTCATGCAGTTCACTAACTACCTCGTCTAAGCCATCTAGAATAAAGAGCGTTTTGTCCTGATGATCTAGCACTCTCTGTGCGAGCGCCTGCGCTTTGCGGCTTCCTGCATTTGCAAAATAGTGTTCGCAGAGCAACTTTTCTAGGCTATAAGCCTGCAAAGTCTTGAGTTCCCGTAGGGGCACCCAGACCACGCTCTCGAAGCGATCTTGCCAAGCCGTATTGTGCTGATAGTCATAGACCAGCTTTTTGCATAAGGTGGTTTTGCCGATCCCTGCTCTTCCCTGAATCAAAATGCGTTTTGGCTCACCCGTTAAGCCATTGCGCAACTGTTGTGGCTTAAAGAGTGCTTCCAGCGAAATCAGTTTGTTTGGATTGGTAGCATGAAGGTATTCCTCACTCGGCAGACGTTCAAAAGCCGTTGCTTGCTTTTTCAGCACGGCTTGCTCTTTTTCACGTTGAGCGCGACTCTCCACAATGGCGAGATTGATATAGCACGTATCGAGCGATGCTGGTTCACCAGACACCCGCTGAATCGATAGGTTGGATAATTGATAATGGTGGTAGAGCGCGCTCCGCAAATCTGCCAAGGAGAGGTTTGGGGGAAGCTGTTTTTGTGCCTGCTGCACGGTGAAGGCAAGCTGGCTGTGCAGCGCGGTACGTATGTCGTCAAAAATGCCGTCTACGAGCTTCACAAATTCAAGCCAGTCTAGCGTCGATGGTGCATTCTCTAACCGGAAAATACAATCGCTGTATCCCTGCCAAAACTGGTTCAGAAACGGCTTGGCCTCATCACTGCCGACTAACAGCCGCTCGATCAGCTTAAACAGCACCCAGTGCCGACTTTGATTCGGATATATTGCTCGGCCCGCTTGGGCTTGCTCCTCAAATCGGAGCATATCCTCCATGCGCACTGTCGTCGCTGGAATGAAATGCGCCAGGCAGTGCGCATAGCTATTAGGCGTTAATGAAATTGGGATAATGCCGTGCTGATCTTTCAGTTTCTCTGCCCGGATTTGCAAAAAAGCCATTTCCGTCAACACATGATGGAAACCTGCCTTATAGGGCTCCTCTTGGGAAAATTGTCTGACCACCTGACGGATTGCCGACGTGCTCCGTTGTGCACAGTCTGTGTGATAGGCTTGCCGAAGTTCTTCATAAAAACTTGGGTAGTGCGACCATGCTAGGTAGCTGCCTAATACCTCAGAACAACACACCACGACCTTCTTGACTGGTTCCACATTGTTTCTTAACTGACCGGGCAATAAACAGAGCTGACTGGTTAAGATATCTTCTAGTTTGCCATCCTCTTTCAGCTCTTCCGGGGAGCTGGAATACGGCTGCGCCATCGGCGTTTGATCCGAATACAGGTTGACTCGGATTTTAGATAACTTATTGATGAAATATTGAGACGTAGAGGCCTCGGCCTTTCCGTGAGCAGGATTGTCGTGGGCATACACGAGAAAAAGGCTGGGTGTATTGGGTACCTTTAAGGAGCTCAACGTCGACAGCGCTTTTTCAAACAGATAATCCACTTGCGTGCTTTTTTCATTGGCCAACGAGGCAATCGGCAGCTGCTGGAAACGTGTTGAGGCAGAGGTTGTAGTTTGAGTCAAAGCCGATGCACTGCGCGCAGACAGCGACTCAGCGGGGATAAATGAGGCAAGCTCGATCCCCTCATAGCCCCAGTCTTGTGCTTTTTGGTAACTCGCCTGCGCTTTATCGGGTTTTCCCAATTTCTTCAAGAGTTCCGCGCGTTCAAAATAGACCTCAGCGATGCGCCGCCGCAATACCTCTTCTTCGAGTGTTTGCGATGTCTGTGCTTTGGCAAGAGCATCCTTTAATTGGGATAAGGTGAGCTCTACCCGGTACATATCTGCGATATTTTTAATGGTAACTTTTGCCTGGTCATGCACGATTGAGGCCACATCGGGGGGCTGTGCCGTCTTTTGCAAACGGGCCTGCTCCAGATAGCTTTGCGCTGCTACCACCTGCGCTTGGTTGCTTGTCAGGGCTTGGGAAACAGGATTACCAAACATCCTCAGCGCTCCTCTGTTGATCGATTCTAACCCGGCGCTAGGCCGCTTGACCCACGGCGGTTACATGACCGTACAACGACTTTATTGATGTCGCGCCGCTTCTGCTCTTTGTCGCGCCTCCGACTCACTCTTAAACGACCCCTGATAGGGGCGGGTATGCGCCTCCACCGGCGATCCGAATCGATAATAGAAGATTTATAGCCTCTTTATAATCGCGCTTGCCTTCCGGCTGAGCATCTTCCAATTCCTTCTGGATAATCCCCCAATCAACCAAAAGCTCCGCGCGCACGCGTTCGTTGAATACCGTTGGATGGCGGTCCATCCATTGCTTTAATTTTTCATGCTTTTCGAGCGCATCGACTAAAAGTCCTTGCTTGCGCAACGCCCGGGTGAGATTACGCAGCGTATAGGCAATCGCTTCAGGATCGCCCCGCGGGCGCAAATTGATTTGAATGGTGTAACTCTTCTCAAAATTCTGAATGACATCCACCGCAATCTGACCGCGTGAAACCAGTTGAGAAGCGAAGGTCGCCGCTTGATACAGATATTCTTGCGCATACAGTTTGAGTAACTTGCTCTCTTCCTGCGTGATGGACGGGGCCGTAAAGTCCTCTGGCGCCCGTTCAAAGTGCGCGATCTGTTCTTCGGACAAGCCCCTGCTTAAAGAAGCGCTGGGCCCTTTGAAGACAATCGTAAGCCAGTTGTAACTCACCGTGATACAGATAGTAGAGTCTGGCCAGACTGCTACTCAACGTCAGCACGTGGCTCCGTAAGGACGGATTCTCAGACAAAGAGGCCGTGGCACCGGTCTCAAAAAGAAGGGTATGCACCAGATCTGCATAGGGTTTTAATTCTTCTAGCTTACTATGGGGCCTTCCTTACGCTTTCGTTATCCGTCAAATAACTGAAAACCTTAGACAGTCGCTGGATATTTTTTTAAGTAGGGCGCGTTGTTCTGACGGATACTATTTTTGCACCACACCCAGAAAGGCCGGGTTCAGTTTGAGACTTTGGGTTGCTCGATCGATGTCCAGAATCGCGAGCTGCCTGTCGTACAACTGTCGTACAACCTCTGAATGGCGTCTTGATCCACCTGCTGCCCATGCACAAAAAAGGCAAAGGGGGTACGAGGATTTCCCAGCCAGGCTGCTTGCTTATGGAAACACCCTTAAGCCAGGCAAGATGGCTACAGGAAACCAGGAAGATGACTACACCGAATGGTGATGAATGAGGCATTCCCTAGCTTGATCTCAAAGAAAAAAATAAACTCCTGGGTTAGGTCTTACGTATTTCATGGCATCGGTCTTTGGGCAATGCATCTGCAAAAAATACTTGAATCACATAATTAATGCATATACAATAATTTTATGGATATCAGCTACGATCCTGGTCTTCACACCACGCCCGCCAAAATTGCATGTTATTAGCTTACGCAAAGCTAACCAAAGAGAAGTGAAAGTCTATGAAAAAACTAAACCCTAACTTAATAGATAACGATAACCCAGAATGGACCGAAGCCGATTTTGCTAGCGCTCGTCCAGCAAAAGAAGTTCTACCTGCGCTATTTGGGGAAAAACAAGCTGCTGAGATGCTTAAGCCAAAACGAGGACGCCCGTTGGCTGCTGTTACGAAAGAACAGGTTGCGCTTCGCTTTGACCCAGAGGTCTTAAAAGCTTTTCGTACCTCGGGACCTGGCTGGCAAACTCGTATAAATAGAATATTGGCAGATTGGCTTAAATCACATTCCCCCAATGAAGTCTCAGTTTGATTCCTGCTTCTTTGAATAAAAGTACGTAATTTGGCTAAATAAAAGACTGTTTATCAAGCTTTACCAATACTGGTGTTACCCATAAAAATATCGAGCGCCAACGAAACTCCCTGGCTGACCTCCACAGCAAAAAACCCGCACAGCCAATAACCGTGCGGTTTTTTTGTGGTTCCTGGGAACTATCGGAACCTAATTTGGTGGAGCAGTCACACCTCAAAACAAATTTGTCTCATGAAGTAATGCGGGTTAATGCGGACTCATAAAAGTTTCTGTAAGCTGGCTCGCCCAATTCAATCCTCTATTAAATTCGCTACTTCTAATTGCTAACACTCCGCTAGATTGGCTCCGTTTCATCCATATAAGGCTCGCTTCAATTGGTGAGCCTTATTACTTTTAAGTGGTGCAGTTTTTTTAGGATAATTGGTCTAATGGACCTTCATTGCCATAGCTATATTGCGCAGAGTTGATAGGCCACTAATCGTGCATGTTGGCATTTCTTCTAAACAAGAAAAAAATTTAAAAACAGAATTATCTTATCGGATTTTCAGCAAGCTAGGCCCCATTCATTATGCATTATTGGATTTATCTGAAGTAACCCCAGTGGATTCAAGCGGCCTACCGCCTGACTAAAACCGATCGACATAGGAGTATTGAGGATGTTGGGTAATCCTGTTTCCCAAACGCTGACAGGTAGCCAAGCGCATGTGCTAGCGCAAAGCTATCTGGATCAGGCCCGTTCGCAAAAGTCAGCGCAGCATCTCGAGTGGGCCTTAGCCTTATATGACCAGGCAAAAGTAACCTTTAAATATATCGCAAATGCGCGCCACCTTGTTCCTCCGATATCGGGGGTGAGAAGTGCTTTCATCCAAGCACGTGCACCTCAGACACCGGAAGAAGAGGCATTGCGTCAGCGTATCGCTGAAGTCTATTTTGAGCGCGCAGAACTCTTGGATGATCTTGGAAAACCCGGCAAAGCGCAGGCGAGTCGCAATAAAGCGCAAGAATGGGGTTATGGGGGAATGTATCCTGGAATGTATCCTGTATCCATTCCTCCCGCCATTCTGCCTTCTGTAAGTGGTATGCCGGCATTGACTCAGACAGCCACATCTACCTTGATGGCTATGCAGCAATTACCGGTTGCATCGTCTACCCAAGCAAAAAGCGAGCTGGTGGATTATTTATTTGAAAAGGCTCTGTCGATGCTTGGATCGTTAGAAGTATCAAATAAACCCAGCCTGTTTCTGGTATATGCCCACGACAATCCCGCTCACGGACAGGCGGATGCCGGTACGTCTAAATATTTAATCGATAAATTATCGAAAATCCGCGTTAACCTATATTCCGATCAAACGCCGATGGGGCAACCTTATTCAAGCTCCCCAGAAGATGTAATAACAGACAGTCAACTAGAAGATATCTTAACCAGCCAGCTCTGCCTGTTGCCTGATCAGTTGCGGGCCGATGTGAAACCGGTGGAGAAGGTGGTGGTGTGTTGCTCGGAGGTATTGGGCAACTACCTTAAAAAATGGGGAGAAAAGGGCAGTTACTACGATGCTTTCTGCACCAAGCTAGAAGAAGCCTATCGCAAAGACCTTGCACAAACGAGTACGTCAGAAATCCGTGAGGTAATCAAAGAATTTTCCCAAACAGAACCCTATAAGGCAGGCTTTCATCATGTGTTGACGGAAATAGCGTTTTTGCAAATCCGAGCACAGAAGCTAGGGGAGGAACACGGCATTATCCCCATTTCATTAACCCCCAAAAGCTATAAAGAGTGCCTGGATCATTTTGTTACAAAAACCAGAGTGCGCATGGAGGATATCCCTCGGTTTGAGGAACAAGCCAAACAGGGAAAAGAAATCTATCCAAATCAAAGTCGGCATTGGGTACTGTTTAAGCTGATCGAACGGGTTTTAGTAGGGAGTGATGAGGCCAAAACATTTCTGAACAAGTTTTGGCAGGGGTACAGCGATTTTATTTCTCGTTTAAATAATGAGAATGCGCCCTCCTCCCTGGGTGAACTGGGGTTTGTCAAATTTATAGACAGTATTTTCGACGGCATACGCACCGCGCTACACAGCCAGCTTGTCTTCACCGTGCAGCAACACCATCAACAGATGCGGGTATTCCATGCGGACCCTAAGGCCTTGCTGAAAGAACAGTATTTTGATGTCCTCAAAGAAGATACGGCGTTTAAGGAAACCCTCCAGCTCTATGTAGCACCCCGTGGCAAAGCGAGTTTGCAAGCAACCGATACTTCCCACCTCTTATCCAAAGTTCAAGAGCTTCTAAGCGATAAACACGTGATCTTGTTGACGGGAGATTCTGGGGCCGGCAAAACTACCTTCAACCGCATCCTAGAAAAGCACTTATGGGATAATAAAAAAGAAACCGATGCGATTCCGCTCTTTATTTCTCTAGCGAGTATCGACAAGCCTGAGCATGATCTGATTACCAAAGCACTCAAGAAAAAGGGCCTGTCCGAATTTCAGATTCAGAAATTAAAGAAAGAAAAACAACGGTTCGTCTTTATTTTGGATGGCTATGATGAAAGTCGGCAAACCCAAAATCTATATCTGCACAATCGCATCAACCAGCCCGACGGCTGGCAGGGCCATATGATCATTAGTTGTCGCAGAGAATATCTGGGCCAGAACTACCGAAGCCGTTTTCAACCGAACTTAAATCTAAAGGACGAGGACCCATCCTTTCAAGAAGTGGTAATCGAGCCATTTTCAGAAAAAGAGCGTAATCAGTATCTAGAAAAATATGTACAGCACAATCCAACAGGCTGGATGGCACAACAATATCAAAAAGCCCTTGAACAACAACCGCATTTACAAGGCTTGATCAGCAACCCTTTTTTACTGCGCGTGGCGCTAGAAGCATTACCGTATCTGGAAAGCGAAGGGAAAGCACGAAGTGCCGTGCAGTTACGCATGGACCTCTATGCTCAGTTCGTAAGGCTTTGGTTCGAGCGCAACCAGCAACGCTTAAGCACACAGAATTTAACAGGGGCCCACAGTGCAACCTTTAGAGCGTTGTGTGGTGATGACTTTGCCGAGCACGGTATCGCATTTGTGCAAGAGTTAGCAGTACATCTATATACAGAAAATGCGTGCAACCCGGTTGTTGAGTATTCGTTGCGCAAAGACCGAGGGAGCTGGAAGGAGGCTTTTTTCGGTCAGGAAGAAGAAAAGCAACTGCTGCGAGAAGCTTGGCCACTGACTCGCAGCGGCAATCAATACCGTTTTATCCATAAATCGCTGCTGGAACATTTTGTAGCACGCGCGCTATTTGATTCGTTTGATGCGTGCATGGCAATAAACATCCGCCCCCGTCGTGGTAGCAATGCTTCAGTCTATAGTTTTGAAAACCAAGCTGCTTTGCCCCGTCAAATGCTGAAAGACTTCTCGTTAGCCTCAAAGCATTGGGTTAGTGATCTGGGTGTGGTGCATTTATTGACCGAACGCGTTTGGCAAGAGCCGCCATTTCAGAAACAGCTCTTAGCAATTGTCGAGCGCTCAAAAACCGATGCTGAAGTGCGCCAAGCTGCGGCCAATGCTATGACGATTCTGGTCAGAGCAGGAGTGCAATTTAATGAAGCAGATCTGAAAAACATTCAGATTCCAGGGGCAGATTTGAGTAATGGTGTATTCAACTCAGCACAGTTGCAAGGGGCGGACTTGAGAAAGGCCAATCTTCGCAATATTTGGCTGCGCCAGGCCAATTTAAGCGGTGCACAAATGGCCGGCGTACAGTTTGGTGAATGGCCTTTTCTCCAAGAAGACAGTGAGGTGAATTCCTGCGTCTATTCCCCGGATGGAAAAACCTGCACCATGGGGCTTGGAAACGGTACGATTAGCGTATATGCGACTTCAAATTGGGGGAAAATCCACACCTTAAGCGGACATACTAAATCTGTTAGTAGTGTAGCGTATTCACCCAACGGCCAGCAGATCGTCTCCGGCAGCGATGACCATACGGTGCGGCTATGGAATGCGCATTCCGGTCTGCTTTGTCATACCTTGCGCGGACATACTAACGCTATTAGTAGCGTAGCATTTTCGCCTAACAGCCAGCAGATCGCCTCCGGCAGTAATGACCGCACAGTGCGGCTGTGGGATGCGCACTCTGGTCAGCACAGATACACTTTGAGCGGACATACTAATTCTGTTACTAGCGTAGCGTATTCGCCCAACGGCCAGCAGATTGCCTCCGGTAGTTTAGACGATACCGTGCGGCTGTGGGACACATACTCCGGTCAGCATAGCCACACCTTGAGCGGAGACACTCATCAGCGTGTTTCTAGCGTAACGTATTCACCCAACGGCCAGCAGATTGCCTTCACCAGCACTTGGGACTATACAGTGCGGCTATGGGATGCGCACTCTGGTCAGTACAGTCACACCCTGCGCGGACATACTAACACTGTTAGTAGCTTAGCGTATTCGTCCAACGGCCAGCAGATTGCCTCTGGCAGTTGGGACAAGACAGTGCGGTTGTGGGACGCGCGCTCCGGTCAGCACGAACACACTTTGAGCGGACACACTAGCCTTGTTACTAGCGTAGCATATTCACTCAACGACCAGCAGATTGCCTCTGGCAGTGAGGACAATAGGTACGGCTGTGGGACGTACACTCTGGTCAGTCCAGCCACACTTTGCGTGGACATACGCATTTGGTTAATAGCGTAGCGTATTCCCCCAATGGCCAGCAGATCGCCTCGAGCAGTGAAGATTGTACAGTGCGGCTGTGGGATGCACACTCCGGTCAGCTCCGCCACACCCTGCGGGAATATGGTCACCACATAGCGTATTCCCCCAACGGTCAGCAGATTGCTTCCTCCGGCCATCGTAGCGATAGGATACAGTTGTGGGACGCACATTCCGGTCAGTTCAACTGTAGCTTAATAGCACAGTAGGCGGCCTGCCGGACGCCAGGCGTTCGGAAGAAACAATCG
>JASSUF010000079.1:0-11451 GCA_031963365.1 Mycoavidus cysteinexigens
CAGACTTCCTTTACGAGGTCTTAACTGCTCAAATTTAAATGAGGCGGCCCTGGGCCAGATGCAACTCACCGTGATGCAGGTAGTAGAGTCTGGCTAGACTGCTACCCAATGTCAGCACTTGAGTAAGTAAAACGGGAGAGTCAGACAACGAAAGCTTGGCACAAGTCTCAAAAAGAAGCGTATGCACCAGATCCGCATACTGTTTTAGGTCGGCTGGCTGGCTTTGACGCCCCGCTGCGCTTTCGTTGTCGGTTAAATAATGGAAGACTTCCGACAGGCGCTGGATATTTTCTTCTAGCAGCGAGCGCTGTGCTGATGCGTACTGTTTTTGCACCGCCCCTAAAAAGGCCGAGTTCAGCTTGAGGCTTTGCGTTGCTTTATCAATGTCCAGTATCGCAAGCTGTTCACTGAAAAGCCTATCAATGGCTTCTTCTGCTACTTCATCGGGCTGCTGCTCATTGACAAAAAAGGCAAATGGAATGCGATGATTGCCAAGCCAAGCAGCCTGCTTAACAATATGTAAGGCGCGAGCTGCCACCGGGTTGGTCATGGCGTCTTTTTCAAGTGGCGCTAGGCTGCTCTGCACAATTTCATTGAGTAAAGCCTCTCGCACATTCAGGTGCTTTTCCGATTTTGCCAAAAAGCTAGAAAAGTTCTGTGCCCCGACCACCTTAGTTTTGTAACGTTGGCATAGCGCTTCGATAACCCCAGGATATCCTCCTGTTAGTTCAACGAGCTGATCGAGATCCGCTTTTTCGAGGGATTCGTTTGGAAGGCACTGCAAAACCAATTGGTTCGCTTCATCAGGCGTGAAAAGGCTCAGAGGGAGCGATTCAACAGGGCGTTCTAGGCTTTGGCCCAGCTTATCTGCCAAGGGTTGGGTAGTCGTATAGATCAGTTGGGCAGATCCAAAGGAAGATTTCAGCCAACTTAAGACCAGATCGACATTGCTTGGCGCCAACCCATCCAATACAAAAAGTGAGCGAGGATGTTGTTTGACATAGTTCGCCACCTTCCCCAGGGCCGCTTGTGGGTTTAACTTCTCATAGCCAAGCACGTAGCTGATAGCTTGAATATCCGCATGGGCACTACTGACACTGCTACAGTCAATCCAACCCAGCAAATTATATTGCGCAAAGCAATCACGGTGCGGATCAATTAAACGTTGAAGCAACGTGGTTTTACCCACTCTCGGTGGGCCAACGACTTCGATCAGGGTATTGGGCTTATCTTTGATAAGATTGAGTAAAGGCGCAGATTGCGCGCTAGGAACGTAATGGGTTGAGTAAAGTGAGCACTGTCCCAAAGAAAATTTAAGCTCGGAGATAACCAAAGCGCTGTTTAATTCTATTGCCAGGTCAGCATACTCACAGTCTTGGGCTTGCTCAGGATTTACTTCGTTGAGGGTGTGCGCTTGCTCTAAACCCTGTTGCAGCTTACTTTCTAATGGAATATCTTCTATTTCCACATTCACTCGGGCAGTTCTAAAGGACTGAATTACTCTAGTGCTTTGTTTAGATGTCAGAGGAATTGGTTGCTCAAGCCCAGTTTCCGTATAAAAGTGAAGTTCATTGTCTTGAATGTATAGTGGTGCAATATGCGCACAGCCATAGCCAAACAAAAATTGCTTATACACAGTTTGTATTTGCTCTACATCCAAGGTAGGTAGCATTCTATAAAGCTGATGTAGATTTAACTTTAGTACCTGCATAATCGCGCTTCTGACGGACAGATTGTCGTCCTGTAAAGCATCGATCAAAGCCTGGAGCACTGTTCTAGATAATGAGGCCTGCCCTCCTAACGCGCTTGCAGCTGCGACCCTGATGTATTCATCCTCATCGTGTAAAGCGCTGATCAAAGCCTCAATGGCTGTTTCGGAAAACGTAGCCTTCCCTCCTAATGCACTTGCTGCCGCATCCCTGACATACTCATTTTCATCCTCTAAAGCACGGATCAAGGCTTCGAGGGCCGCTTCTGAGCGTGTGGCATGGCCGCCTAACGCACTCGCGACTGCATATCTGATATGTGCATGTTTATTCTGTAAAGTGCTGATTAAGGCGTCAATGGCCGCTTTTGGTAGCATGATCCGGCCGCCTAATGTACTCGCTGCTGCATCCCTGACATCCCATTCTGGATCCTGTAAAGCGTTGATCAAAGCGTAAAGAGCGATTTCAGGAAGTATTTTTTGGTTACCTAAGACACTTGCAGCCCAAGACTTAATAGATACATTTTCATCCTGTAAAGCGCTAATCAAGATTTGGTAGGTGGCTTCGGGTTGTATAGCTTTGTGTAGATCGCCAGCTAAGGCTTGAATGGCAGCCTCGGGCAGAGTGGCCTGTTCTCCTAATGCGCTTGCTGCAGCCTCCCTGATGCTTTGCTCTGAGCTCAGTAAAAGATCCAATAAAGCTTGAAGAATGTTTTCAGGCAGCATTCTCTGGCCTCTTAACACCTTTGCAGCCCAAGACCTCACAGGTGCACTTTTATGCTGTAGAGCGCTAACCAGAGTTTGAAAAGCAGCTTCGGGTAGCTTAACCGGGCCCCCTAACGTGCTCGCGGCCGTATACTTGACATACGCATTTACATCTTGTAGAGCACCGATTAAGGCCTGAATGGCAGCTTCGGGTAGCGTTTCTTGGCTACCTAACACTCTTACGGCTGCCTCTTTAACATCCAAGTCGGGATCCTGAGCAGCACGAATTAAGGCGTTAAGCGCTACTTCGGGCAGTACTTTCCCCTCTAGTACACTTGCGGCCCAAAATCTGACAGATGCATCTTCATCCTGTAAAGCAATAATCAAGGCTTCAAGGGCAGATTTGGACTGCATGGCATGGCTATTTAATGCGTTTACAGCCGCCTCTCTGACAACCTCATTTTCATCACGAGAAGCGCTGATCAAGGCTTGGAGGGCATCTGGAGGCAGCATAGTTTGGCCTCCTAATGCGTTCACTACTGTCCATCTGACAACCTCATTCGTATCCTGTAAAGCATTGGCCAATGCTTGGAAGGCGGCTGCGGGTAACGTGGCTTGACGTCCTAATGCACTAGCGGCCGCAGACCTGACATCCTCATCTTTATCCTTCAAGGAGGAGATCAATACCTGAACCGCATCGGATGACAAAACGGGACGTGCTCCCAGAGTTGCCATCACCTTATTCTTTTTCTCTTCCTCAGTCTGACTCAGACTCTCAAGCAATAGACGTTCCGGAAAAACCTTCTGACTACCTAGGTAACTGTAATCGCTTTGCCCATTTTCTATCTCGAAATCCAGCCACTGCATGAATTCCTTTTCTAATTGAGCTATGGTCGTTGCCCCCAATTGAGCCCGGGCTTCGTTTAAACACCCTAACATTACCTGCTGATGCCGTATCCCGATCAAATCTCGCGGCGATTGGTTCAGTACATGAAAGAAATTTTCGAGCGCTGCGCCCTTGAGCAAACCCGCCACCATCCACCAAACGATTTCATACCGCGGATTGTATTTATGTGTGGCGATAAACGATTCCACCTCATTGCGCTGCGGCATAACGCCTAAATCCTTTTGCACAATGTGAGCTGGGACTTTTTCCACTTTTGTATATGTCTTTAAATGCCGTGCCAGGAACTTGGCCGCAAAAAATTCCTGAAACGTTAAGTGGATGAAATGATACTGGTGCTCCGATTCAGGCCGGTGCGCATCCACTGTATGCAAATACGGCGTTTTTTTCAGATTCGTCGCAAAGTTCAAGGGCAATTTTTGCCCTGTCTGAGCGCTTCCGTTTAATTCTTTTCTACGCTGATTTAACTCTTCACGACTGAATTCAATTTTCTCCGTCTCCAATCCCTTAAACGCTAAATAGCCTAGGTAATCGATTTCGGCCGTCATTAATTCTTCCAGATCCTCTTCTGATAAACCTTCAATCACATGAGGCCCTAATACCGTCCCTTCCTCTTCTTTCTCCAAACGCACACTGTCTTTTCGCCATAATTTATCGACCATAGCTCCGTACAGCATCGACATCGTCACTTCCTGATGTTGCGACAGCTTGTCCAAGCTATAACACAGTACATCAAGCTGAATCGGTATATTCACCAGTCCTTGAACCAATGGTGCCCCGTCAATAAACTGTTGAATCGTGGCCCGGTTCGGTTCAGGCGCAAAATTTTCAATATAGGCTTTTACATTAGCCGAGTTAAACCCGATGGTTTCGAGCTCAAGATCCAGTGGATTACACTGGGATTCGCTGATTCCGGCAGGACGAGAAGTGATTAACACATGAGACTGATTAAGGAGATTTTTTAAGAAATGATTTAAAGGATGATTCTCACTAAACATTTCAGTGACTTCATCCAAACCATCCAGGATAAATAAAGTCTTGTTTTGATGGGCAAGAAAGGTTTTCCCCAAAGCCTGGGCTTTGGCGTTGCCATAATTTGAAAAATAACAGTGACGCAGTAAATCTTCTAAGCAGTGGATCGAAGTTGCCTGCGAGGCTATCTTAAGCTGTCGTAGCGGCACCCACAGGATATTGTCAAAAATATCCTGCCATAAGCCGTTACGATAATATTCATACACCAGCTTTTTACATAAGGTGGTTTTGCCAATCCCTGCTCGCCCCTGAATTAGAATCCGTTTGGGCATCCCTTCTGAGCCGTCTCGTAATTTTTGTGCCTCAAAAAGCGTCTCTAGCGCAATTAATTTGTTTAGATTGGTTGCCTCAAGTCGCTGCCGTTCACTGCTGGGCAAGCGCTCAAAAGTCGCTGCTTGCTTTTCCAGCTCTTTCTTGTTCTTTTCACGCTGGGCCTGACTCTCAACAATCGCGAGATTGATGTAGCAGTCATCCATCGACATTTGATCGCCTGATACTCTCTGAATAGATAAATTGGATAGCTGATAATGCCGATAAAGCGCTTCACGCAGATCTGTTGAGGAAAGCGTAGGTGGAAGCAGCTTTTGTACGATCTCAGTATGCAGCATACGGTTTTGAGCTAGCTTCTGCGTCTGATCTACGCACTGCTCAATCCGTATGCCGTCGAAGATACTATCTACTAGCTTGACAAACTCAAGTCCATCCAGCGTTGAGGGCTCATTTCTTAAATGTAAAATACAATCGTTATAGCCCTGCCAAAACTTGTTCAGAAACATTTTGGTCACGTCACTGTTTACTAAAAGCCGTTCGATTATCTTAAACAGCACGAGGTGCCGACTTTGATTTGGATACACGTCTTGCCCCGCTTGTGCTTGCTCCTCAAATCGGGGTATATCTTCTATATGAACCGTAGTGGATGGAATAAAATCTTTCAGACAGTAGTTATAGCTTTTTAGGGTTAACGAAACTGGGATAATGCCGTGCCGATCTTTCAGTTGCTCTGCCCGGATTCGTAAAAAAGCCATTTCCGTCAACACGTGATGAAACCCTGCCTTATATCCCGGCTCTTGTGAAAATTTTTTGACTACCTCACGAATAGCCGAAGTGCCATTTTGTTTACAGTCATGACGATAGGCCTCTCGAAGTTCTCGATAAAAGTCTTGATAATGCGACCATTTTAGGTAGCTTCCTAATACCTCTGAGCAGCACACCACGACCTTCTCAACCGGCTTCACATCATCCCTTAACTGATCGGGTAATAAACAAAGCTGACTAGTCAAGATATCTTCCAGCTTACCGTCTTCTTTTAAATCTTCCAGGAAACTTGAACGTGGTTGCCCCATAGGGGTCTGATCGGAATATAGGTTGACCGGGATTTGAGATAATTTTTGGATTAAATATTTAGATGTAGAGGCTTCAGCCCTTCCGTGCATAGGATTATCATGAGCATATATGAGAAAAAGGCTGACCCTAGCCATCTGTAAAGATTTTAATGTGGATAGTGCCATCTCAAATAGATAATCTACCTGCGCACTTTTTTCATGCGTCAACGATGTAATTGGTTGCTGCCCTTGCATAGATGTAGGCCAGATTGCCCGATCAAGCATTGTTGTACCATGCACAGCTAGCATAGCAGCGGGGGGAATGGAAGCAGGCTCCGTCTCCTCATAGCCCCAGTCTTTAGCTTTTTTATAGCTCGCCTGTGCTTTGTCGGGGTTCCCTAATTTCTCTAAGAGTTCCGCTCGCTCAAAATAGACCTCTGCGATGCGTCGCCGTAATGCCTCATCTTCAGGAGTATCTGCTCTAAGCGCTTGGGTTAAAGCACTTTTTACTTCGGATAAAGGAAGCAGTTGGCGTGCGTTTGCGATCTCTTTGAAGCCAACCTTTGCTTGGCCATATAAAGCCAGCGCAATTTCGGGCTCCTTTTTTCGCAAACGAGCTTGATCAAGAAAATTTTGCGCTAGTACCCGTGGGTCTTGACCCGGCTGGTTTGCAAAAACCGCATCACGAAACATCTTTAACCTTCTGTTGTTAATTATTTTAATTGAGCTATAAGGATTTTAAGACTCTGTTTGTGTAGCCTGATCTACTACAGAGATTCCAAATTGGTTTTTTTTGGTAGAAGCAGTACTCCACGCCTTTTCTTGAGCAGTGTTTAATAAAATACCTAAATTCTGCTGCACATTCTGAAGCGTTTGCCTAAATTCAATTATTTGATCTGAGCTTGCAAACTGCTTGGTTTGGAAACCCTTAGAAGTGTAAAAACAGAGTAGGTCACTTTGTATATAAAATGGGGCTATTTGGTTAAATCTTTGTGCTTTGAGTAGGTAGGTCTCGTAGAGCAATTCCACGTGCTGCTGATTAATAGTAGGCATTAAGTGGTAAATAGCAAGTGGACCTCCTTGCGTTTCCAATAGATGTTGCAATGCTCTCTCTTGATCTTGCAAAAGCACAATCAGTTCTTTTAGCCTGGTTTCCGATACCCTCCCATCCTCTTTGATAAGGTCAGTCAGATCCTTGGGGACAACCCCTGGTAAGGCGCTTTGACTGCCTAGAGCCTGTTCTGCTGCCGAATTATTCTTATGTTTAGTGGGAGTTCTTAAGCTTTTTGTCACTTTAATGGGGGAAGTAGTAGTTTGAAGGCCAAAGGTACGAGCCGCTGCCTGCCTTTCAAAATTATTTTCCCCGTTTACAGTGCTTCTTAGGTCGTTCAAAGCGGTTACCGGTAAAGTAGTTTGACGACCTAGCGCTTCAGCTGCCGCTTCCCTGACCTGAGAGTTCCCACTTTTTATAAGGGTAAGCAGGTCTTGTAGAGAGTCTATCCACAGAGAAGTCTGATGGCCTAAGACATCAGAAGCCGCCCGCTTTGCTGGATTATTTCCATCTTTTATAAGGGCGATTAAGTCTTCTAAGGCGGCTTCTGGTAAAGCGCTTTGATGCTGATGGTTTAATGCACGAGCCGCTGCCTCTTTTACTACATTATTTTCATTTTCAAGAAGAGTAATAAGATATTTTGTGGCCGTTTCTGGCAAAGAGAGCTGATGGCCTAAGGTATCAGATGCTGCCCACTTCACATCATTATTCTGATTTTTGATAAGGTCAATTATTTGTTTTAGCGTATCTTCCGGCAAGAAAGGTTGACGACCTAAAGCTATAGTTGCTACTCGCTTCACCTCATCATTCTCATCGTTTATAAGCGCAATCAAATCGTGCATGGCAGCTTTCGATAATGCTTTTTGATGACCTAAAACTTTAGCTACTGCCTGCTTTACTAGATAGTCACCATCTTTTATCAAAGCCTGTAGATTTTCCAAGATAGCATCTGGTAAAAAGCGCCGACCACTTAAGGCGTCGGCTGCTGCCTCTTTTACCCACATATCTCCTTCTTTGATAAAGATAATCAGATTTTTTAGCGTGCCCTCTGGTAAAGAAGTCTGATGGCTTAAGGCGACAGCTGCTGCCCTCTTTGCCACATTACTATCTTCTTTAATAATAGCGAGGAGATTATTTAAAATATCTTGTGATAGAGCAGATCGCTTCCTGCAGGCTCGTGCAATAGCTTGTTTTGACTCGATAGACGCCGTTGTCTGAAGAAATGCCCGCAACAGGTGCTCCGGGCATGTAGGCAGCTCTGCTAACGTACATTCTCCCCGCGTTTTGATTTCTAATTCCAACCATTGCTTAAAACGCTGCTCCAGCCTTTCTCTGATCGTATGGTTAAGTCCAAACATTGATCCACGGTCTGCTTCATGCAAACAGTTTATGATCAAACGTTGATGGTATACCCCTAAGAGATCGTAGGGCTCCGCTTCTAGCATTTCGAAAAAGTAATTCAATGCATTACCGCGTAAAAAACCTGCAACAAACCACCACATAATTTCGTAATGAGGGTCGTACTTACGCTGTTCTAGAAATTTCTCTGGAGTAACCTTAACCCATTGCTTTGAGGACGGATGCAACATCAGCAAGCTTTGCGCGGTTTCCCAATGTTGAGCAAAGTACCTGGCTGCGAAAAATTCCTGAAAGGTCTTATGTCTAAAGGAGTAGCTGCGCTGGGCTTCGTTTTTATCTACATCCTCCATCTGTAGGAAGGAGAGTTTTGTAAGATCCTCTTCCAGCGTGAGTGGCAGTGAAAGGCCACCGTCTACGACCTGTGCAATCAGATCATCCAGATAAGGAAGCTTAAATTCAATAAAGTTTTCTTCTAATCCCTTGAAAGCCAAGTTGCAAAGAAAAGCTTTCTCTGCTTTGATAGGGTGCTCGATACGTGCAGTTGTCCTAAGCGCATTCACTATGCTCTCTGTGAGTACTTTCCCATCTACCTGCTTCTGTAGTCTGAGAATATCCTTGCGCCATAGTTTATTGGTCATCGCTTGATATAGCGCTGTGATGGTTGTCGATGCTTGTTGCATCTGCCGAATCTCATCCCAGCTAAATACCAAGGTGTCTAATTGAATGGGCACATTAACTAATTCCTGCACAAACGGATTGTCTCGCATCAAATTCCGAATCGCTTCGGCATGTGCAGGCGGCACAATGTCGCTGTTATTCAGGTAAACCTCGACATTTTCTGAGCTAAAACCCAAAGTCTCTAGTTCTAGGTCCATGGGCCGGATCTCTTGCAAGTCCACCTGAGGCCGAGAGGTCACAATAACCGCGGTCTGATTAAGCAGATTCTTTAGAAAAATAGCCATCGGGTGCGCAGAGTCCCATTCTTGCGCAACTTCATCCCAGCCATCTAGCACAAAGAGCGTTTTGTCTTTGGCAGCGCCATTTATCTGCTCGCACAATGTCCGCGCAAGCCCTCGGCCTAACGGATGAGTATGAAAATATTCCTCATAGAACAGTGCTTCTAAAGTGGTGCTTGACTTGCCTTTGAGTTTGCGCAGCGAAATCCATAATAGCCAGTCAAATTGCGAACGCCACATTCCTGATTGTGTATATTCGTAGACAATCTTTTTAGAAAGGGTTGTTTTTCCAGCCCCAGCACGACCGCGAATCAGAATTCTTTTAGGGACCGTTTGTCGGCCGCCGCCGGCTACGCTTGGATCAAATAATTTTTCTAAAACAACCTGTTTATCCAGATTAGTGTTCACCGCGTCAGAACTGGGCAGTCGATGGAAAAACGCGCGGTGTCGCGTTTTCATTTTTTTTGTCGATACATCGTTTGCATTTTCTTGATCTTTTTTATCTGACTTTGTGCGTTCGACCACCGCTAGATTGATATAGCAATGATCCATCGGCAAGGTCTGGCCAGATAGGCGCTGGATCGACACACGCTCCATAGAATACGATGCCTTCAACGCAGTCTGAAGTGTTTTAAGGTCTACAAAGGTATAGCGCTGCTGCCGTTCTACCGTATCGCAAAGTGTATTGAGTAAGGCCTGCTCTATCTCCTGAAAGGTTTCCTTCACTATAGATAGACACTCTTTTGTTGCAGGGTGTGGATGTGCCTTAAGGTGTGCAGCCAGCTTTGCATAGCCTGCCCAAAACTTGTCAAGAAAAATCTTAGCCTTCTCATTGTGGACTAAGAATCGTTCTAGTAATTTAAAAAGCACCCAATGCCGACCTTGGTTGGCATACACTTCTTCGCCCTTTAGTTCCTTCTCTTTAAATCGGGAAATATCTTGGATTCGGACTGCTGTCGTTTCAACAAAATGCTTAAAACAGCGTTCATAGCTATTTTCTGTTAACGATACGGGAATAATGCCGTGCCGATCGGCTTGGCGTTTGCTAGCTCTAATCTGCAAAAAAGCAATTTCGGTGAGCACATGATGAAACTGATCCTTTAGTTTTTCTTGTTCTGAAAATCGCTTGACCACCTCCCGTATCGGCTGATCGTTTTGTTGTTTATAGGCTGCGTCATAAGCTAAATCAAGAGCCTTATAGTAAGCCGTATAGTATCCACCCTCCAAGTAGTGCTCCAATACCTCTGAGCAACACACAATGACTTTATCGACAGGCCTGCTCATGCCTATATTCATTGGCAATAAACAGAGTTGAGCAGTCAAAATATCATCTATATTCCTATGCGCTTCAGGCGTGCTAAAACCTGTTTCAGGTTGCCCCATCGGCGTTTGATCTGAATATAGATTGAGCCTTACTTCAAATAATTTTTTAATAAAATATTGAGAAGTGCTTGCATCAGCTCTCCCATATGTTGAAGAGCCAATGTCATGCGCATACACCAGGAAGAAACTCGGTGACGGATGCGATAGATGCAATGCATTACAACGATTCAATGACTTAATCGCGTCAAGCGCCCTTGAGAAGAAATCATCGACCCAGATATTTTTTTCGGTGGGCGACAACGCGGATTGGGCTTTAACGGAAGATCGCAGATTCAAATCTAGAGCAGCACTGCTTGCAAAATAAGAGCCCGTAGCTGAGATCTTATTTTCCTCATAACCCCAAGCTTGCGCTTTTTTGCGGCTTGCCTCTGCTTTGCCAGGGTCCAAGCTGTCCAAGAGTTTTGCGCGCTCAAAATAGACCTCCCCAATACGCTGCCGGAATGTATTTTCTTCTACTGTCTGCGATGTCTGTACATCTACCAACAACTTTTTTAATTCGGACAAGGTGGGAATTTTGTGCACATTTGCAATATTTTTGAATGTGGCTTTTGCTTGGTCATATAAAATTAAAGCCACATCGAGGCTCGGCTCTTTCGTTTGTTGCCGGGCCTGATCTAGATAAATTTGCGCGGCTGCCAACCGTGCCTGCTCTCCTTTTAGGGCTTGGGAAACAGCATTGCCATACATCCTCAAATTTCCTCTTTTTATTTATTAATTGATTTTTATTTGATACAGATAAATCTAACGGTGCATAGCAATCAGAATTTGGCTTGCTGTGATCTAAACAGTGCGCTAAGGCCGAAGACTGGCGCGCGTACTTTCACCAAAAAATAAGGAAATTTCAGGTTGAAATTTTCTGAAACTAGTGTGGTTATTGAAGGCGAGAGTCGGAATCGAACCGACGTTAACGGCTTTGCAGGCTGATGCTTTGGAGCTAACAATACACCTGTAATACTCAGGAATGCAAAATGGCCTAACGATCGGCATAGGGGGCAGCCTTCTGAGGCTGCACCCCTGCCACACCACCCGGCATG
>JASSUF010000080.1:0-11273 GCA_031963365.1 Mycoavidus cysteinexigens
TGCCGGGTGGTGTGGCAGGGGTGCAGCCTCAGAAGGCTGCCCCCTATGCCGATTCATATGCGCTATAAAGCTGGTTGCCTAGCGTATTTGCTTTAAATGTGGCACCTATCTCGCTATAGGAGGTTGTGCCACAGTGGGAAGAATCAGGCAGGTCAACATGATCACGTTGTGCTATCTCGAAGTCATTCTCTGATAGGCCACCCTCAACAATCATAACCTCTTGATACGGAGGCTCAGCACGCTGCTTGCCTTTGCCCGTGTAGAGCTGAATGGTGGTCACCCCAACAGGGGTGCTTGAACTTGAAGAGGAAGCTGCGTTAATGGATGGATTCAAAGCCTCTCCCGTTTCGCCTCTCTATAAGGCAAAAAAACTATCGGTCTTGGATAATTCTTATTTATGGACATCCGCCATATTTACCAATAAATACCAGTTTCATGTATACAGAAGAAACCCTATAAAAGGCATCAGATAGGCTATGCAAATTGAAGGATGGATAGTTCAAAAGGGCAAACCTCTTTTTCAACCATGAGGAATGGCTAGGAAACAACTAAGTTCGGTATCCGAAGTGCATGCACGGGATGCTGTGAATTCTGCCGAATCCACTTTGCTTGGCTTATGAAATATACATCGATATTCCTGGCTAAGCGGGTTATGTAAGGCTTGTGATAGTTTGATAGTTTCCCCTTGGTATGGAGACCAGCGGCAATAGATTCGATTGCTCACGGTTTTGGGCTATTGTTTTTTTTATTTGAATCACATTAAGCATGAAGCTATAAATTACACTGGATATTTCGAGCTGCAACATCTCCTCATGATTTTCGTGATCTTTTTCATTAGTATGTAGATAAAAGATTCGCAAGCAAAGGATATAATAACCAAGTTGAAATCCAAAGTATAAACGATTATCCATATTTTCTAGATGTTTTAAACATTGAATGATAGACGAAAAGCAACCCGTCGATCGTTGTGCAATGCTTGAATCGCCTACTACTATGCTTTGCTCCGATGGGCGTTTCGACTGCAACCACTTGGCTGCTTTTTTAGACCAGCTAATGGAGGAACTAGAGCAAGATAAAATTCTCTTCACGTAAACAAATGTCATAACTATTAGATTAAAAGTCTGTGTACCTAATATCTCATCATGATTTTCATGATATTTTTCGAAGCTATGTAAACAGACCACGACTACAGCCATTAAGAAAGAGCTGGCTGATAATCCACACTCAAAATACCCTTCTTTATCTGCCTGTTTTCCGATATAAGACAGCAGCTGATCCGTCGTCGCAGATGATCCATCAGTCTGTGCTGTATCTATTAGAGGTTGCCCGACTCCCTCATCTTCATCCATATTAGAATGATTTGATCTATTGCGATATGTAGGGCAAATTGAAGATAGTGGGATAAGACACATCTCAGTGTTTCCTTATACAGATAATTTTTCTTTTCTTGAAAAACGATACAAATCATAAAAGGCTGCAGCAGTAATGAGCTACCTTTGAGTTTGGGAGTACTAATAGGAAGGCAAGGCATCAGGTAGCTATAGGCTCACACAAAAATTATCTTGGTATTTTTAGAATAATTTATACCATATCAGTTTGTCAGAACCGTCCTTGCAGCTCGCTATAAACTTCAAGCATGGTGATGAGAGCGCTTAGGATCATTTCGGTCGAGGTACAGCTCTATGCCAACGAACGCTACTAGAACGATCGAGGCAGGAAAAATCATAACCCAAGATATTGCAATAGCAAGTGAGGAACATACAAGTAATGGCCCCAGCAGACAAAACAGGGCTTTGAGTAGTCTAATTTTATCAGCCTGCCCAGGTGTAGCCTTGTTCTGGGATATATTGCTATTTTCAAAAACAAGTTTATCTTTTACTAGGATGCAATTCTTATTTTCAATGGCTCCAACTTCATTGTCGGTATGAAATAGGGTCTTGGTAACAGGAGGTTGTGTCTGTATAGAACCTGCAGAATTCATATTTATTTCTCCGTAACTACTACACATCATTTTTGTAAACGAAAATGCATATAGAGTATATTTTTGTTGAAAATATTTGAAATTTAACAAAATTTCTATGCAAAACAATGTTGCATATCCTATAGAGTTTTAAATATATAGAATTAGAAATGCTACCTAATTCCTTCAAGCACAGTGGCTAGAATATTTAAGATGAAAATTAATCGATTCCATAAATGCTTCTATAAAACATAGTAATCCCAAAAGAATGAGCGTGGGAATTGCCATAATAATTTCAAATGTGAAAGTAGCAGCCAGAGAACATAAAAATAATATCGCCAGCGCATAGGTTAGAGCATCGACCACATTAACTTTGTCGAGCTGTACATGCGCAAAATTTTTCTGAATAATATTCTCTTCTTGGCGGTGGGGATGGCTCTTCACTCTGCTGTAATTCAATTTTTCAGCTGTTCCCGCTTTATTGTCAATATAAATGGCTACAACAGGCGGTGGCTGTATAGAACCTGCAGAACTCATGTTTATCTTCCTGTAGCTGTTAGGCAGCAGCAAAAAAGTGCACTGTAAAAATATGATGTAATTTATTAATTGATGTTACGCACGTTGTAGGGCGGTAAGCTGTTGATAAGCACAGCGCAAAGATTAAAAGTAAGTGGTGTGCATGTTGGGGTTCCTTCGTCACCACCAACCTACCGAGATGGCTATGTAAAAGGGTTCTATTAAACTCCACCAACCATAAGAAAAGGCAAAGGACGGTAGGTTGGTGGTGGGCAACGTTCCCCAACATGATGGCCACTATCTTCTTGAATACCTGCGTAATATTAGTTATTAAAAAATATTAATATTTTCCTCGGCTTGTTTTTCTATAATGCGCATCGTTTTTGTTTGCAACTATGCATATGGTTTGTATTCTAGCTTTCTTGGTAACACACCTTCACACATTTCATCTAAACAACGCTAAAAATGGTATGTAAACCTTATCTCAAAACACGGTCATCCACGCCCGTATTTTTTAAGTAATATACTGTTCTCGATGCACAGAGATATCGCTGGAAATTCCTGATTGCAAGGGTTGAGCGTATAACAGACTTCAAAAAATGATGCGCTCCAACGCAAATTAATGCGCCACGCTTTTTACTCTTCCTAATTGCTAAGCAATCTGCGCTATCTGTAAAAATTAGGTCGGCAGATTTTATCTATGCCTGTACAAACCACCATGTTCCAGTTGTAGGTCAGGAGGGAAGGTTACTTGTAACCTTTTTCTGGAGGGCTTTCTTATTTTTTGTTCGACATGAATTAGCTATTCGCTATAGAATTGGAAGATGCCCAAAAAGTGTGGGGCATGTTCGAGAATATGCTCTTTTTTAGTGTGGCTAAATTACACCTAGAATGCCTTTTAGTTACCGCGGAATAAGACTTTGCAGCCTGGTGTTTAAATTGTGCGAGTTGTATAAGGGGTTGTTTATAGTGCTGTCTCAAAGCAATCTGCGATTTGTCTAATGTTGCAACAGGGTGTTTTCTGTAGCGCATCTGTATCCAATTCAAATTTGGCCAGGCATTCTACGCTGCGCCCATATTTCCCCGCCTCTTCCTGCGATTGCTCCCCTCTGTTTCTTTGCTGTTCTGCTCAGCATGCTTCGCATGATGATGCTTAATGCCTAGCGAAAGAGCATATTATTGGGATTTTCTACTATTTTTATATATTTATCCGGCAATGACGTTTAATTTTAAAAAATCCCTAGGTTTTTTTACATCTTTTTCTGTACCCGATAAATTTAAAAAACGTTTTGTGCGCACTTTTCATTCGCTGGATTTCTTTTTAAAGCGTCGCGCTGCATCACATCATACTATTCATTTGATAGGAAGTTACCGGCGTTTATTGTACGGCGGTGCCAGTATCTTGACGCTTGTTATTTCCATTGCGGCGGCAGTATGTATTTATGCTTTTGTGCAAGATTATCTAAATGATCAAGATAATATTTTCTTTGCACAAAAAGATGCGGTGAGTGCCGCTGTTGAACGTGTAGAGTCCCGCTTGCGGGGGTTTACTATGTTCCATCAAGCTATTTGGAAATTACTAGAGCCTCATGAAAAAGATAAAAGTATTCCATTAGAAAAATATCAGCGTTTATTGCGAGAAAATAAAGGGATTACGATTGCAGAGGAAGACCTTGCAGTTGAAAAGTTTTCCATTTTATCAACGTTAACGCGTGATGAGGATGCGAATAAGCTTGCAAATTCACTCGAAATTCTAAGAGAAATTTCGCCTGCGCCAAAGCTACATATCACTGAGCGAGGTAGTGCACTTTCTGGCTTTATCTATGATTCTTCTCGTCGTTTTTTAGGTGTCTATCCTGCTGGGAACTTTATTGAAGCTTCTCAGAGAAACCGCTCATCCGATCTCCAATCTTTTATCTTACGCCAGACGGATCCTATTGAGCATGAGCTCTCTAAATACCCATTAGAAGATTTAAAAAATGGGAAAATTGTATGGGTGCCTTTGCATTTTGATGCTTTTTTAGGAACTGCAGTAGCTAGCTTTGTGGGGGCGGTTTTCCATGGAGATAAGCGGGTTGCGATTATTGTTTTTAATATTCGCCCAGAAGATTTTCCCCAGTTCTTTTTAAATAATGCCCGGGAAATGCCGAACTTTTTCGTGCTTTCTCGTCATCATCCTTATTTCTTGGAGTTAAAACGACAAAGTGTGGATGTATGGCATTTTGCCGAAGTGGTATTGCATAACTCCCGATTATTGAATGCTACGGGGGTGCAGCCTGAGCGTATTCAAAAAGGGGGGATGCTGTTTTTTACACAGCGTATTTTAAGCCCGGATTGGATTGCGATTTATGCATTAGATTGGCATACGATTTTTAATGGTTTAAAAAGACCCATTACCCTCACGCTGCTGTTTATGGTTCTCACATTGACTATTTTGTGGGTTTTTGTCTTTATTTTTGAGCGCTATGTTTTCTCTCCCATTCAAATTCGTTCCCGGCGGGTGCATGAGAGTGAGCAATTTAATCGAGCAATGATTTTGACTGCTCCAGTGGGTTTGGGGGTCATTGATCCGCAAACGCGTGAGCCGGTTATTAAAAATGATATTGCTGCGCGTCTGTTAGAAGGCCATCCCGAGCGCGTGGATGCGCATTACAAAGAATTATTAGCGCTGTACCGCTGTAAATTAGAAGAAAAACTTCAAGGTCGGCCCAGCCATCCAGATGATCAGCCGGATGTACTGCACGGTGAAATGCAGATGATCACAGCGAATGGCCGCAAACGCGATATTTCTGTGTCGTTTACCCAGTCACGTTATCAAGGCCGGGATGTCGTGTTGTATGGCTTGAGTGATATTAGTGCACGTAAAGAAGCGGAGCGTTTATTACTGGACGCTAAACGTGCAGCAGATCATGCTAATCAAGCAAAATCTATATTTTTGGCCTCTATGGGCCATGAAATTCGCACGCCTTTACATGGCGCACTGGGCAATCTTGAATTGCTTGCTCGCGAACCCATGCCACCCGCTCAAAATGAGCTGGTCAAGACTATTCGCCGTTCGTTTGAAGCATTACTCACGCTATTAAATGACATTCTTGATTTATCTAAAGTCGAAGCCGGTGAGCTGAAGCTTGAAGCGTCAAGGATCAATGTAATCAGTGTGATTGAGAGCTGTTCACGCACCTTCGCTCCGTTAATTTTGAAAAAAGGAGTGCATTTCTTTTGCTTGATCGACTCACGGTTGCGTACCCAGCTTATTGGTGATGGCACGCGTATTCAGCAAATTTTGATGAATTTATTGAGTAATGCAGCAAAATTTACCGATATTGGCAAAATTACGTTGCGTGCAGATGTGATTGAAAATGATGAAGGCAGCTATAGTGTGCGCTTTCAGGTAGCGGATTCGGGCATGGGGATTTCACGCCTGAATCAGAAAAAGCTTTTTTCTCCATTTACCCAAACAGATAGCACTATTACACGTCGATTTGGAGGCACAGGTTTAGGCCTTTATTTGTGTAAGCGGCTCAGCAAGCTTATGGGCGGAAATGTTTCACTCATCAGTGAGCTTGGTTTTGGGAGTGTTTTCACGTTTGAAGTACCCTTTAAAATTCCAGTGGGTTTTGAAAAAGAAGCGCCTCCTGAGCGTTTCTTGGAGGGGCAGCATGTGCTTTTGGTGTGCTCGGTTACTTTGTGGCGTGAGTCTTTGCTTGGATGGTTTGAGCGTTGGGGTGCCTCGGTGAAGGCCGTACATCAATTGAATGATACGGTCTCTGCTAACAGCCCTCAAAAACCGATTTTGGTGGTAGCGCACAGCGATACCCACAATATTTTCAGCGATTATCTATCGAGGATAGGTCATTTCCAGGGCCCTATTGTTATTTCGCCTTCAGGCCCTTATTTGCCTGAATCAAGGCCCATCATTGAGGTACAAGATGCAAAAGAGGCATTGGACCCGTCAGTTGGCGCCATACCACCTTATGCTATTCATATTTCTTCTTTGTCTATCAATGGTTTGCGCCAAGCCTTTTTGGCAGCCATGGAATCGAATGAAAATCAAGCGGCCTTATTGAGTCCCGTTGCTTCAAATAGCTTGCCAGGTGTTGCAGAAGTAGTGCGGCATCCACAAATCATCTTGGTAGCAGAAGATGACCCGGTTAATCGGAAGTTGCTTGGCCGTCAGTTAAATGCGCTGGGTTATTTCAATATCGAAGAAGCGGCAGATGGCAAAGAAGCTTTTGATAAGTGTGTTTTAAAATCCTATGACGCATTGTTGACCGATTTAGGCATGCCCAATATGGATGGCTTTGACCTGATTCACGCGCTGAAAAAAGCAGAAAATGCAATGCCGGTGATAGTGATTACTGCTAGCACTATTTCTCATGAAGGCGTAGATATTTCGAATACCTCTATTTCTAGCGTGCTACATAAGCCTGCATCGATTGCCCATTTAGGCCGCGCACTAGACAAAATCTTTTCGCACACTCAGGCGATGGCAAAAACGGTTGCAGTAACTCCTGCTTTGCCTGTTGTAAGCGAAGCACCGAGTAGTACTTCTTCCACTTCTCCTTCCTCTCCTAACGTGTTTACTATCGTTGACCCCGAGCTTAAAAAAATCTTTATAGATTGCTGGATGGTGGATTCGCAGGCCATGCAAAAAGCGTTTGCAGCAGGGGATGATAATGCTTTGGTGCGCCAACTCCATAAGCTAAAAGGGGCGTTGATGGTGCTCGAAGAAGCAGAACTTGCTCTTTTGTGCAGCGAGATGCAAGAAATTTGCCGAACACAGGGCTGCGCAGCTATGAGTGCGCTCTATGAGCGGTTTGAAGGAGATATGGCGCAGCTTATACAGCGCTATCAAGAGGATATTGAGTGATGTAGGTTGGTGGTGACGAAGGAACCCCAACATGCGCACCACCGATCTTTTTAAAACCTGCATATGGATTTCAAAAGCGATAATTACAAGTCGGTGGTATGCATGTTGGGGTTCCTTCGTCACCACCAACCTACCGGTCATAGGGATTTCAAGAGTGGTATTTTTATACTTCTAACACTTTATTCAACATTCTACGCAAAGGCTCTGCTGCACCCCATAAAAGTTGGTCGCCTACTGTGAAAGCAGAGAGATACGCATCCCCCATTCCCATCTTGCGCAAGCGCCCTATAGGCACCGATAGCGTGCCTGTGACCTGCACTGGAGTCAGTTGCGCAACGGTGTGCTCGCGCGTATTGGGAATAACCTTTACCCAATCATTGCCAGAGGCAAGCAGGGTTTCAATATCGCTTAAGGCTAGGTTTTGTTTGAGTTTAATGGTGAGTGCTTGGGCGTGGCAGCGCATGGCGCCTATACGTACACAAAGGCCATCAATGGGTATGGGGGCAGGTTGACCGGCTACACCATAGCCTAGAATTTTGTTGGTTTCTGCTGCGCCTTTCCACTCTTCTTTTGACACTCCATTGCCAAGATCTGTATCGATCCAAGGAATGACTGAGCCAGCGAGGGGCACCCCAAATGCATCGGTTGGGAAAAGAGGGCTTTGTAAGGTTTCTAAGACTTGATGATCAATATCAAGGATAGCGCTGGCAGGATCATCGAGTTGACGGGCAACACTGGCATGAATGGTGCCCATTTGCTTAAGTAGCTCGCGCATATGACGCGCCCCCCCTCCTGATGCCGCTTGGTAGGTCATACTACTGACCCATTCAATGGCTCCCGCGCGGAAGAGTCCGCCCAAAGCCATGAGCATGAGGCTCACTGTGCAATTACCACCAATGTAGTTTTTGATGCCTTGCTCCAGCCCTTTTTCGATCACACTTTGATTAACCGGGTCGAGCACGATAATCGCATCGTCTTGCATACGCAGAGTCGATGCAGCATCTATCCAATAGCCCATCCATCCTTGTGCGCGCAGCTTAGGAAAAATAGCTTCGGTATACGCGCCCCCTTGGCAGGTCACTAAAATATCGCAAGCTTGTAGCGCTTGAAGATCATACGCATCTTGAAGGCGGGTTTCATTGCGCGCCCAGGCAGGTGCGGATTCACCCGTTTGGCTGGTGCTAAAAAAAATGCACTCCATTGAGGAGAAATCATTTTCAGCGCGCATGCGCTGCATTAGGACGGAGCCAACCATGCCACGCCATCCTATAAAGCCGACGGTTTTCATAGGTAAAAAGTAATAAATAAGTAGATAAATTTAGAACAGTAGGTTGGTGGTGAGGCACGAACCCCAACATGCGCACCACCAGCCTGTAACCATCGCTTTTGCCATGCCTATGCAGGTTTTAAAAGGCCGGTGGTATGCATGTTGGGGTTCGCGCCTCAACCAACCTACATTGCTTTTAACACTGCATTTCCCATGGCTTCGGTGCCTATTTTTTGGGTGCCCGTTGTCCAGATATCTGCGGTGCGTAGGCCTTGTGCTAGGGTTTTTTGAACGGCTGCTTCAATACGTGCGGCCGCGTCTTCCAGTTTGAAAGAATAACGTAACATCATGGCAGCCGATAAAATGGTAGCTAGCGGGTTAGCTATATCACGACCTGCGATATCTGGGGCAGAGCCATGCGCAGGCTCATAGAGCCCTTTTTGATGTATGTCTAATGAGGCAGAGGGGAGCATTCCAATCGAGCCAGTGAGCATCGCTGCTTCATCTGACAGGATGTCTCCGAATAAATTGCCAGTTACGATGACATCCAGTTGTTGTGGCGCGCGAATAAGCTGCATCGCTGCATTATCAACGTACATATGTGTAAGCTCAACATCTGGATACTCGCTGGCTACGGCACTTACTATCTCTCGCCATAGAGCGGATGTTTCAAGCACATTTGCTTTATCTACACTGGTGAGCTTTTTTCTGCGCTTTTGCGCGGCTTGAAAGCCAATATGTGCAATGCGGCGTATTTCTGGCTCGCTATAGCGCATGGTGTCAAAGTGCTCGCGCGTGCCGATAAACGGTCCATCTGCTGCGACGCGGCTCCCACGTGGTTCCCCAAAATAAATATCTCCATTGAGCTCGCGCACGATTAATAGATCGAGACCATTTACTATTTCCGGCTTGAGAGAGGAGGCAGCAGCGAGCTCTGGATAAAGAAAGGCAGGCCGTAAGTTCGCAAATAGAGAGAGCGCTTTACGTAAACCCAAAATAGCCTGCTCAGGGCGGAGTGCGCGCGGTAACGTGTCGTATTTCCAGTCGCCTACCGCTCCAAATAAAATCGCATCGGCTGAGCGTGCAAGTGCAAGCGTAGCTTTAGGCAGTGGTTCGCCAAAGGCTTCATAGGCTGCGCCACCAACGGGGGCCGTTTCAAAGGTAAGTCCTATATCCAGGGCTTTGAGTACTTTAATGGCTTGCGCCACGATCTCTGGACCAATACCGTCCCCGGGTAGTATTGCTACATGCATTTGAAATCCTGTTAACTGGGTTGAAATATCAAGCGAGGTTGCGCGATCAGACTAGGGCGTGTCCTCAATTGTCCCAAAGGGTTCATATTTGGGGGAGCAGGAGCGCAGGATCCGGATGTACTTAAGTACTGCGAATACCTTGCACCGCACGACCCTGAAGATGGGCCCTTTGGGGCAATTGAGGACACGCCCTATTTGATTGGAGCGGTGCTCAAAAGAGGTTTAAAAAAGCTTGATAGAGCGCTGCCGTTTCAGAAACAAACTGGTGCTGGCTAAATTCAGCTTGTGCTTTTTGCCTTGCTTGTTCTGCCATTTTAGGCAAGTGCGCGGAAGTAAGAATATGCTCTACACAATGTTTTAATTGCGAAACGTTGTGCGCAGGCACGATCCAGCCATCTGTACGATCGGTAATGTTCTCAGGTAAGCCACCGACATTGGAGGCAATGACAGGCAGCCCCATTGCCATCATCTCTCGACAGGCAAACGATAAACCTTCTAATTTGGATAAGACAAAGCCTACATCACCTACTGCAATAATTTCTCGCACATCTTCCATTAGGCCAGGAAAAATGACCTGAGATGTCATATGCAATTGAGTAATCTGTTCGACGAGTGTTGAGTGTGGCTGAGCGCCTGCTAGGATAATTTTGCAGCGCGCTTTAAGTGCAACCGGTAACTGGGCTATGGCTTCTACCAGCATTATCCAGTTTTTTATGGGGTCGGTTCCTGCCACAGAGGTAAAAACAAGATCGTTATCGGTGAACCCATATTTAGCACGCAACCGGGATTTTTGTTCTGGTGTAATGGGTTGATAGAAATCCGTATCCACGCCGTTGCGGATGACTTTAACCATTGTTTGTTGAGCAAGAGTACAAGGCAATTGCTCATAAGTGTATTTGCTGACTGCAACAACGGCATCGCTTAGGTAACGCAACCGTAAGGCGCTTTTCCATCCAACAGGCAGCGTGTTATGTCGGGTATATACCCACTTTGGTTTGTGATCCAGCCAGGGAGATAGCGCTTTAGTTATAAGGTGATCTCGCGCTGTATTACTGTGGATGATATCGGGCCGTTGCTGATTCACCCAACGTTTGAATGCTACCAGCGTGCGCCAGTTTGGTTTAGCAGTAATAGCAAAAGTGGGAAATTTTGACGAGAGTCTTTGATGAATGCGACTTCCTTCCGGCACGGCAATAGCAATGTCGTGTTCGGAGGCGAGTGCTTCGGCTAACGCTAGGATGTAGGTATCACCGCCCCCACCATGGCCTGCCTTGAAATGAGTATATAAAATGCGCATCCGGCGTATCCTAGCGTAATGCCCACATCCAGTAAAGTCCGGAGTGTTCAGCGCTCAGGGCTTCCGCATGAACAGGCTTGTCAAATAAGGCCCAGGATGGAATCGCGCAT
>JASSUF010000081.1:0-11214 GCA_031963365.1 Mycoavidus cysteinexigens
CAAAATCTATAAAAAATCTTTATATATCAATGGTTTATGGTTTGTTTCTTAGGAGTACTAATTTCGTTGTGCTTAGAAATAACCGCATCTTTAATATTATAAATGCCTGTAGCAATAGCTTCCTGCCAAATACTCTCAACAGCAGCTTTAGCTTTAATAGCTTTGTCGTTGGCAATGCTAACCTCAGTTACCAGTTCAACATCCTCTGTCTCTAACTGTTCATTGAAATGAGAAATATTTGCGGTTCGAGCGCCAAAAACATACATTATAGATGGCTGTTCAGTGCATATATTTTCTTCATCTGCAATAGAACTCATTTCTTCATCTGGAATAGAGCCTATTTCGTCTTCATCTCCAATAGAGCAGTTGTCTTCGTCATCCCAAAGTGCAAAGCTTAAGGCTTTATCTTTTGATATAGAGAATGACATTGGGGCAGGGTCATGAAATATTTCTCCTTCTTTTAAATGGCTGTTTGATTGTTGGCCGCGAAGACTAAGAGCATTTTCGATGCCAAATCCATTTGCGCGTAGCAGCATTATTACTTCTGTAAATTTTTCTGTTATTTTTATCGCTCTCTCATGATCCCCATTATTGTAGGCCGTTCTAGCCTCTGCTCTCATGTTTCGACAGAATCCCGGTTTGCTACTATAGTCAAGGAGCGTTTGTATTAAATATAGTGCGCTAGTGTCACCTGCCCTCACTCTTTCTTCAAGAAATTCTCTTGCTCGTCTTCCTTCTTGTAGATAAGCAAATTTACTCATGTCTGAAGTCTCTTCAGTTAAATCAGATATAGACCTTACTTTTTGGTTGTGTTTAGCGCTTAGTATTAATAAGGCATTTTCAAATTCGTCGTGATCAAAAATTCTTGTTGGGTTTTCAATTTCTAATTGATTTTTTTGTGGTATATGTATTTGAGTTGTATTTGCTGTGAAATAATGTATCGCTGATACATTATTTCTATCAAGTGGAATATTATCAGGTAAGTAATCTTGATTAGTCCTTGGTTGGTTGGCGCTATTGCTTTCTGCCTGCGATGGTTGTGTATTTAAATTAGTATGTATTGATGGTGCTGAATAAGTGAAATTTTTATTGTGTATTGAGGTAGGTTGCATGGATGTATGTTATAAAATTTATAGGGGATACAGTTATTTTGTAAGGAAGTAAATTAATAAAATTAAACGGTATATTTTGTCGTATATTTTTGACTCGCTTCCTATGTTGTGTGATTCATTATATATAAATATTTATATATCATTCTGTTTACAAGATAATAATAAAAATATTATGATTCGTATACATCAATCCCCATTATCATTTAATATATTAACATTGCTGAGAAGAGAGCAAGTAATTGAAAGAAAAATTGAGCAAGAAGAGGGTGAATATGTGCATAATGTGATGGATAAATATGGAGATATAATAACTGTGCCAGAATCTCCTTGCAGGCTTCCATGGCCATTAATGGGTAAGATTTTTGAATATGCAGTCATGCCCCTTATATTGAGTTCATCTCAAAAATGTTTGCTAGCTCTCATGCTCCTTGATAGAAGATCTTTGGCTGAAGTGAATAGGATGTTAGTGATTAATCCTGTAATGAAATCAGAATGGATTGAAAATCAAATGCGGCGCTGTAATGACCGTATAAAAATATTTTCGAATAGAGGTAATCTGAGTCATGGAAATGTTCAGCGTGACCTTGAAATCAGACTGGCAAGGCTGCAGCATATATCTATCGATTTCAGCCGTATAAAATATAATATGATTTTTAAAATACTGTATGCTTTGTCAAAAAAAACAAATATAAAATCTTTTTCAATTTTTGCAGATGGCTCATTTTGTAAACGGCCAGATAAATTAATTAATGCGATTTCACTCATTCTAAAAAATAATAAAGAATTAATTAATATTCAATATATGTCATTGTGCAAAAATAATCTGAATGCAAATCATATTAAAAAATTAGCAGAGGCTTTGTCAGGTAGAGAAATTGACTTACTTGCCCTCGATGAAAATCCAATTGGGGAAGAAGGAAAGGCAATTTTAGTCAGATGTCTTCAAAATAGGACGGTGCACACTTTACAAATCAACGCAACTAAATGGAGTGGCACAGATGTGGCCAATTTTGCGGCGATGTAAAAAGCATTGAGCCATGCATTGCTACGATGAGTAGAGCGCACACTATCTGTGTAGATATGGCCGGGTAACTATCTTTGCCTGACGCTAAATTAGGGGATTCCTTTAAATGGCTAGCACATAATTTAATCTGTGTCTTTAAGATAAGTCTTGTATATTTGTAAGAATATTACAGCATATCTGAATGGCGTAAAGATATTTTTTTATATAGCTTGACACGCTAGGCGAATGCCGGCCTGACGCCCTATTTTGCTGTCTTTTTGGAACCTGCATAGGCAGGTCAAAAGCGATGATTACGGAGTCAGCGGTGCGCATGTTGGGGTTCGTACCTCACCACCAACCTACCGAGAGGCCAATATAAAAAGGGCTTTATCAAATTCCACCAACCACCGTTCTAAATGGCATATCGGGTTAAAAAATTGCCAATTTTTTGACCGAGCCAGCCCAAACGAGTAGGAAATTGTGCTGCTACATTGCGCTGCAGGCTATTAGCAACTTGTTGGTATCCTTTCTCTGCTGTTATTTTTATAAGGGCACGATTTTTCTGGCCATGTAGTACATTGAAATTTTTACTTTCAAGTAGTGTTTCTACGTTATCAGCTAGATGCTCAATTACATAGTCATTATTTTTTGTAATGGCGTTTTGTAGTACCTGGATTTGTAATGGTTCTGGTAGCTGTTTTAAGTCCAAGCCTTTTTTGCACAGGAGGGCGATCGTATTCAAATGCCCATTCTTGGCTGCCCAATATAAGGCCGTGTGTCCATCGCTGTTTTCTTCATATATATCCACATCATTTTCTAATAAATACTCGACTATTTCTGTACGGCCATGCATAGCCGCACAATGCAATGGGGTATTTTTATTTATATCTTTTGCTTGTATATCTGCTCCCAGTAGGTGTAAATATCTTATTGTTGCCAGCTGACCATATTGGGATGCGTGATACAGAGGGGTCTTTTCTTCTTTATCTTGTATATCTATATGGCTAGACGTTTTTATATGCGTATTGGTTTTTTCATCTACCCATCCATGTAGAATAATATCTATTATATCTAATCTATTTTTCTTGGCGGCAATATGTAATCCACTTTCTCCTTTTTTATTTTGTGCATTTATATTTAGACCTGCTTGAATGAAATTTTTTAAAAAAATAATTTTATTATTGGATGCCGCCCAGAGGATAGGATGCAATTTCCCTTCATAGATGTCATCGTCGGTAAACATATTCGTTTCCAACATGTTCATGATTATATTTCTTCTTCTATCTATATGCGTTTGAGGAAAGTGATTCCGTATGGCGTGTATATAATCATTACATGCAGATATCAGGCCACTTCGTATATTTTCTGGAGGGATATGAGGGATAGATGCTATATTTGGAGGTTTTTCTTGAGTAAGTAAAGTAGGGAGGTTTTTAATAATAAAAGCACTACATTCTTTAGATAAATGGGGAGTGCCATCTATATATTTGATTGCCGCATTTAAATGTGTAGTGGCGGTGCTATGCAAGGTGTTAGTTAATATAAGTGGATCACCTAATCTTAAGCTGGGAAAATCTTTCAATGCTAGATAGGCGCCTTTATTTCTACCTATAATGGGTGCAGTATGCCTAAATAAAATAAGTTTTCCAGTCTTGATATAATCTACATATTGTATTTTTTTAATGCTTTCACTGAGTAAATATTTTTTATACACAGCGTCTTTTTTAATCGCTTTCTGTGCTGGTTTTGAAAAAAATAGGGGATGCCATTCCTTTAGGGGTTTTTGCAGATTATTAGGATTTATTTTAAATAGATCGTATAGGATAGTCTGAACCAGATTAAAACTTGCCTTGTCTAGCAATAGCATATTGCTCCACACTTCCACTGAGCATAATTTTAAAATACGTAACTGAATTTCAGTAGATAAATCAGACCAGGTAACGGTGGAGGTATTGCTATCACAGGGGCCCGTGTATTTTTTTTGTTCAGATGCGCTTGGTCGAGATGCGAACAAAGTAAGGCCTGAAGCAGATACCGGTATCACTTATTACTCCCTGATAAATATTATATAGTGCATCGTGTTAAAAAATTACCCAGACTTTTGCCCAGCCATCTTAAGCCAATGGGAAATTGCGATTTAATATTACGTTGCAAGCTCTTGGTAATCTGCTGGTGCCCTTTCTCTTTTGACATTTTTAAAAGTGCACGATTTTTTTGGCTACGTATTATATTAAGATGCTTATCTTCTAATAGTGCTTCTACTCTATGATGCAGATAGGAAATGATCGCTTTATTATCTTTCATCACTGCTTTACGCAGTAATTGGATTTGCATTGGAGTAGGTAGTATCTCTATATTCATACCTTTTTTACAAAAAAGTAGGATGATATTGAAATTTTCATTTCGAGCTGCCTCATATAAGGCCGTATGTGTATAGTTATTTTCTGCGTATATATCCGCATTATTTTCTAGTAGATACTCGACCACGTTAGTGTGCCCTTGCATAGCTGCATGATGCAGGGCAGTATTGTTAGCTATATCTTTCGCTTGTATATCCGCGCCATTTTCATGTAAATATCTGACTACTTCAACATGTCCCTGTAGAGCTGCATACTGCAGGGCAGTAGTTTTATAGATATCCTTTGCTTCTATATCACTATTATTTTCAAGCATATAGCGAACTACTTCGAGATGTCCATATATAGCAGCATAGTGTAAGGCGGTATTTTTATTGATATCTTTTGCATGGATATCTGCGCCATTTTCATGTAAATATCTGACTACTTCGAGATGACCATGTTGAGATGCGTGATGCAGCGGCGTATTATGTTTCGTATCTAATGCATTGATCTCGGATTGTATTTTTATCTCTATGCCTGTTTTTTCACTCACAAACCCATGCACTAATACTTCTATAATATGTAGTTTATTTTTCGCGGCGGCTATATGCAACCCTGTTGTGCCTTCTTTATTTTTGGCATGGACATTAAAGCCTTTTTCAATAAAAAGTTTCAAAAAATTCATTCTATTTTTTGAAATGGCCCAAAGGATAGGATGCTGTTTTTCTTCATAGAGATTATCATCAACAAACATATTGCTTTCTAACATTTTTAGTACAATATTTCTATTTTTTTGTATATGTGCTGGAGGGAAGTTGTGTCGCCTTGAGAATAAATAGTTTTCACATGCCTCCGTGATATTAAAAAATATATCTTCTGGCGGTATATCAATAATAGGCGATATAGTAGGTTTTTGTTCTTGAGTGTGAAGTGTTGGAAGATTTTTAATAATAAAATGGGTCCACTCTTTAGATACATACTTCACTCCTGCAAGGTGATGTGCAGATATGCTTGCATCTACCGCAGCGGTATCAGAAAATATATTTGGCAGGGCGGGCGCATCGCCTAGTCCGATGCTAGGCAAATCTTTTAATGGTAGGCATCCACTTTTATTTTTAAAAACAAACATTTTATTTCTAAACAAAATGAGCTTTCCTATTTTTACATAATCTAGATGTTTTATTTTATCTAGACAAGGGCTGCTCATATATTTCTGATAGACCGAATCTGTTTTTATGGCTTTTTGGGCTTCTTTTGAGAATAGTAAAGGGTATAACTCTTGCGATGTTTTTTCCAGTTTGCCCGGAGCAATTTTAAATAGATCATATACGATAGTATTGACCAGGCTAAAACTTGCCTTGTTTAATAACATCATATTAGTCCATATTTTTATCGAGCATAGTCTTAAAATAATTAGCTTAATCTCAGTAGGTAAATTAGACCAGGTTGCTGCGTGGCTATTTTTAAGGTTTTGGTCAGCAGTTTTTTTATATTTATATGGGCGTACTAATTGCGAAAGTGTAGTTAAACCTACTGCAGATACCACTGGCTACTCCCTTGCTGATAGAAAATTTTAAAAGTACGAATTGTATTAATGGCTAAAATTTTCATTTAATGCAAAAGCGAAAAAATGTATATATTTGCGTAGTATAAAAATGCGCTGGAGTAAGCGAATTCTTAATTTTAAATAATCTCTATTTTGAATAATGAAATAAGATAGTGGTATGCATGTTGGGGTTCGTGCCTCACCACCAACCTACCGTTCTTTGCGAAAAAAAGGCTGGAGGTAGGTCGCTTAACGCTACCTACCTCCAGCCTTTTTCTTCTATCTACTTGCCCATTCACTGCAAAGTAGAGGCACTGAGCACCGATTACTCCACTTCAGCAATTTCTGTTTTTACTTGGGGGTGAGGGTCTCCCTCTGTAAACTGCAATTGAATTTTTTCTTCTGCATCTATATCGACTTTGGCTTTTCCACCATGTGAGAGTTTTCCAAAGAGCAGTTCTTCAGCCAGCGCCTTGCAAATAAAATCTTGAATTAACCGCTCCATCGGGCGGGCGCCCATGAGTGGATCAAATCCTTTTTTCGCTAAATATTGGCGAACTGCATCGGTAAAGGTCACTTCCACTTTTTGCTCTTGCAGCTGCGCATCTAGCTTCATCAAGAACTTATCAACCACACGTAGCGTAATGTCTTTGCTAAGCGGATTAAAGCGCACGATGGCATCTAGGCGATTGCGAAATTCTGGCGTGAAAGTGCGTTGGATATCTGCAGTGGGGTCTCCTGTTTCAGCGTGTGCTGTAAAGCCGATTTTCGATTTTTGTAAAGCTTCTGCACCTGCATTGGTCGTCATAACCAAAATCACATGGCGAAAATCAGCTTGTCGTGCATTATTATCAGTGAGTGTGGCATGGTCCATCACTTGCAGCAGTATGTTATAGATGTCAGGATGGGCTTTTTCAATCTCATCGAGTAGCAGCACGCAGTGTGGTTTCTTGCGAATTTCCTCCGTTAACATCCCCCCCCGCTCAAATCCAACATAACCGGGCGGCGCTCCGATAAGCCGGCTAATTGCATGGGCTTCTTTATACTCTGACATATCAAAACGTACGAGCTCAATACCCAGAGTAAAAGCCAGCTGGCGCGCCAACTCGGTTTTGCCTACCCCTGTTGGGCCCGCGAACAAAAAGCTACCGATAGGTTTATCTACCCGACCAATGCCTGCTCGACTCATTTTGATAGCTGAAGCGAGCATATCGATAGCGAGGTCTTGTCCAAAAATTACATTCTTTAAATCACGCTCCAGGGTTTTGAGTTTACTGCGGTCATCTTGCGACACACTGTGTGCAGGCATACGCACGATTTTTGCAATGGTTTTTTGAATATCAATCTTGCCTATGGTTTTTTTCTGCTTAGATTTCGGCAGAATTTGTTGTGCCGCACCCGCCTCATCAATCACATCAATCGCTTTATCGGGCAAATGACGGTCTGTCATAAAGCGAGCAGAGAGCTCCACAGCGGCTTGTAGGGCATCTAGAGAGTATTTCACCCCGTGGTGTAGTTCAAACCGAGATTTCAAGCCTCGCAAAATCGCTACAGTCTGGGCAATGGTGGGCTCACTCACATCAATCTTTTGAAAGCGTCGTGCAAATGCGCCATCTTTTTCGATCGTGTTGCGGTATTCCGAAAAAGTAGTGGCGCCTATGCAGCGAAGCTGACCAGAAGACAAGGCAGGTTTTAATAAATTTGAAGCATCTAGTGCCCCCCCTGATGCGGCACCCGCCCCCATAAGGGTATGAATCTCGTCAATAAATAAAATAGCTTGGGGACGCTCTTTGAGCTCTTTTAATATAGTTTTCAGTCTTTGCTCAAAGTCTCCCCGATATTTAGTGCCTGCAAGTAGGGCACCCAAATCCAGGGAATAGACGGTAGCGTCACGCAATACCTCAGGCACTTCTTTGCGCGTTATACGCCAAGCTAAACCTTCTGCGATGGCTGTTTTACCCACTCCTGCTTCACCAACCAAGAGTGGATTATTTTTTCTGCGGCGGCACAGTACTTGTACCACGCGCTCTACCTCATTTTCGCGCCCAATCAGTGGGTCTACTTGCCCATCTTGAGCGAGTTGATTGAGATTTTGAGTAAAAGCGGACCAAGTGCTTTCTTTGGTAGAGACTTCTGCTTCAGCAGGCGTATCGCCCAATTTAGATTGCGCACCTTCTTCCATTTTTGGCGTGCCATGCAAAATAAAATTCAGCACATTCAGGCGGGTAATACCTTGTTGTTGCAAGTAGTACACCGCATGAGAATCTTTTTCACCAAAAATGGCTGTGAGTACATTTACTCCAGTGACTTCTTTTTTACTTTGAGAAGAAGACTGAACATGCATGATCGCGCGTTGAATAACCCGTTGAAACCCAAGCGTAGGCTGTGTATCCACTTCATCAGACCCAGGCACAATGGGCGTGTTGTTTTGGATAAACTGGCGCAGCGTAGTTCGAAGGTTTTCAATATTTGCTGAGCAAGCAAGCAAAGCTTCAGAAGCACTAGGGTTATCTAGCAAGGCCATCAGTAGATGCTCGACTGTGATGAATTCATGGCGAGCCTGACGTGCTTCCATAAATGCCATATGTAGGCTGACTTCGAGTTCTTGGGCAATCATATTTCCTCCATCGTGCATTGCAAAGGATGTCCCGCTTGTCGTGCGCTAGAGGTAACTTGTTCAATCTTTGTGGCAGCAATGTCGCGTGTGTAGATACCACACTCCCCCCGGCCCTCGACATGGACTTGCAACATGATTTCTGTTGCGGTCTTGAGGTCTTTATGGAAGTAGCGTTGAATCACCATCACGACAAAGTCCATTGGAGTGAAGTCGTCATCTAGAAGCACTACCCTATAGTGCGAAGGCGGTTTTAGCTTCTGGTCTTGCCGCTCAAGGAGGGCGGCGCTCTGTTTTTCAGTAAAAGTAGTCATGTGCTCATTTTAAACAACTCATGCTACTTCGCAATCGGTATTCCGTTAGATTTTGCAATGTGTTCGGGTTTCGTTACTTTTTTTAGTTTTGTGTTTTTTTGAGTGCGATGATTTTTTGTTTATTTTTTATTCAAAAAACTTTTCTCTTCTAGAATAATATTCATAATTTTCTTTGAAAATTTTATTTATTTCTGAGTTTATTCCTATTATTTGATATAGTTTTTCTAGTTTTCTATTTTTGATATCTTCTATGATTTTTATTTGGTTTGGAATTTCTTCTTTTAATTTAGATGCTTTTTTTTCTAAAGCATGATTGGGTATTTTTTTAATTAGATTTTTGATTGTATTGTCATGATCCTCTTTGGATATGTATAAATTTAACAGTTTATTTATTTGAAAGAAATTCTTGCCTTTATCTTTTGATTTGTACGGGTTTTTATTATTTAATATAATTTCTTCTGTAGCGGCTATTTTTTTATATATTTCATATAATCTTTTTGTGTGATATTGTAGCATATTTTCTTGGGTTGCTAGTTCTTTGTTGAGGTCTGACAATTCTGTTTGTAAGTTTTGTAGATAAAATTTTTGATAATTGAGGTTTAATTGATGTTCAGAGGGTTTTAAATTTATATGTTCGGCATTTTTTAATGGCATGGGGTATGAAATAATCAACGGCACTTTTGAGGAGCTTCTTTTTGGAAATTGATTAAAGAAAAAATTTCTGCCTTGTGGAGGTCGTTTATATTCAGAATCATCGATGTCGTAAATATTGCCCTTTGTGCGGATATCTTTTTTTTCAGATGCTTTGTATTGATTTCTGCTTATGAATCGAAGGCTTCCTAGCATGCTATCATCCACTTTGGTTTTTTAGAGAGATACTATGTCAAGTATCAGTTATTACTTATCGATTTTAATAGATTTTCTAAATTAGGTAGGTGCTATTGAGAAAAAATGACTCGTCTTGCGAAGTGGATTGAAAGTTATTGGCGTGTTGTAGGGGAGGGTAGAGCTTCATTAGCCTGGCTTATATCACATACCTGGTAATTGTTTTATGCAACTTTTTATTTCTTCTAGCAGGGGTTTTAAATATTTTTCTGCTTTTTTGCTGGGTTCTTCTAAATCAGAAAAAGTTTTCATTGGGTTATGTTTTATTTCTCTTGTTTCTTGAGAAATATGGTCCAGTATTTTTCTATGTATTTCTAATATTTTTTTATTTATTTCATATGCATCTGCATCAATTTTCTGAGTTTCATTTATGAAATTTTGGTGTTCAAAGTGCTTTCCTGTTAAAGCAAATAGGGTTTTTTCTGTTTTTTCTATGTTTTTTTTATACAGTCGTGTTGGGTATTTTAAGTATTCTTCTATTTCAGCAAGCATTCCTGCAACATATTTTTCTGATAATTCATTTATTTTTATTTGATTTCTAATATTATTTTTTGTGTTTTTTTTGAAAATGGATGTGGGGTGTATGTCTGATAACAGACTATCTACGGTCATATATAGTCCGCGTATATTTTCTTTGAATGTTTTCTTATTGGGCTCATCCTCATGGACGATCATATCATCTGGATATCCATCATTTTTCATAAATTTAAGCATACTTATATTCCTTTTTGAAATATAAAAAATCTTCATGCTTTTTTTGAAAATTTTTATGTGCTACTCCTTGTAAGCTCTAAAAGAATTTTATGATGAAAATTTTTTCCATTGGAAACTGATTTTTTTGTAATCATATTTTGATTTCGATGTTGGTCGAGTCTCATTGTCTTCAAGGAAGTTTCTATTTTCATCTGCTTTTTTAATTTCATCTAATAAAGTTATAAATTCAGGTGCTGGGATTTGAATGGCGTTAGGCAAGAATATAAATTCTTCATTTTCTTCTAATTTTAAATTTAGATTAGAAAGATTTGTAATAATTTTTGGAACAATTGCATCGTCAAAATTTATATTGTTATGAGTTATCTTTACGCGCTGTCCTTTTGTTAACTTACGCCCTGATTCTGCTGTGTTGGAGCGCAGCCCTTCTAGCGTTGCTGTTTGTGATGTGTGTGTGGAATGAGCTGTATTGGGCGTTGTAGAGGGTTGACTGTCGTTATTAATTTTGTCAGGTGATATGCTTTTATTTTCAAAATTAATATTTAATGATTTATACATGGTATTTTCTCCAATTAAATTAAAAATACAAAATTAATATAAAAAGAAGAATATTCTGATACATTATTTTAAATTACATCGGCATAGGGGGCAGCCTTCTGAGGCTGCACCCCTGCCACACCACCCGGCATG
>JASSUF010000082.1:0-11064 GCA_031963365.1 Mycoavidus cysteinexigens
CCAGAGCTTAACCGAATGCCATTGGTTGGTGGTGAGGCACGAACCCCAACATGCACACCTCCAACTTCTAATCTTTGCAATTATTAAGCAGGCGTTAAAGAAGGCAGTGGCATGCATATTAGGGAACATTGCCCATCACCAACCACAACCTGTTTAATAAATTAAAAAAAACCAGGTCATATATCTATTTCATAGATTTTTTTTGCACTATACGATGACAGGAATTTTAGAAAAATCTTACTCTTAGCTTAGATTCCTGCTTAATTTTTGCCAGGAACGTCCGTTTATTTTCTATATAAATAGCAGCCCATACAGTTAGCGTGGAAGCCGTTTTGTATTTTTTGAGATTTTTTTATGAGTCCAGTGCGTGTCGAATCTTCAATCAACTCTAGCTCGTGGTTTGACAGACAGCGTCACCAAGCCGTTTTAAAGTCGGAGTACGCAACGAATGCGTTACATAATTGCAAACCTGCTGCTATCAATCAGTTAAGCCAATGTGTAGTGCAATTACGAAGAGACGAACAAAGATTTACACCAGAAGAAAAAACGCTTATTCAGCTGGCAGCAGGCTATAAGCTGCAGCAACTATTTCTAGAAAAAAAGACGCAAGAGGCCGCTTGCCTTGAACAAAAACAGCGCACGCTTACAGTGCTTATGACGCGCTACGACGCGATGAAAAAGCAAGCAGGCGGCTCAAGTTTGATAGCAAAAAGCGAAGAAATTAACACCCTCTGCAAAGAATTTGTTCCGATAGCGCCTCTTGATAAAAAAAATCATGAAGATATACAGCGCCTTGAAACAGACATTGGTACAGATCTTAAAAAACATCAGCCAGATATACCCGCTACCACATCCAAATTACAAAAAATAAGCGAAAAAATACATACGCTAGATGTACATGATCCCTTATTCGATAAAAAAACTAGAGAAATATTAAAAGAATCACTTCCAGTACTTGCACAAGTGTCATCCATAATATTTTTATCTACCCTATATACACGTAGCTTTGAAAATTTTTCTGCATCAATAGGCAAAGTTATGCCTAAACCTTCTGCGTCTATAGATAGCGAGAGGGTAGAGGGAGATATTAAATATAAAGAATATATATCATTAACAGAGCAATCCTTTGCACAGATTCCAGCTTTATATGAAGCATTTGTGGAATTTAGGAATGTCTTGGAGAAAAAGGATGCCGAATTAAAGGCTGGAAAAAAGTTTTCACCGAGAGAACAGGAAAAATATAAAAGAGATTTTAATGCAGGTAACCGCAATATAGTGGTGAAAAATGATAATAATGATTATGCGCTGGCTGCTAAAAAAAACATAGGTCAATTTATTATAAAACCATTAAAGGCTAACCAGAGAAGCATACATGAAATAATACACAGTGAAAAAAATGCATCTGGCTCGTCATCGCTTCCGAATGGGCACCTTGAAGAAAGTGAATTTCCTATAAAAATAATACATGGAGTCACTATTGATGCGCTAGCACAAGGCAATTTAGAAGAAAAAGAAAAACTACCTTCCGAAAAATGGAATGACAACGCACCATCTTTTCGATCTAAAAAAGATAGTAGCATTAATATAAAAACAGATGATATTAATTATAATAATCAGTCGCAGCTAGATTTAAATTCGCCAACAGGGTTTTTTATAGAGAATGAAGAGAATTTTCTATCTTCCCCTTCTGTAAATTCTCAAAATCAAGAAAAGGTAGACTTGTTAAGTGAAAAATTGTGGGAAAGTGAAAAGGAAAATTTAAGACTTATCGATGATATTGCACAAATTACTAGGAAGCTTATGCAGTTTGAAGAGCAACATGCAATATTTTTAAGTCTGAAATCAGAGAATAAATCCTTAAAAAGTGATAGTTCTAATCTAGAAAAATTTTACGAAAATGAGATGCAAGATCTAAAAAAGGACAGGGATAGAAATAAAGCAAAATATCTTGATGCAGATAAAAAAATTCAATGTTTGAATGATATAGATAAAAATAAAAATATAGAAATAGACAGATTGAATAAAGAATTGGAAAAGTTAAAAAATATAAATATTGGAAGGAATGATTATATTTTAAAGCTAGAGAAATATAAATCTGAGTTGGAGGAGGATATAGGTAATTTTAAAAATACTATATTTGAATCTCAGAAAGATAAAAAAGAACTTGAAAGAATAAAAAAAGAGCTTGGAGAGGAAATTGAAGAGCTTGAAATGAAAATTGAAGAACTTGAAACGGAAATTTTGGATAAAAATAATAGTTTCTCTAATGGGAGTCGAAGTTTTGTTATATCTAGCCCTAAGGGAAAAATAAGACGCGCTTATTCGAATGAAAGTCTTCAAGGTTTTGATGAAGGAGAATTTATAAAATTAATTAAAGAATTTGATAGGGACACTATTGCTGAGTGTCTTGAAAAATATTTTCATTATTATGATGGAGTGAGCGAACAAGAAAATATCAGTAACCATGTATTTAAAATGCACAGTAAAGAGAAAGATTTTGCGCGTCAAGTATGTCTGGATGCTGTAGAAAAATTTAAGAGAAATATAGAATATAGTATTGAATATTTTTTAAATAATTCTTATAGGAAGTCTTTGAATATTAAAGAATTATTAAAAGTTAAGTCGCTCAGAAATAGACCTGTGATGGATTTTAGTGGATTAGAGCCTATTGATTGTGAATTAATGCGCTATGTATTTTTATCAATAAAAGATTACTATAATAATTTTGAAACAAGCAAAAACAATAACCGAGAGAGAGAGAGACTGATTTCTTCTTGTATGACGGCTATACTCTAAAACATGTATGTAATGTCGCTTTGGGAATCGCGCAGGACCCAGGGCAAAATAAAAAGGATGATATGTCTACGAATGCGAGTCCAGGCACAGGAGACGGCAATACACTTACAGCAAGTGGCTCATTAGATCCTAGCATTACCTACTCTAGGCCAAGAAAGCCCGTCCTCTAATATTCAAACGGGTTGCGCAGCCAATGATGCTGCGCAACCTATCGATATTGAAAAGCAAAAACACGCCCCCCGCTCTCTTTGCTATACTCTTGCGCTTTACAATTGCATGCTCGTTTGGAAAGAATAGATCTTAAGTCTTCTACCTCCCTGTAGTTCAATGGATAGAACGAGTGCCTCCTAAGCGCTAGATACAGGTTCGATTCCTGTCAGGGGGACCATGCGGGACCACTTGTAAAAACCCGCCAGCAAAGCGGCAAGGCAGATATAATGAGAGCCTAGAATATATTCAAAATTGCTAAAAAGGTCCGAAGGGGCCTTTCTTTATGATTGTCGTTTGAGTGTCTCATGCAATGCTTCTTGCATGGGTTGCCATACGAAACTGTTTCAAATAAAAGCAATTGCGCGTTTTTGTTATAGATTTTGAGTAAATTCTGAACCTGTTTAGGTATACTTCAGTTTTATAATATGCGTATCAGGAGGCGTGGCCGAGTGGTTGAAGGCAGCTGACTTGAAATCAGCCGTACGGGCAACCGTACCGTGGGTTCGAATCCTACCGCCTCCGCCAAAAAAACCTTTAAAATCAATAGGTTATAAAAAGATATCGCACGATTTTGGCTGTTTTTGCTCCAGAATGCTAGCCCCCCGTACTTAGGCGCAATTTTGCGCCTACATATCTAAGAGCCAGAAAAAATGGCTCTTGAAATAAACGGCTGATTGTTGGCCTTATTCGATTCCCTATCTTCAGCGAATTTAGCAAAGCTCTTTGCAAATAACCGCTCATGACCTCCCTCGGTTTTGACCCTGACACCCCACTATAAGCAACAAAGGCAAGATTGTTACCGTTTTGCTGGCAGGTGATTTCGCCTCGTGCTCGATGATTTTAAATGGCAGGCTAGCTGATTGGATTTATGCGTTGCGCTGGCGGCACTGCTCGAATAAACAAACAGCAGCGGCAGCTGCGACATTAATGGATTCCATTCCACCAGGCTGTGGAATGGTGGCGTATTGTGTAGCGTGTTCACGCCAGGCTGCTGAGACACCAGCGCCTTCGTTGCCCCAGATCCAGGCAAAAGGTTTTGTTAGATCTTGCTTGTAGATTGAAGTTGCGTTGTGCGAATCGGTGACGACCAATGGCACGGCAAGGTGCGGCAGGAGTTGGTCTACCTCCATTCAAATATATGCAGTAGAAATTGCGCCCCCATCCCTGCGCGCAGTACTTTGGGAGACCATGCACACGCTGTGCCTGGTGCGCAAAATACATATTGAATGCCGGCGGCGGCTGCACTGCGCAAGATAGAGCCAGCGTTACCTGCGTCTTGCACACCATCGAGAATGATGCAGTCACTTGTAATTTGCTGCGGCAATTCAGGAGCCGGGATATCAATTAGGAAGATCACATTGCCGCCTTGTGCTGCGCGCGCTAATGTCGATAATTGTGCGAAGAGCGCATCTGATAACACCACGATACGCGCTGGATCAATACGTGCCATGATTGGATGCAAGCTTTGCTGCATTTTATGATCGGACAGCGCGCGCTCCGCAATAATGCAGGTAAGCGGTTGTCCTAGCGTATCGAGATAGGTGCTGGCTAAATGTAGCCCCTCGGCAAGCGCTTGGCCTGCCCGGCGCTCGCGGGTGACGGTGCCGGCGAGTTGTTTGAGCCGTTTAAAAAAGGGGTTATCGCATGCAGTAATGGTTTTCATTGTTTAAGCCGCTGCCCTTTTTTCATAGCACTGTGGGCAATGTTTGCCAGGTACATAATGAGGTGAGGCCTGCGTCTGCCGTGTGAGTACTGCACGGCAGCCAAAGCATTGTTGTGTATCGGTTGGTTTGAGTTCTTGGCTTAATGCCGTGCGATGATCAAATACAAAGCAGTCGCCTTCATAGTGTGCACCACCGACTTCTTCAAAATATTTGAGAATGCCGCCTTCGAGTTGATATACATTCTCGATGCCGATATTTTGCATATACAAAGCTGCTTTCTCACAACGAATACCACCCGTACAGAATGACACCACCGTTTTATCGGTGAAATCTTCGCGGTGTGCTTCGATGGTGGCGGGGAATTCGCTGAATTTGCTGATCCGGTAATCTAGTGCTCCAGCGAAAGTGCCGAGGTCTATTTCAAATCCATTGCGCGTATCTAGCATCACGACTGGGCGCCCATGGTCATCTTGTCCGCGATCCAACCATTTTTTGAGGGTCTGCGCATTGACTGCAGGTGCACGAGTCTGGCCAGCAGGTTGGATGGCTGGAGTATGCATGGTGATGATTTCTTTTTTTAATCTGACCAGCATCCGGCGAAAGGGTTGCTTGTCAGAGAGGCTTTCTTTACATTCCAGATCCGCCAGTTGACCTGCAAATAAAGGGTCTTCGCGTAGCCAATGTATAAAAGTGTCGGTTGCGGCGCGCGTACCAGCTACAAATAGATTAATACCTTCAGGCGCTAGCAAAATAGTACCGCGCAGGCCCAGTTCATTGCAGCGTGTGCGGATGGGTTCGCGCCATTGCGCGGGTGAGCAGATTGGAACAAAGAGATAGGCAGCGAGATTAACAATATTCATAACGGGTATAGATAAATGCTGGGTTTAATCAGACAGAGCCATCGTAAGCGCAGCTAGATTAAATGGGATGGACAGAAGGGGCCCTATCAAAAAATGAGAGCATTATCATACCCTGTCTCTCAAGTACGGTTTAGTGTTTTAGTATTTTTTGACATCCTGCGTGCATTGTTATCCCAATGAGGTCCTCTTGATCATGTCAGTGCTGGGAGGTCTGATCCCAGATGGCATTGAGTGATTTGCTTGTTGTTGGGGGGGCGCTAACCCATTGTTTATGGTGTGGATGATTTTTATTTTTATAATGGTTAATTATTTCCTACTGCCATTATGCAAAAAATGTGAACAGATTGATCCGTAAACGAAATTATGGCGATCATTTTTCATGCTCTTTTATAGCATCCCTCTCCAGCAAAAGACTCACTATGCGGCTAAGTTTGCGTAACTGCAGACTATTCTTATTGATAAATTAAGATTATTCGGTGTTATGCATGCTGCTTTCCTAACTTTTTGCAAGTAAGCTTCGGCGTTTGCCATAACTTTAAAAATATAGAAATAATTCTATGCGTACGATTGTACCTGTTCCAAGTAATAGGGCACGTTGGGTGGGTGATTTTCAAGAGCTCCCTTTGCGTAATGGGCAAGCGCTTTTTGATACTGCTGTGCGGCAGCCTAGAGTGTTTCCTGTGAGTAATGGGCAGGCGCTTTTTGATGTCATGCCTCCTGATCTAGTAGAATGTAAGAATATTCGTAATTTGCATCCATCGAAGATGGAGTGCGAAGAAAAGCATTGGGAATCTGTGACACATTGGATCATAGAGAGTTATTTTGCCTGATAAGTATATGTAAGGTATTTACTTTGTAGTTATCTGCTCTATGCGAGCAGATGGTTTATACATTTTTTTGAAGTATATATTTTTTATATTAGTCTTCCCTAGAAACTTATTATTAAATTTTAATTATTTTACTCTATTTTTTTAAAGGCTTTCAGGATGATAAGCGCACTAACCACTACCAGAAATAGTTCTGAAATAATGGTAAGAAATAATCAAAGTGTACCCTCTCCTGAAAGCATTAATTCTGAAGCTGAAGCTTTACATGCAATAGATAAATTTGAAGCGCTGTACGATAAAGTACATGAGCAGGAACTTCCTCTTACTTCGAAGGAAAGTAGAAGGCGAAGTAATGGTATGCACATCTACTTTTCTCAAAGCCCTAGTGCTCACAATGCAGTCTCCGATGTAAGTATGCTTGCGCTAAATAGCGCTAAAGATCAATTGGCTGAATCTATACCTTTAGCAGAAATGAGCGTAGATTTTTTAAAATCTATATTAGATAGTCAAATTAGTGAGCAAAAAGATAAAAAAGTGCAAGTCGAGGAAAAGATAGCGGCATTGCATAGTAAATTTGAAAAACTAGCTCAGACTAGGTTATTTGAAAGTGACGAGGTGCAAGCGCGTTTTGAGGCCTTAGCAAAGACTGCTAAAGTATTAGGTGGATTGTCACTCGCTATTGGCGTATGCCTGTGTTTTACGCATAGTGGTTATGCGTTAACCGTAGTGACGGGAGAGCTTATCGGCTCAGCTATCGGCGCTTTGGGTGAGGGAGGGTATAAAGAGCATTTAAATGCGTTAAAAGAAGAAGCCGAATCCCTAGAAAAGCAGCTATGTGATACTAATAGTGCGCTAGTTAGAGCAGAAGGAATGAGAGGTCGGTTAGACCATATCGCTCAGAAATTGGCTAATTTGAAAACCCGTGATAGCAGGCCCTCTACCGAAATAAAAATAGCTACGGCTGGCGAATCAAAAATGGCAAAACGCTCTTCTTGGTTCAATCCAGTTACATTTGAAAAACTTCCTGAGCAGTATGAAATTACTGCTAATAGGGCTATGAGAGTGACTTCACCTATACATGGCTCTTCTTCTAACGCTATGAATAGCTTTAGAAGGCCCAGTGTGGCTTTTGATCTGCCATTGGGAAATGTCGCAGAAGATTTTGAAACAACGCAAGCCAATAGCTCTTTACCAAATCATGCTCACTCTTTGGTAAAGAGTAAGCAAAAAGTGGATGATGTTGGCCAAATTCCTAATCATAAAGATAAAAAAGATTACTTACTTTCTTCTCTAGCAGCAGCAGATTTGGGAAGCTTCTTCTCTAGCGCTGAAATAAGCGCGCATACATCAAATAATGCACCTTTAGTAGTAGATACTCAGATAGCATCTTATCAAGCAGTAGATGGCGCGCAAAGAGAATTTGATGATAATCTTATTGATTCTTCAATGAAAGATTTGAAAGCGTTTGAAGATATTCTCGAAGAAAATAATATTAAAAATGCGCAGGATACATTGCATTATAGAACAGTATCCCAACAATTGAGAGAGAGACAAAATAGTGTAGACTCAGAGTTGGATTCGCAACTCGCTGAATTTAATAATAAAAGATCGGCCTCTCCATTTATTCAGAGTCCTGAGGATATTTCACAGTCCTGGATGCCTTTCGTTATGCCTGAGAATGAGGATGACTTTGGCATTGAAGATGAAGCCGTTTCGAAAATTAGAAATGATATAGAAGCTATAAAAAATAGAATTAGCCCATCTATTAATCAAGCAGAAATAGTAATAAAACAATTTTTGAAAAAAATTGCTAATGAAGTTGAAGAATTTAATGAAAAATGGAATATCATTTCTAATGATATTCAAGTGTTTTCTGGGGAAATAACTAAAGAATATTTAAAGGAAAAGTATGATTGGGTTATAAGCGCATATACTCCACTTAATGCGTTTATTGATAAGGCACTAGAATCTGTATTTGAAATTTATATCCTTCTTCAAAAATCTATACATCAAGAATATTCAACCTATACCAAAGATAAAGAGAGGAAATATATAGAATTTTCTACTCAAGCAGAGATAGGTATAACTTTATTGAAAAACCAGAAAAACATGTGGGAAAGTAGTATTGCGTATAAAAAGGATGCTTTATTTTCTCTAGTATCGCAGGATGAGCGTCAGTCGCAAGAAGAAGCATATGATGGAATTCATAAGTTATATGAAGACTGCGTATCAAATACGGAGTCAAAAACTCAATATTTAACAAAAGATAACGGTAGTAGACTGATAGAAAGCCTAAGGCAGGATGCAAAAAAATATGCAGATGCAGTAGCAGAACAGTATGACATTTCTGATCTTAAATGGAATAGAGCAAGGCAAACTACCGCGGATAGTGGATATGCCGATGACGGCGAAGAAGAAAATTTTAGAGTAAGAAATATTGCATAGGCATAATTAATATAAAAAAAAGCGAAATGGCCCATATAGCCATTTCGCTTTTTTTTATATTAAATCTGTCCACACACCCGCTGCCACCTTGGTATCTAACGCATGCAACTGTTCTGGCGTTCCAATATTCTCCCAATATCCTGTATAGAGCTCTCCACTGGCTTCGCCTTGTGCCATGGCGCGGTGATAGTAGTGTTTTAGTGAACAGATTGCAGGTTCTTTAGTGGAGTGGGTGCGCAAATTCTCAAATAAACGTCTGTCGTATAAGCCAATATTGCCAAAGGTATAGGCGGTGATGTTTTTTGTAGGAGCTTCTACGTGAAGGCGCTCACCCTCTAGATAAAAATCACCACTGCTGTGATATTCAGGGTTAGGAACCATAACCAAGTGCATTTTTGACGTATCAGAGTGTGCCATTTGGTGTAGACGAGGGATAAGTTGGGCGTAGTCGTAGTCGGTAAAAATATCGCCGCTGACTGCTAGGAAGATGGGGTGGGTACTGGCGCGCTCCAATAGAGGTAATGCGTACGCGACGCCGCCTGCGGTTTCTAATGCGTGAGGCTCGGCAGAGTAAAAGAGCTCTACGCCAAAACGGCTGCCGTTGCCTAAGGCGGCTTCTATTTGTTCACCTAGCCAAGCGTGATTAATGATAATCCGCCGAAAACCTGCGCGCTCTAGCCGTTTAATTTGCCACACTAAGAGAGGCTGGCCGGCTACTTTGAGAAGAGGTTTTGGGCACGTATCAGTGAGCGGGCGCATGCGTTCGCCGCGCCCGGCGGCAAATATCATGGCTGTGAGAGGGGAGGAGGATGTCATATTGTCGGCGATGGAAAGATGTATTAGTTGATCGTGGGCAGCACAGAAAGTTCTTGCAGGAGTTGCGCAATATCTTTTAGTTCTGCGTAGCGTGCTGTGACTTTATGAATATATTTTAAAAAGCGTGGGGCATCTTGTAGATAGTGTGCCTTGCCATCTCGGTAGCAAAGGCGAGCAAAGATGCCTAATACTTTTAAGTGGCGCTGCAGACCCATCCATTCAAGAGCGCGGTAAAAAGTGGGGAAATCGGTTGGAACTGGTAAGCCTGCATTTTGGGCCCGTTGCCAGTAGCCTTGGAGGCAGTCGCGCTCAAAGGCTTCATCCCAGCTGATAAAAGCATCTCGAAAGAGAGAGATGGCATCGTAGGTGATGGGACCTAATACCGCATCTTGAAAATCTAGTACGCCAGGCCCATTGGGATACACCATTAAATTACGTGGCATATAGTCTCGGTGTACGAAAACACGAGGCTGGGAGAGTGCTGTGTCGATTAAAAGGGTAAAGCCTGTATCCAGTCGACTACGTTGTGCAGGGCTTAGTGTCAGTCCCAAATGACGTTCTAGATACCATGTGGGAAATAGCTCAAGTTCTTGGCGTAATAAGGCGGTATCGTATTCGGGCAAAATATTAGGATGGGTGGCACATTGCCAAAGTATGAGCGCATTAAGCGCTGCATCATACAGAGCGCGTGCTTCTGTTTGCGCCTGTGTTTGTATGGGTGTAGCGGTGTTTTGTAGCGCTATGAGATGGGTAAGGTAAAGGGTGTTACCTAAATCTGTAAGCAGCATAAAGCCTTGCTCAAAATCATATTCGAGCACTTTGGGTACTTGTATACCTGCTTGAGAAAACAGCATGGCAATTTTGGCGAAGGCTTGGTTTTTCTCAGGAGGAGGAGCATCTACTGCAATAAAGCTTGGGGTATGAGGCGCATTGCTATGAATACGAAAGTAGCGCCGTGCTCCTGCGTCACTCGATGCAGCGTGGCAAGTAGACAGGTCTAGCGCATAGCGCTTTGCATAGGGAGTGAGCCAAGCTAGTAGCTGGGCGGTACGTAGATCTGGCGCGTGGGGCCTAGCTGCTGCCTGATTTTCAGAAGGAGTAGACAGGCTATGAGAAGATGGTGGAGCAGACATAGATGAGCGCTTGGGTGCAGTGAATAAAAATTAAAATATAGAGTATAGAACACAGGTAAAATCTATACAGAAGGCAAAATTATGAAAAGCGATGCAGAGAAAGTGCTCTATAATTTTTTCTATAGTAGACTTCTTTCGAAACGTAGGTTGGTGGTGACGAATTGAATCAAATACGGAACCCCAACATGCACGCCATGGCGTCCTTGATGATCAGCTTACGATTATCTAAAAGCAAAAATTAAAAGGCAGCGGTACGCATGTTGGGGTTCGTGCCTCACCGCCAACCAATGGCATTCGGTTAGCATATTAAGAT
>JASSUF010000083.1:0-10950 GCA_031963365.1 Mycoavidus cysteinexigens
CCTTTATCGCCTTTCTTCTTCTTTCATGGCGTCCACCAAATCGAGTCTACCTCACACAAACCCCAAGGTCCCAACCGTTGTGACCGCCACCGCAGTTGCGAGCGCAGCTAGCCAATACACACGCCATCGAAGTGAACTAACCTCTACCCCCTGCGTCTTTGCAAGCGCTTCCCCCTGCATCAACACATTAAGTTGAGGAGCAATCAGCCATCCCAGCAATACCACTACCAACAGTACTATTACTGCAGGCCATGCTTGCTCCACGCCATTCAAATCTCCTGCCAACCAAAATAGCATCCCATGCAATGCTCGCTCAGGCGCCATAGACAACATAAGCATAAGCAAAGCCCCCCACACAGCGGATAGTGCCACCCCTGTTAGCAATAACTGAGAGGCGCTCTGCAAAGGATTAGTCCATGACAATGCCCAAGCACGCCGCACCAAAGCCTGCAACAAAAACATCGCCACCAACGCCCCACAAAACGCCGCCAACTCCACTGAGCCACTGGGCAAAGCCAACAACATCGCCCCCAAAGCAAAACTAGCCGCCCCTCCCGACACACCTAAAATATAAGGATCCGCCAAAGGATTACGCAGCAACACCTGCAATAACACCCCCGCTACAGCCAACAACCCTCCACTACCAAACCCAGCTAATGCACGAGAAGCCCGCAAATGCTGCACCACCTCAACCGCAACCCCATCACCACACCCCATCACCACACCCCAGCAATGCCCACCACACCTGCACCGGAGCAATCTGCGCACTACCCAACATCAGCGAAGCAAAAAACACCGCCCATGCAGCAAAAGCACACAGCAATAAAAGCAAAGTAGTGCGAGATCTAAAATAAGGAAGGAAAAACATGAAGGCTTAATAAAAAAGAAAGGTGAATAGAATAGAAGAAAATCCTTTCACAGATTTTTCCAGCTTGTCTCTAAAAGCCGAAACCTATATGATGCGGCCATCTTGGGTCGTTAGCTCAGTTGGTAGAGCAGCGGACTCTTAATCCGTAGGTCGAGCGTTCGAGCCGCTCACGACCCACCAAGTACCGCAAGGGTTTGCGCGATTTCATGTTTTTTGTATAAATGCAAACGTGAAAGAAACGTGAATAGAATCCCTTTACCCTCACTTATGCGGCATCCAACATCCCATTGAGCCTAGCCGATGCAAGAGCCAGATGGCGCGCAGAAAAATGTGCGTAACGTCTCACCATTGAGGCAGACTTCCATCCCCCAAGTTCCTGTAATTCAGAAAGCGTGGTGCCTTTCATGGCTAACCAAGTCGCCCAGGTATGCCGTAAATCATGCCAGCGGAAATTGGTAATACCCACGTCAACCAATGCTTTGCGCCATGCGCAAGTATTGATTTGTCCAATAGACTGGCCGTTATACGTAAAAACGCATTTAGAATGCTTGCCTCTTTGACTATCTAATATAGACAGAGCTATCTCGTTGAGTGGCATAGGTATTCCCTCACCTCCCTTAGCTTGGTCTGGATGAACCCAAGCAGAACGTTCCTCCAGATTAATTTGTTCCCACTGAAGGTCCAGAACATTACGCTGACGTAAGCCTGTTGCGAGTGCAAACATCGCTACAACACGCTGATGATGAGGTAAACGCCTCAATAACGCTTTTGCTTGCTCCACCGTCAAAAAACGTACTCGGCGTTTTGGCTCAGGATAGAGCTTGACCTTAGGAACTCGATCAGTCCATTCCCACTCAAACATCGCTCGTCGTAAAACAGACCGAATCAATGCCAAATAGCGATTCGCCGTTGACGGTGATGCTTCTTGCTTTTTTATCCTAGCAATTTGCTCAATTTTTGCTTTGGTAATATCTGCAAGAAAAACGCCGCCCAAATACGCATTTAGCCATCGAAACTTAGACACGTCTTCATGGAGAGTCTTCTTGGTAGCCTCTTCGCACCACTTTACTACTGCCGCATCCCATGAATACTTGGGTTTAATGCCTAAGCGCCGTTGCTGCCACGCTTCGTGTTGTTTTTTATCTCCCCATTCTTTGGCTGCTTTACGGTCGGCAGTTTTAGTAGAGAAGCGTAACGTTCCGCCGTCTGGGAGCGTGATAATAGCCCACCAATATTTGCTATCTGGTCTTCTATAGAGTGACATACTTTCTCCTTATCTATAGAGACAGCGCACTTATATTGTGCACGTATCCATTCACGTAAATCAACATCAATAAACACCCAACATTTTCCAGGTTTAGCCGCAGGCAACTTACCACTCGCTGCTTGTGATCTAACGGTATTAACATGCATATGCAACTCATCAGCAGCTTGCTCTGCATCTAAGAACCTAGGTAATAGCATGGGATTTGGTGTAATGTTTTCTTTGTCTCTAAACATTTCTTCCATACCTTTTTTCTCCACCAATCTTTTATCAGTGTGTGACTGGAGGCATTTGATTAACACAACCCTATACAACACGAAGCTATCGCATAATTTTTTTCACCATCACACACACCGCTTTTTGTGTATTCGTAGTGTAGTGCGCTATTTTTAAATTTAGAGCGATGCTTGTATCCAATTTGGCCAATTAGATTGTTTTTATTTCACCTTATAGGCTGAGCATCTCTCTGCATGCCAAGATTTTTTATTCTTCTTGTATTAGCCTGTACCTAAATACATGAAAGTGCTTTTCCCCACATTGAATTTATGACGACTTCTCCCCATTTAACTGAAGCAGAGTATGAATGGCTCCATGCCATCATGGAGCGTTTCGACGCTCCACGCGCAATGAACATAGAAGCACTAGATGGTTTCTTTGCAGCTTTGGTCTGCGCGCCTCATCTTATAAACGTATACGAATATCTGCCTGAGCTATGGGGCGGAGAAATGACAGCAGAAAAAATTTTTAGTGATGATCAAGAAGCTCAAAAATTCATGCGGTTAATCAAAGGCCATTGGAAGCATGTTGTCCATAGCTTGGAAACCAGCGATATTTTTTTGCCACTATTTATCGAAAATGAGGAAGGTAAGATTTGCGGTAATGATTGGGCGATGGGGTTTTTACGGGGAATGGAATTAAGCCGTTTGGGGTGGGAGACATTACTTGAGAGCGAGGAAGACTCCGGTGTATTAGTTCCTATTTTTGTTTTAGCCTACGAACACCACGATGATCCTACCTTGCGCTCGCATGAAGAATTGAGTAACCCCAAAAAACGAGAAGCATTTATTGCACAATTAATAATAAGTGTTCCACTAATTTATCAGTATTTTGCGCCTCATCGATTGAAAGCTATGCGCAGTCCCGATGCAGCAAATAAGGACCATTCACTTTCCTTAGAAACTAAAACGTATGTTCAGTGCTGTTGTGGATCAGGAAAAAAATATGAAGACTGCTGTGGCAAGGTGACGGTACATTAATATGTAATAGTTCCGAATATTGCGGCGGACCAAATTACTCGCAACCCTCTGAATTTAGCAGAGGGGTGCGCGTTTGCGGTAATTTAAGCAATAGATTGGGCCTGCAATTTCAGTCCTAATGCATGAATAAGCTTAAGTATGGTGTCATAACGGGGCTTTGCACCATCTGTTAGGGCTTTATAAAGGCTTTCGCGCCCAAGATTAGCACTCTCTGCTACTTGCGCCATGCCGCGTGCACGGGCAATATTTTTAAGCGCTATTAAAAGCATGTTGGGATTGGGATCTTCAAGCGCTGCGTTGAGGTATTCCGTTTGTGTCTGGGCATCATCAAGATACTCTGCTGGGTCGAAAGGGGCTATTTCAATGGTCATGATTCATTCCTTTTTGAGCGTCTTAGCCATTTTGATGGCCTGCTTGATATCGCGTGGTTGGCTAGACTTATCTCCTCCTATAAGGAGGAGATATACCTTTTTGCCGCTACGCATGTAGTACACCCGATAACCTGGTCCAACGTGCACGCGCATTTCAAAAACACCGTTGCCTACAGCAACATAATCACCAAAATGCCCTTCAGTAACAGCATCTAACCGTTGAATGATACGAGCTTTGCCAATTTTGTCTTTAAGTTTGGTAAGCCAGGTATTAAATTCCACTGTGCGAAGCAGTTTGTTCATATCCTCTATATTATCCGTATGGATACAAAATATCAAGTGTATTAATATTTCCCAACCCTCTGAATTTAGCAAGGGGGTTGCGTGTTCGCGGTGATATTTCCTAGTGCGTGTCTTACGCTCTCAGGCATGGGTAAAGAGCAAGTATTGAGTTTCTGGGAGTTAAGCGAGAGCAAATTCGTGATATCACTGTCCAGCTTTCACTGGGATAACCCAACCTTTGGCAAGGCTGTACTGTCCGATCAAGTTGGAACTATTACATTGCACGTAGTCGGCATTTGCTATTTCAGCACGCAACGCTTGATTATCCTTTTCGCATAAAAGCGCCCAATCAAAAGTGGTGTCTACCACGGCTTTCCTTTTCACTCCACATACTGTTTCTCGACGATGGGTAGGCATGAGAGCGTGCTTCATTCTAATGTTGACTTTCTGCGATTTGGCTTTAGTTTGCGGCAGAAAGGGCAATCAAGAAACGTTCTTTGATGACGAGAAGTGAAATAGGCGCACTTGCATACGCTGCATTTTCTAATCTGTGCTTCTTCATTGTGCATCTCTGTGGCAAGACACCACGCATCTGTAATATCCAGAGGCAACCATTTTGCTCCTGTCATACCATGCAGTTCCTTTCGCATAACATAGTACCTACCGTATGCTTGAGTGAGCGCTTGGAGATTAATCGAGCAGTCCGTCGATTCCTCCCGCAGACTGATATACAGCTGCATCAAAATCGATGCCTGAATCCTGGAGGTATGGCTGCTGATTAAGGAGGAGCTTCCCCGTAATGCACGCGATTTGCGCTTTAGCACATAGCCTTCAGATTCCAGTTCTTCATAGAGTCGCCGCAATCTTTTGTAAGTCAACTTTGTCTGTGCAAGTGCGATGGGCGTTACATATCCTGCTAGTACCATATGCCGGGCTGTTATCCATTTACCCAAGCGGCTTGGCCCACCGTTTATCGCTTTTTTTTCTATTTGAGAAGATTTTTTCATCTATATGCCTATACATAGCTTATTTTCTAATATCTCCGAAAGATTGCTGGGCCCTTTTGAGAAGTAGGTAGGTGAGATGTTTTCCTCTCATAATTTCTTCAATGATGGTATCGGAACAGCGTAACGAAAAATGCGCTTTTTCCGTATAAGCAAGGTCGAGTAATTGGTTGTAGCTTGCTTTCGCAATAGCATGCGCAAGCTGCTTTGAAATCCCAAAACTTACCGTGGCTATAGCGATATCTTGATGAGCAGTCTGATGTAAAAGTAACCAATAGGCTGTATGAAGTAACGGGGCCTCTTGATGTATATGGCTTAGAGCATCATCAGACTGCGCGAGTCTACGAAGAATGACCTCATCCTCTGTATCTAGCTTAAGCGACAGACACACGCCTGACGCAAGCAGCTTCAAAGTTTCTATCTCAGTCCGTGTAATACACGACACCATATGCTCGCTAAGTCGAAATTGACATGCTGCTTTAGTCGGGTTTAAGTGGCATAGGTCTTTGAGAAACTTCCACACACTTAAATCAAACTGGTAGAGATGGGCATTTATTGCTTCTTCTCCAATATGCATTGCTCGATAATCCCATTGCCTAACCACCTCTCCATACAACATATCCTCTCCTTTTTTAAAGAGTGAACTGCATATACAAGCTTGGCATCTATCCCATATTGCTTGCAGCTTGTTCAAAAAAGTACCCTGTAAATCAAAGGCTGTGGCTATCGACGTCTAGGTAAAAATAAGCACGCACAATCCCATTTGCCGTAAACAGATTCGCATCGTGATCTCCGGTCAGAAAAGTAAATTGGTATTCGATTTTTAAGTCTAGTTTTATGCCTCACGGTTTTGATACGTTTAAATAGCCTGGTAGGATGGATTACTAACAATCCTTCTTATTAAGATATAGGTTAAGAAAATTCGCTGACTAAGGTTTAAAACTGAACCTATATAGTTTAATTTTTAGTGGATAGATAAAAAAATTGAAGAAATCAAAGCGTAAGAAATAGGCAGCTTTTGATTCTTAAAAAGAAAATATAAGACCGCTGTAAAAAACCCAGGGTAAAGAAGGTTATGCCATATGGAAGTAAGCTATACATAACGGAGCTAGGAAACGAGATTTTCCTGGCTGGAAGATACTCTTGCTTTGAGTAGAGCAGAATCGAAGCGCGAACAACGATCTAGAAATAACGATAAACGTTATGCCAAAAGTGTAGAAGAAATTAAGCGATAGTTCAAAAGCGATAGTTCAATATTGAGAAGTGGCATAACAACCAAGGTGTCGACCTTATTTTTTAGTAAAAAAACACACTACTTACTCTTTTTGGGCATCTTGGCCAGCGTAATGGTGCGTTGATACTGATTACTATAGAAGGAGTGCGATGCGAGGCTGCGTAAATGATTGTTTCGCCGGTCAGTAAGACGGTAGCGAAACCGACTGTTCCGTCAGTCGTAGCCTACCAGCGCATGCAGAGTTGGTAATGACCCTGTGTGAAGCCGCTTGGACAATGTAATCTACTCGCAAGAGTGGCATCAAACCCGTGAGAACGAGACACTTATTGCCTATTCTGACTTCCATTCATAAAAAAAAGCGCTTCAAAAACCCAATCAGCCTCCGGCCCTATCGGACCTCCAGATAGGCGCTCGCCGCGCTGCTTTTTATCTCGTGCCAGTGCAGGCCTTCCCTCCATTTTCCTGAGCTCTTCGTCCTTATCCGCGACCATAGCCGCCCCTCTGCACAAAGCAAGGGCCGCCCCGCTATGCGGGGCTGAAATCCTCACCCGTTCGGTGCTCGCCGATGGCTGCGCTCCGCATGCGGCCTCCGGTTTCTCCCTTGCTTTGTGCAGAGGGGCGGCTATTCCTGTTCGCGGGACGAAGAACTCAGGAAAACGGCGGCAAGGCAGATAAATACGTACTCACATCTTAATAAAAACGTTTACAGCGGGACTCTGAATCTAGGAACCCGGTCAGATTTAAAAGCATTTAATTGATTAGTGGAGAAAGTAATGAGCAGCCATCACGAATGGGTTAAAGAAATCATCGAGCAGCATGACTTGAAAAAGCCATTTGCACCTGAAAACGGGAAGCCACTTAAATTCAAGGTGGGTGACGTGGTCATCTACAAGAACGAATACGGTGTCACTTTCTGTCGCCGTGTCACAGGCATTTACTACCCGTATTTCGATTGCTCGCTTTATGCGTGCGGTGCCCGCTACTTTCTTGATAAGAATTCACATTGGATGCCGGTTGCGGAATCCAGTTTATGCCTCCTGGATGAAGACAGCGCTCACACTTCGACTAATTGAAATGACATTGAGCATTATAAATAAATTTTAATTTTTATAGTAAGGAATTTTCTAAGCTATTTAGCACACGTTATGTATCATATGCCTATCTGAATTTTTGATAAAAACCATTTTTTACTTTAATTAAAAGGAAAATGCATCATGCAAAAAAATATTTTTGTCGGCAACCTCGCTAAAGCCCCAGCTTTTACAAACAGTAATGAATGCGCTATTTGTAAATTTACATTAATATCTAATGAATATGCTGGAAAAGATAAAGAATCCGGAGAGATCCGTGAACGGCCTGTTTGGATTCCGTTCACTGCTTTTAAGCAAAAAGGCGAAGCGATTGCTAAACATGCATTGAAAGGTGATCAGTTAATTATTACTTATCGCATAGAAAATAATCATTACACCGACAAAACGACTGGTGAAGATGTGTATGGATATAGCTTTATTGTTGAGGATTTTGCTTTTGGCGCACCGGGAAAGGTAAAACGAGAACAGTTTAGCCAAGATAAATCTGAACCCATTCAATAAATTATGCGGCCTTTATCTTGATGATAAGGCTGTTATAAAAAATCTCTAATTAAGAAGAGGTTGTGGAGCCCAACCAGCGACTTAAAAGACAGTACCTTAAAAAAAGAGCGGCTCTACACAGTGCGCAAACACCATGCAGAGCCTAACCATAACCCACCCATAGGAGAGGTGAATGATGGCTAATATCAATCATAGAACACTTAAACAGTCGCGTGCTATTTTTCTTGAGTTTGAACGCAATATTTTGGATGAAAAAATACATGCTGCGGCAAAAAATGCAGGGCTCACCGCTATTGTCGAATACCTAGAAGATGCCTCTAAAATTATTGGAGGGCTAGGAACGCTCTGCAAACTAGCACGTAACCATCAAGATATAGCTAGCGGTGCCTCAGAAGAAGACCTCCTGCTCTCACTAGCGACGATGGAGTATTTGTTTAGCCTGGGAGAAGTGGCTGCTCGGCGTTTTATCTTTGAAATTGAATCAGTTGCAGATGGAAAAGGATGAGTAGCTTGAATCGTGGCGATATAGTCACAATTGCAGGGGAAACGGGCGACTATGGTAATAAACCGTGCCTCATAATTAGATGATCCACACAGGCTTTGCGACGAGAAGGCGTTAAAGGCCTCGTTGGAGCAAAGCTGCCATTTGGCGATATTTGCTATAGTGGCTAGAAAGAGCATAGAATATGCGCATGTTTATGCGTATATTCTATGTGGAGGAAATGATGCACAAGCGCATGTCTATTACCCTTGATGAAGCTGTATATGATGGCTTGGTACGTGTTATTGGACGCGGAAAAATAAGTCAGTTTCTGGAAAATCTGGCTAAACCTTATCTCGCGCAGAATCAACCCGCGGAACTCGCTGCAGCTTATCGTGAAATGGCCGCTGATACACAACGTGAGCAGGATGCTTTGGAATGGTGTAATGCGCTCATTGGAGATGCGGTTCCATGAAAAGAGGTGAAGTTTGGTGGGTTAATTTTGAGCCTGCTTTTGGTGGGGAAATTCGCAAAACTCGCCCTGCGGTCATCATCAGTAATGATGCCGCTAATGCGGTGATGAATCGTGTGCAGGTGGTGCCACTAACGAGTAATACAGGGCGGTTATACCCTAGTGAATCATTGGTTACTCTAGTAGGAAAACCAAGCAAAGCAATGGCAGATCAATTAACCACCGTGGATAAAAAACGCTTAAGCTCAATGTTAGAGGCGGTATCGTCGCGAGAAATGAAAAGCCTTGAGAAAGTGATAAAAATTCATTTGGGGATGAAAATATAAGTAATCGAGACCAGCTCTGACAACATCCTTTTGTCAAATCAAACGATTTCTGGGTCAATGATGCTCAAAACCCGTGAGACAATTTCATTGGTGGTTACTTCATCGAGTGTCTCAACGTAGCGAGCTGTTCCTGCTTTTTCACGGGCATTGAGATCAAATGACCTAACATGATTGCATACAGCAACGCCGTTTGTGTCATGCCCTGTAATGACAACAGTTAAACCATTATTGCGAGCAAATTGTCCGCCGCTGGTAATAGGCATCGTCATCGCCACTCCAAGCATATTAATTTCTGGCGGAGTGATAACAACGAAACGGTGCCTATCTTTCATTTCTCGCCCGGCAACCGGATTCGGATCGATCCAGTAAACATCTCCAGGATGTGCAATTTTGCGTCGAATCATAGACATTCACGCCCCACAGATCTGCCCTCACGTGCCCATTGAATTTGCTCGTTTAATATTTCCATTTTTTCTGACGTGACCCCTGTTAGCAACTCGTTTAATGAGTAACGTTCACGCATATGTTTAGAAGCGGGTCTGGCAGTAAAGGCACCTTCAACAACATCAAGCTCTAATTTAGAGCCAGCTTCAATATTAAGCGTTTTTAGCACAGTAGCAGGAATCGTCATCACAGCTGCACCGCCTTGTTTACGAATCTTTACAGTGATCATAGTAATACTTCGCGTCGCACGGGAGCATCCATCTCATTGCTTATACCTTCGTCACAAGGACTCGCAATTTGTGAAAAGGTATTGCAAAATACAGATCATTGACAACAGTTTTTTTAACGATTTTATGCCCACTATCTCCACTTTCTATGGCATCTTGATTCAGATGTTTTGGAATGACCACGCGCCGCCGCATTTCCATGCACTATATGCCGAGTACGAAGCACTGATCGACATCCGCACATTGGAGGTAGTGGAGGGGCATATGCCGCGCCGCGCATTGGCGCTTGTGCTCGAATGGGCGCAGGAACACCGTGCCGAATTGATGGAGGATTGGCAACTATGCAAACACAATCAAGTACCCAAGAAAATTCAGCCACTTCCATAACCCCCCCGGTCCAACCACGCATGCCTTGGCGTGTAATCTTTGTCCAGGCGCTGCCGCATTTCAGGCTGTGCGTGCGTTTCGTCGATGGCACACAAGGCCTCATCGATCTGTCCCGTCAGTTACATGCTCCCGATGCAGGCGTATTCGCGGCACTGACTGATCCGACATTATTTGAACGGGTCTTTATTGAGCATGGCGCGGTCACCTGGCCAAACGGAATTGATTTAGCGCCTGATGCGATGCATGCGCAAATCAAGCAGTCCACCCTTGATAATTGACCCTACTCAGAAAAAACAGGTCATTCAATGGCGGCGATGAGGTGTACCTGAAGCTAACCGTTATTGATGATGTTTTGATTGTTTCCTTCAAGGAGTTGTGACAATGAAATGTCCATGCTGCGGCGCGGCGGAGCTGATTCACGACACGCGCGACATACCCTACACCTACAAGAGTGAATCAACCACTATTCCAGAAATAACGGGCGATTTCTGCCCTGCATGCGGAGAGGTTGTTTTAAACCGCACGCAGGGCGATCGCTACAGCGAGTTGATTGGACAATTTCAACGGCAAAACAAAGCCGCCACTGTTTTTAGTAAAGTTGTTTAAGTTACTGGAACGCCACCCCGACCTCCTTAACGAGGTTAGAATCGTTTGACCTTTATGAAATACCTCATACACTCCTTAAAAGTAAGCGAGCGACGCCCCCACCTTTACGAAGAGGGGTAATTAAAAGATCCTCCTA
>JASSUF010000084.1:0-10949 GCA_031963365.1 Mycoavidus cysteinexigens
AAAGGGTTCTATCAAACTCTAGCAACCACAAGAAAAGCAAAGAATGGTAGGTTGGTGGTGGACAACGTTCCCAAACATGCATACCACTGGCTTCTTGAATACCTACATAACATCAGTGATTCTTAAATTTTCTACTTTTTTAAGAACCCATCTCCACCCCAAGATGCAGATAGGTCTGAGGAGTGGCTACCCTCCCCCTCGCGGTGCGTTGTAAAAAACCTTGTTGTATTAAATAGGGTTCGAGCACATCTTCAATCGTGTCACGTTCTTCACCAATCGCTGCAGCGATATTATCGATACCTACAGGGCCTCCGTTAAATTTATGGACGATGGCTTCAAGGAATTTACGGTCCATCAAATCAAAGCCGGCGGAATCTACATCTAGTAAGGTCAGTGCTGCGTTCGCAATGTCTGAAGTAATAGGCTCTCCTGGCGCTTTGACTTGTGCGTAGTCTCTGACTCGTCGCAGTAGGCGGTTGGCAATACGGGGGGTGCCGCGCGAGCGTTTTGCAATTTCCAGTGTGCCTTTTTGGTCAATGGAGGTTTTTAAGAGGTTGGCAGAGCGCCGGATGATGGTGGCTAGATCTTCTACGTTGTAGAACTCGAGTCTAGACACAATGCCAAAGCGATCCCGTAAAGGATTGGTTAGCATTCCTGCTCGCGTAGTGGCGCCAATGAGGGTGAAGGGTTTAAGGTCTAATTTAACGCTGCGCGCGGAGGGGCCCTCGCCTATCAGAATATCGATTTGATAATCTTCTAATGCGGGATATAAGACTTCTTCAATGACAGGAGATAAACGGTGTATCTCGTCGATAAAGAGTACATCGTGTGCATCTAGATTCGTTAATAGTGCAGCTAAGTCACCTGCACGCTCCAAAATGGGTCCTGACGTTTGGCGTAAATTCACGCCCATTTCACGCGCAATAATATGGGCAAGGGTGGTTTTCCCCAGGCCGGGTGGGCCAAACAGCAACACGTGATCCAGTGCTTCACCGCGCTTTTGCGCTGCTTCGATAAAAATCTCGAGCTGCTCACATACTTTTTTCTGACCAATGTAGTCACTCAATTGGCGTGGGCGCAGCGCGTTCTCAAATACCACTTCCTGCGAAGAAATAGGGGCAGGGGTAATGAAGCGCGTGCTATTGAGTGAGTCAGTTTCTATCATTTGAGGAGTGTTTTGAGGGCTAGTTTGATGCCTTCGGATACGGATACACCGTCAGGTAAGTCGCGCGTCGTTTTGAGCGCTTCTTTGTCTGAATACCCCAAGGCCAGTAATGCTTCAAAAATATCGTTGGTGTGATTACTGGTAATGCCAGTCATCGCATGGGCTTGTTCTTCTTGCAATTTGCCTTTGAGTTCGAGCAAAAGACGCTCGGCTGTTTTTTTGCCTATTCCTGGAATGCGGGTTAAGCGCGCTGTTTCTTGTAATACCACCGCCTGCGCCAATTCACTCACGCTAAGTCCAGACAAAATAGCCAAGGCTGTACGCGCGCCAATACCGTTGACTTTTAATATTTTGACGAACGTGGCGCGTTCTTCGGCATTATCAAATCCGTAAAGCAGATGGGCATCTTCCCGAACGATAAGGTGAGTGAGTAATACCGCCCTTTCGCCTAATGCGGGTAGCCTATAAAAGGTGCTCATAGGTACCAAAATTTCATACCCTACCCCATTACAGTCAATGAGTATATGAGGAGGGTTTTTTTCAAGCACCGTACCTGCAATGCGGCCAATCATATGCTTTAGCGCCTGTTTAGTGAAAAGTTATTGACTGTTATTCAAAAGACTGTGGTATGCATGTTGGGGTTCCTTCGTCACCGCCAACCTACGCGTCAATGTAGGTTGGTGGTGAGGTACGAACCCCAACATGCGCACCACTTGCCTTTAATTACAGCAATACCCGACGGAAATCACCCAATAATCCAACCAAATAAGCATTAAAGCGCGCAGCTTGCGCACCATCAATAACCCGATGGTCATAGGATAAAGAGAGAGGCACCATTAAGCGCGGAACAAATTGCTTCTGCTGCGCATCCCATACAGCGCGTAGAGCGCCACGGCTTACACCAAGAATAGCCACTTCAGGGGCATTGATAATAGGCGTGAATCCGGTTCCACCTATCCCTCCCAATGAAGAGATAGAAAAACAGCTTCCTTGCATTTGGTCAGGTTTGAGTTTACCCGTACGCGCTAGAGCAGCTAGTTCAGCGGTTTCTTGTGCCAGTTGCAATACGCCTTTTTGATCTGCATCTTTAATAACAGGCACTACTAGCCCATTTGGCGTATCCGCAGCAAAGCCCAAGTTGTAATACTGCTTGTAGACCAGTGTATCGCCGTCTAGGCTGGTATTAAAGTCTGGGAAGGCTTTGAGTGCGGCTACACAGGCCTTTAGTAGGAATGCGAGTAGGGTGGCTTTTTGGCCGGTTTTTTGATGCTCTTTGTTTAGCTGGATGCGGAAGGCTTCTAGCTCGGTAATATCGGCTTCATCTTGATTGGTCACATGGGGAATCATGACCCAATTGCGATGCAAATTGGCGCCTGAGAGCTTCTTAATGCGTGACAATGGTTTGGCTTCGACCTTACCCCATTTTGAAAAATCTATTTTAGGCCAAGGCAAGAGTCCTAACTCCCCTCCCGATGCGCTAGCAGCAGCTGCTGCACCTGGCTCTTGTGCGGTGCGCATTATCTGCTTGGTGTAATTCACCACATCTTCACGCTGTATACGCCCTGTTGGCCCTGTGCCAATAACACGGGTTATGTCTACACCAAGTTCTCTAGCAAATTTGCGTATAGAAGGACTTGCATGCTTAGTAGGGCCGGTGCGCTCAGCTGTATCGGATGCGCTATGGAGGTCGGGGGTTTTTTCTTGAGCCGATGGTATAGCTTGGCGCGCTTCGTTTGCCGTATTGGACGAGGATGCAGTAGAAGCAGGACTACTGGATGCAGAGGCGGCTTTTGAAGCATCGCTTGCAGCACCTTGCTCAACGGTCGGCTGTGCGCTTTCTGACGATGCGCTAACGGCCTGTACTATTTCGAGTAAAGCAACCAGGGAACCTTCTGATACCGGGTCGCCTGCCTTTACACTGATTTGCCGGATAACCCCCGCAAAAGGGCTGGGGATGTCAATCGTGGCTTTGTCAGACTCTAGCGTGACTATAGACTGATCAGCTGTCACGGTATCGCCCAAGGCAACTAAGACATCGATAACAGGTACATTTTTGTAATCGCCAATATCCGGTATTTTGACTTCTATCGTCTGACTGGCCACAGGCTGAGAAGAGGCTTGCTCTGGTGCAGCAGAGGGTTTTGACTGTGCATCTGCATGGCCAGGAGCAGTTGAAGCTTGCTGTGCCATTTTTTGAGCCGCTACAGGCTGTTCAAGAGCTGCTTGTGTTGCTGCCGCGGTCGCCTCACCGGCTTGCACCATCTCAATTAAGGCAATGACTGAGCCTTCTGATACCGGGTCTCCTGACTTCACACTGATCTGCCGAATAACCCCTGCAAAAGGGCTGGGGATATCAATCGTGGCTTTGTCAGACTCCAGTGTAACCAAAGACTGGTCCATCGAAACGGTATCGCCTGGAGCAACTAGCACATCAATGACAGGTACATTCTGGTAATCGCCAATATCCGGCACTTTGATTTCAATCGTTTGGCTCATCGCAGGGTTTATTCTTTTAAAAAGGTGAAAAGTACCTCAGGCCCACCTTATGGCGTGTCCTCACAGGTAGAGTCGCATGGCGACCATTTAGATCGTCATTGGATTCGGTTTATTGGCATCCAATTGATAACGCGTTAGGGCTTGTGCAACCACATCCCGTTTTAACGTGCCCTCTTCTGCTAAGGCATTGAGCGCCGCTACGGTAATCCAATGGCGGTCCACTTCAAAGAAATGGCGTAGTTTGGCGCGCGTATCGGAGCGACCAAAACCATCTGTACCTAGCACCACATAACGCCGGGGAACAAACGCGCGAATTTGCTCAGCAAAAGTACGCATGTAATCGGTCGCGGCAATAATAGGCCCTGTAGTTGGCGCTAACAACGTTTGAACATGGGAATGCTGTGGTTTATCGCTTGGGTTCAGCAGATTATGACGTGCTACGGCATTGCCTTCGCGTGCTAGCTCAGTAAAGCTTGGACAGCTCCATAAATCAGCCGTTACGCCCCAATCATCAGCAAGAAGCTGTGCAGCGGCAATCACTTCATTAAAGATAGTACCTGACCCAAGCAACTGTACGTGTGCACCCTGTTTAGCCTGCTTCACACTGTTTTTTTGATCGGCATCGCCCTGCCCTTTTTTGAAGAGATACATCCCTTTTAGAATATCGCTCTCCACACTGCTGCCTTCTGGCAACGCCGGATGTGCATAATTTTCATTCATCAGGGTGATGTAGTAATACACATCTTCTTGCTCTTGCACCATACGGCGCAGCCCTTCACGCACAATGACTGCCACTTCGTAAGCAAAGGTTGGATCATAACTGACGCAGTTCGGAATGCAGGCAGAGATTAGATGCGAATGTCCATCTTCATGCTGTAAGCCTTCTCCATTGAGCGTGGTGCGCCCAGCTGTAGCGCCCAGCAAAAAGCCACGTGAGCGCATATCGGCAGCAGCCCAAGCCAAATCGCCAATACGCTGAAAACCAAACATCGAGTAAAAAATATAAAACGGGATCATAGGCTCGCCATGCGTGGAATACGCGGTTGCAGCCGCAATCCAGTCACACATTCCACCCGCTTCATTAATACCTTCTTGAAGAATCTGCCCCGTTTCTGTTTCTTTATAAAACATGAGCTGTTCAGAATCTTGCGGCACGTATTTTTGCCCGTCTTGATTCCAAATTCCAATTTGGCGAAACAGCCCTTCCATCCCAAAAGTGCGGGATTCATCCGGCACGATAGGAACGATACGCTGACCTAATACCTTATCTTTGAGTAGCGTACCCAAGATGCGTACAAAAGCCATCGTAGTGGAAATTTCTCGCCCTTCTGTGGTGCTTTTAAGCTGCGCACCAAAAGCAGACAAGGCAGGAATCTCAAGCGAAGCAGCACTGCGACGTCTGGCAGGCAAATACCCTCCCAAAGCTTCGCGGCGTGCGCGCATATAGGTGAGTTCTTTAGAGCCTTCTTCAAATTTTAAATACGGGACATTTTCAATATCTTGATCGGTAATCGGCAGATTAAAGCGGTCGCGGAATTTTTTGAGCGCTTCAACTGGCATTTTCTTCTGTTGGTGCGTGATATTCTGTGCTTGGCCTGCTTCTCCCATGCCATAGCCCTTAATGGTCTTCGCTAGGATAACCGTGGGCTGGCCGCGTGTTTGTGAAGCCTGTTTAAACGCAGCATAAATTTTATGGGGGTCATGGCCACCGCGATTTAAATTCCAAATATCTTCATCCGACCAGTCGCTTACTAGTGCTTTGAGCTCAGGCGTATTAAAGAAATGTTCACGTACATGGGCGCCATTTTTGGATTTATACGTTTGATATTCGCCATCCACGACTTCCATCATGCGGCGCATCAAAATGCCTTGCTTATCGCGCGCCAAAAGCGCATCCCAGCGGCTGCCCCAGACCACTTTGATCACATTCCAGCCAGAACCTCTAAAGCTGGATTCCAACTCTTGAATAATCTTGCTATTCCCGCGAACCGGCCCATCTAGGCGCTGTAAATTACAGTTCACGACAAAAATGAGGTTCTCTAAACGCTCACGCCCGGCCATACCAATGGCTCCAAGCGATTCGGGTTCATCCATCTCCCCATCGCCCAGAAACGCCCACACTTTGCGCCCGGCTGTTTTTGCCACTCCGCGCGCTTGCAGGTATTTCATAAAACGCGCTTGATAAATGGCCATGATAGGGCCCAAACCCATCGAAACAGTTGGGAACTGCCAGAAATCAGGCATGAGCCAAGGATGGGGATAAGAAGAAAGACCTTCACCATCGACTTCTTGGCGGAAATTATCCAACTGTTGCTCAGTCAAACGACCCAACAAAAAAGCACGGGAATAAATACCAGGAGAAGAATGCCCCTGCACAAAAATTAAATCTCCACCGTGCTCTGCAGAAGGCGCGTGCCAGAAATGGTTAAAACCAATGTCATACAGCGTAGCTCCAGAGGCAAAAGAAGCAATATGCCCACCTACATTCGTGTCCCGCCCTGCACGCAATACCATTGCAATCGCATTCCAACGCGTATAGGAGCGAATCCGGTGTTCCAGATCATGGTCTCCTGGGCTACGAGCTTGCTGGTCCACATCTATCGTATTGATATACGGCGTAGTTGAAGTAAAGGGCAGATGATCGCCATGTAGACGCGCAAATTCAATTTGCCGCTCAATAAGATAGTGCGCCCTATCTGAGCCCGGTGCATTAAATACCCCATCGAGCGCCTCTAGCCATTCGGCGGTTTCTTGAGGATCTTCATCCGTGTGCGTTGTAGCTAGGGCTGTAACCGCAGCAAGGGACATAGGTTTGGACATAACTTCTCCTAATGACTGCCCCTATTGGGACAGCCTATTTTGTAGAGTGCGGTTTGCATAAGTGCAAAGGTCGCAAAAAAGCAGCGGCTGCAATACACGCAAGCACGCTAGTTAAAATGGGGCGCCAATAGACTACCCGTGAGTATGTAAAAGGGTGGAGCGCGCCGATACGCATAGCCTGTGCAACCCAGGACCCCGAAGCACCATATTATAAATGCACTCCGTAAAAGCCCTGAATATACCGCTATTTTTCCAGAAAAAAGAATCTGATGCGCGACGCAAACGGGCGGATTGTAAAGACTGGAGATTTAGGCATGCAAGTAAAATTTTTTATTTGCGTACATGCCTATTTTTGATAGAGGTACGCTCCCCATCCTTGTAGATAGGTGTAACAGCTCTGCACATATCCTAGCAAGCCCTGTGACTTTGGTTTTATGGCCTCCCATTTTTGTTGCTTTTTCTCCATTTCATCTTTCAAGAAAGCTGCTATTTTTTGGTGGCCCAATTTATGCGCGATGCTGTAAGGCGTCTCTCCATTGCGCGCTGCTAGATGTATGTTCGCCCCTCTCGCACGCAAAAACTTGACTACCTTGAAATGGCCAGATTCAGCGGCAAGAAATAGAGGTGTTTTTTTATCCGAACTCAAAGAATCTATTTCTTTTTTCTTATGAATTATTCCATGCAGTACGAATTCTGCCTCTCTCCCATCAAGCAAGGCCTCCACTACTTTGAGACGGCCATTTTGAGCTGCGTGATGCAGAGGAGTCATTTTATTTACATCCGGCAATGCTCTTTCCACACCGCTATTCAGTAAGATTTTAACTAAATTAGGCAACCCATCTGCAGCTATATAATGCAATAACGTTCTTTTATACTCATCTATGCTAGTTTCAATTAAAAATGGAAGCGTCTCGTAATCATTTTGCGAAATGGCGTAGGCAAGCAGATTTAAATGCTTCTCATACTGCTCTTCTGGAGAGCCCATTAATTTAGCTAGGTTTTGCGCGTTCTCACTTGCATCATTCTGTTCGTTAAAATCATACACACACATTTTAATTAGCGCTTGAATCGCTTTTTCATTTTGCCGCAAAATGGCCAAATGCAGTAGTAGTAAGTTTTTCGAATACCGTTCTATGGGCGCATCATCCGGTTCAACAGGAGTCTGCACATTTTTAATTGTGCCGCCTTGTGCATCCAGCGTATACGCACATGCTTTGATCAAAGATTGAATATCAATATTATCTGGGCTCTTTTTTGGCAGCAGGCGGCGGAGTAATGCGAGGTTTTCCCAGTACTGTTTTATAGATGCGTCATTCGGTTGAGCTGTATTTTGCGCATTCTCTTTTGCATCATCTACATTGAGTAAGTTAAGCGCCTCCGCACATAGGGTGATCAGCATTGGAATGGCTTCATCACTATACTGAGCAAATGCGCAGCGAAGCAATTGTGCGTGGTCCGCATACTGTCTTTGTAGTGTCTTAGTTGATTTAGCAGTATTAGGTGCAGTTTCACTGACGCGGCTCTGCGCGTTAGATGCATCCATATATTTTTTGATCAGCGCCTGAATCATTTTGTCATTTTGCTGCGAAATAGCGAAATCCAGTATTTGCCATTTATTCGAACCCTCTTCTACAGGTGAATGGGTTGTTTTTTTTCTACTCCGCTGGCTCTCGCTTATTTCGCCGTGTACAGGGAAAGTGTCGACACTTCCAATCACCGGTAGCAGATTGTTGCAAAAATCGGTTGGCTTGTACTGCTTATCCACCACGGGTGGTACATCATTTTGAAACTGAGAACGAGTAGATTCTGCGGTAGTGGCTGTGGAAGCTATATCGGCAGTTGAAGGCGATGTGAAATGCATAGAAGGGCCTATTGAACCCAGCCCCATTGCAGCGCGTAACATATGGATATTTCCCAAAAAAGATCACGACGTTATTGCATATAAATAACAAGAAAAATCTAGTTATACACAAAATGAAGTCTCAAATCTACCTAAGAAAAAAATGAGTCTGAAGTGTAGACCTTCCTAACCTAGTTCTCATGAAATACCTTTCTCATCGGAAAATGCGCGCTCCTCTATAGTTTTTACGGAGCAAGTATCTGCGCACATAAATAGCCACTTTATGAACGGTAAACTTATAATGGCAGGCAATAGCCACAGCACGGATCGAGCTTTTCCAGCTTCTCCTTTAGTTGCTTTTTCCACTTTTTTAATAGGCTTCGAATGTCTGTTTCTCTATCACCCCTCCCTCCCGCTCTAGACTTCACTGCATGCGCAGGCAACCCTCTACTCGATTTTTCTGACCTTCCACGCTTTGCAGCCATTCGTCCCGCGCACATTAGCCCTGCGCTAGATCTTCTATTGGCGCACGCAACGGCTACACTCGAGCACGTTATCGCGCCTGATACGCCTGCTGGCTGGGAAACGGTGGTTACTCCATTGGAGGAGGCTACAGACTTCTTAGGACGTGCCTGGGGCATAGTGGGACATTTGAAATCGGTGGTCGATACAGAAGCATTACGAGCAGTGCATGGAGAAAACTTGCCTCGCGTCACCCAATTTTGGTCTAGCCTTGGGCAATCTCTAGCGCTCTATCAAAAATATCAAGCGCTACGCAATAGCCCTGCCTATGACGCACTCACCCCTACACGCCAAAAAATTCTCAATGATGCGCTGCGCGATTTCCGCTTATCGGGTGCGGGGTTAGATGAAGCGCTCAAGCCCTCCTTTATGGCCCTGCAAGAACGCCAAGCCACGCTTTGTAAGCAATTTGCGGACCATGCGCTAGATGCAACGAATGCCTATATTTACCGCGTACTCGGTGAAACAGAGCTAGAAGGCCTGCCCGACGATGATCGAGCCGCTGCACGCGCAGCAGCTGAAGAAAAAGGCGAATCCGGATGGCATTTCACGCTGCATTTCCCCTCTTACTTCCCTGTGATGCAATACGCCACCCATCGCCCCCTACGCGAAGCCTTATATCGCGCCTATGTGACTAGAGCCTCTGAATTAGGGCCTGAATATGGGCAAGGGCAAGCGGCATGGGATAACACGCAAATTATTAAGGAACAACTGACCCTTCGAAGCAAAGAAGCCAATATGCTGGGCTATGCACGGTTTGCCGATTTATCGCTGGTAACCAAAATGGCGCAGTCTCCAGAGCAAGTACAGGACTTTTTAGAAGACCTAGCTCAACGTGCGCGCCCGTATGCCGAGCAAGAATGGGAAGAACTCCAAGCGTTTGCAGCTAAAGAACTGGGCCTTACCCATTTAGAGCCCTGGGATATAACCTTTGCCGCTGAAAAATTGCGCGAAGCACGCTATGCGTTTTCGGAACAAGAAGTCAGACAATACTTCCCCGAGCAAGCGGTGCTTGCTGGGCTTTTCAAGGTAGCGCAAACCCTTTTTAATATCACCATACGCCCAGCCACAGCCGAGGTATGGCATAAAGACGTGCGATTTTTTGAAGTGCTCCATGCACAGAGTGGCGGCCTTATTGCACAATTTTATTTAGATTTATATGCACGCCCCGGTAAGCGCGGCGGAGCATGGATGGATGATGCGCGCTCGCGTTACCGAGATGCAAAAGGGGTTTTGCACACTCCCGTAGCCTACCTAACCTGCAATTTCTCGGCCCCTCTAGCCGATAAGCCCGCCTGTTTTACCCATGACGATGTCATCACACTCTTCCATGAGTTTGGGCACGGCTTGCACCATATGCTCACCCAAATTGAAGATTTAGCCGTCTCGGGTATTCATGGAGTCGAATGGGATGCCGTAGAGCTCCCTTCCCAATTTATGGAAAATTTCTGCTGGGAATGGCAAGAGCTCAGGCAATTAACCGCGCATGTGGATACTGGTGAGCCATTACCTCGCGCCCTGTTTGACAAAATGCAAGCTGCTAAGCATTTCCAAACCGGCTTAGGTACTTTGCGACAAATTGTTTTTTCCTTGCTAGATTTGAAATTGCATACCGATTTCAATCCTGAAAAAGAAGATCTACAAACTTGTGCTCAAACCATACACAAAAAATACAACGTCCTCCCACAAGCGCCCTTCTCTCGCACATTGAATACCTTTAGCCATATTTTTGCAGGCGGCTATGCAGCAGGCTATTACAGTTATAAATGGGCAGAAGTACTCTCCGCAGACGCCTATGCCGCTTTTGAAGAAGCTGCACAAAGAAAAGGCACCCCGGTGCTAGACCCAGAAACGGGTGCGCACTACCGTCGAGAAATTTTAGAAGTAGGCGGCAGCCGCAGCGCAATGGATTCTTTTATAGCTTTTAGAAAACGAGAGCCGCGTATTGATGCGTTGTTAAGGCATAGTGGAATGGGCAAATAAAAAATATACCCCTATTCGCTTAAAAAAGCTTCGGAAATCCATCCATTTTTTCTGAAAAAATGGATGGATTTTTTTATGGGTGCGCCCAGCATGGGCGCAATCTTGGAGGTGCAAGTCCTCCCG
>JASSUF010000085.1:0-10912 GCA_031963365.1 Mycoavidus cysteinexigens
CCGATTGTTTCTTCCGAACGCCTGGCGTCCGGCAGGCCGCCTACTGTGCTATCAAGCTACACTTCAACAAGTAACACAAGGATTACTTGATGGAGTCGATGAATACCATGAAGAAATAGTAAAGAAAAAAAATGCAGAGGCCCAAGCAGAAAGTGACACGCCAGATGACGTGGCAGGGGTTGTGAGTACATATGAGTCGTCACGTCAACCTGTGATAGCCCGAGTAGAGGCAGAATATTTTTCGCTGAGACAGAATTTACAAGACAGATTAGCAGATGGTTTAGAGCAACTTGATCAAGTCGCCTCCCAAGAGTTTTTAAGCAGAGGTCAGCAAATTCTCTCCTTAGAACAGGAAAAGGCAATTTATGAGAGAGAAGCTGATGAAGCGAAACAAGCCGCCTTAGCTTTTCTTGAAGAGTTCAAAAATGACAGGATATTGACTAAATTTGAAATTCAAGCTTTGACTAAAGTGCTCAAAAATCCCATTAGGAATTATGAAGCTACGTATAGAGCCAAGGCTGCTGCTATATTAGGTCAACAACCTCTATTGCCGAAAGAAGTCCGCTTAGTTTTAAAAGAGGTAATCAATTATCAAGATCAAGATGAATGGGTCAAAATTCAAGCTACCATAGCATTATCAAATTATGAATCACTGCCTGACAAATATATAAAAATCTTGTTAAATGGTATAAAGCGTCAAACAGAGCAATACGAGGTAATGTATAGGGCCAATGCTGCCGTTGCTTTGTGTCAGCAACCTATGTTACCTCAGGAAGCGCGCTCAGACTTAGAAGCGATACTAAAAGAGCAAGATCAAGGAACTCAACTTAACGCAGCTATTGCATTGGCAGGTAGAGGCCAGCTGCCAAAAGAGACTATCCGAGTGCTGCTAGAGGCGGTACAGAATAATCAGTATGCAGTGGTAGAGAGAGCTAATGCGGTCTATGCGTTGAGCCAGGAAGCTATCTTGCCTCAGAAAATTCACTTAGTTTTAGAGGCAGCGTTTGTAGAGCAGAATCAAGATGATTGGGTTAAAGTTGAGATCGCCATAGCATTAGCTTTTTATGCCCAATTATCTGAAGCACAGACAGAAATCCTAATAGATACGATAGAAAATAAGCGGTATCCATTAGCGTATCGAAGTGATGCCGCCTATGCGTTGAGCGAATTGTCAGCCATGCCTGAACAGGCCTGTTTAGCTTTGAATAGATGCCTCCAAAATGATGATAAAGGCATAAGGCCCTATGCTGCTACGGCATTAGCTCGCAAAGGCCTTTTCTTAGATGAAGCAACTCCTATTTTATGGGAGGCGGTTGGCAATAAGCAGTACGCCAATGCGCTTAGAAGTAAGGCTGCGTTATTGTTAGGTGAGCAGTCAGTAGCTCTATCCGAGGAGGCCCGATCTGCCTTAGAAGCAGCCCTAAACGATCCAGATAGCGAAGTTAAAATTTATGCTGCTACGGCATTAGCTCGCAAAGGCCTTTTCTTAGATGAAGCAACTCCTATTTTATGGGAGGTGGTTGGCAATAAGCAGTACGCCAATGCGCTTAGAAGTAAGGCTGCGTTATTGTTAGGTGAGCAGTCAGCAGCGCTATCCCAGGAAGCCGAATCTGCATTAGAAGCTGCCCTGAATGATCTAGCTAACGAAGTTAAAATTCAAGCGGCTGCGGCATTAGCTCGCAAAGACCGCTTGTCAGGCAAAGTGACACCCATCTTAGTAGAGGCGGTTGGCAATAAGCAGTACGCTAATTTCCTTAGACATAATGCTGCGGTGCGGTTAGGTGAGCAGTCAGCAGCGCTATCCCAGGAAGCCGCATCTGCTTTAGAAGCCGCCCTGAATGATCCAGATAACGAAGTTAAAATTTATGCGGCTGTGGCATTAGCCGGCAAAGGTCATTTCTTAGATAAAGTGACTGCCATTTTAATAGAGGCGGTTGGCAATAAGCAGTACGCTAATTTCCTTAGACGTAATTCTGCGTTTTGGTTAGGTAAGCAGTCAGCAGCGCTATCCCAGGAAGCTGAATCTGCTTTACAAGCCGCCCTGAATGATCCAGATAACGAAGTTAAAATTTATGCGGCTGTGGCATTAGCCGGCAAAGGTCATTTATTAGATAAAGTGATTTCCATTTTAATAGAGGCGGTTGGCAATAAGCAGTACGTTAATGCGACTAGAGGTAATGCTGCTTATGCATTGAGTTTGAAACCAGAATTACTCGAAACAGAAAATGTCCGTTTAACCTTAAAGGCTGTTTTAGAAGATAGTGATGATCGGGTTAGAAATTATGCTTCTAAAGCGTTAAAAAAATATAAGCAATCTCAACAGCCCCGGCAGAGTCGCTGGTCGATTTTTGGTTGGTAATTTTTGCCTGGGAGGATTGGGCTGTTGATAAAAATGCAGCAGCCTATCGACAAGGGCTTTGTAAGAGAGCGTGTAAGTCATCGGACTGTAATGACAGTGAGCGCAAAAGTGGCCTTGAAAATGTTGAGGTCCAAAGTGCATCTATCCCATTTAAAGGGCTAGATCTACGCAAGCTATGTGATTGCGTCTAAGCCGCTTGGAAAAACTCGGCTCTAACAGCATTTTTCTATTAAGGACGCATCCTAGACTCCAGCTGTTTTTGGTAGCTCGTTTTTGTCACTGATGTGATGAGATTTTTACTCAGGTAATAAGAGTATTCTCTACTGGCAGATGTTTGTGTACGCTTTGCAAATCTATGCATGCATATGGTTCCAAGGTCGGTGAACTATTTCTGTGTTTTTCAAGCCTATATTCTGTGCGCCTTTTCCTATTTTTGCCTCTATCTATTATTCATCCATCCATTTGAATGGCTAGGAATAGACTCTTAAAATTGAATGCGTAGACAGAGGAAAATTGTATAGAAAATACCGTTTATTAATGAGAAAACTATGGAAATAGGGCCGCCACCAGCTATAAAGCACCCCTCAGCTTCCCTTGAGAGTTCTCTCTCTGAATCTGCGCTCGATTCAGTGGGTGCATCTGATAGTCAACCTCAGAAGACGAGCTTGGAAGCGCTAGCAGAATTAATAAAATCCTGCCTTAAAATGATCGTAGATCTCTTTCAGTTAAGCATTGCATCTAATCCATTCGTGCGCTTATTACATTCTGCTTTCCCTCAGAGCGATGAGGTTGAGCAAAAAGTCGAGCCAAAAACGGGAATCCAAGTGATTCGAGAGCAGATCGAGAAGCTTCAGCAGCAGATCAGGGATTGTGATGTTGGTATCGAGAATGGGCAGAAGAAAAAAGAAGGCCTAGAGGTTGATATAAAAGCGCTAGAGGGTGCAGTGCCGCCTGTAGAGAAAGGCCAAAAACCAATTGGCGCTAGTAATGGCGTTAGGAAAAGCGGGAATCTCCTACGGGATGTGCACCGAAATACGCTTAAGCGGCTAAAAGAAAGTGAAGGGAATGCCGCAAAGGTAGAGCGGAAAATGGAAAATTTAGCTAATTCACCGAAAAAATCTCGTTCTGCGCGAAAGGACATTGGTCCTAGGTTTCAGTTGGTCGAGCTAGAAAAAAATTTGGTGGGCACCAATAAAGAACTAAGCCAGAGAGAAATTATCCGAAAAACTCTTGTTTCTCAACTACAAGTAAAACAAAAAGAGCTGGAAACAATATCTTGGAGGCTTGCTAGCCACGAAGATATGGCAGGCTTCTATAAAGAATTCTATTCTAAAAGGTAAAAGATCAAAGCATCGTTGATCAAACTGCGGCGTCCAGCGTGATCATAGCTAACCAAAATGTACGCCTGTTTCTATTTCGCCTCTATCTATACTCCTCTATGAATTTTAGGAGTTAGAAATAGGCTCTGACTATTGAATGCGTGAGCAGAGGCGAATTGTATAGAAAGTACTATTTGTAGCGAGGGAAATATGTCAGTAGACTCACCTTCAGCAGTTATGCCGATAGGCCTTCCCTATATGGGTGGAGGCCTTAATCCTCCTCTGGGAAGCCCCTCTGGGCCTGAACCCAGCTCATTGGGCGATACATCTAATTTGGCAGATGAGAAGACATGCTTGCAAGCGCTAGCAGAATTTATGAAATCCGTTTTTAAAATGATCGTAGATTTCGGTCGCTCCATCATTTTTTCTAATCCACTCGTACGCTTGTTACAAGCTGTTATTTATCGGAGTAATGTGGTTGAGCCAAAAGGATCCGCTTCTGTTGCTAATTCGAGCGGTGAGATCGGGCAAAAAAGATCAACATCTGCTGCTCGTTTGAGTAAAGGGGGAGCAGTCGACGCGCAGATACTGATACCGGAGGGGCGTGGTTTGTCGCGTAAGGATATGCGGAAAATTAAGCAGAACCTCGCTCAGAAACCAAATAAGAAACTCAACAAGAAACTTGCTCAGAAACTCAATCAGTTAAATAAGCAAAATGCTTCTTCCAAAGTGACATAGGAAAAAGTGCCCGTAGAGAAACTCTCAATCGATAGCGCTCATCCTATAAGAGCGTTAAGAAAAGCAGGGATTTTCTACGGGATCTTCGGCAAAATATATTTATCTCGTAACTTCGCCCGATACGATAAAGTGCGGCGGAGGAGGCGATCCCGCACAAACCGTTAACACTTCATAACCGGTATCCGTTACTAAAACAGTATGTTCCCATTGGGCAGACAGGCTGCGGTCGCGTGTTTTAATGGTCCAGCGATCAGGCATGGTGCGGATGTCGCGTGAACCTGCATTGATCATAGGTTCTACGGTAAAAATCATACCTGCTTGCATTTTGGGGCCCATGCCAGGTTGGCCATAATGTACTACCTGTGGCTCGTCATGAAAGATGGTATTAATCCCGTGTCCGCAATATTCTCTAACTACGCTAAAGCCCAGGTTTTGCGCATAGGTTTGCACAGCATATCCAAGGTCTCCAAAAGTAGCGCCGGGACGAATGGTCGCTATACCCATCCACATAGATTCATACGTCGCCTGTACTAGGCGATTAGCGAGAATCGAAGGTTTCCCGACCATAAACATCCGGCTGGTGTCGCCAAAATATCCATCTTTAATCACGGTTACATCGATATTTAAGATGTCTCCCTCCTTGAGAGTGCGCGACCCTGGTATGCCATGGCATACCACGTCATTCACCGAAATGCAGATGCTTTTAGGATAAGGTGGAAACCCTGGAGGCTGATAGTTTAGACAAGCAGAAACCGCTTGTTGTTTATTGATAATGTATTCATTGCATAGGCGATCGAGTTCTTCGGTGCTGACTCCGACTGCTACAAAAGGTGTGATGTAGTCGAGTACTTCGCCAGCTAAACGGCAGGCCACACGCATACGTGCGATGTCGTTAGCGTTATTGATTTTGATCGTCATAAGAAGCAGAAGATAAATAAAAGATGGAAGTGCAAGCAGCGAGATTATCGCATCTTGTGTAGCATAATTGATTCGGAATTCCATATTTTAGGAGTTTGCTCGAAGCGGATGCTATACTCAGGCGCTCAAAAATTTTGCAGCGGGTTTTCTCTTTGCAAAGCGTTTGTAGCTATTACCCATCCGAGCCCGCGCATCTAGGGTGTTCGCGCAATGTAAGTGTATTGTGTGGATGTCGCAGCGGGCTTTAGGCCTAACCCTTTGGAGATTGTTGTGTCAGAAGAAACCTTGCCAGAAGAAAAAATCAACTTGAAGATGTCAGACCTCTTTCGCGATGCCGTGCATTTAGGGCATCAAACGCGATTTGGTCATCCTAAAATGTTTGAATACATTTTGGGTCAGCACAACCGAATTCATATTATTAACCTGGAAAAAACGCTGCCGATGTTTCGCCGCGCGCTCAAATGTATTGAGCAAGTAGCAGCGAATCATGGAACCATTCTTTTCGTGGGCACGAAGCGTCAAGCCCGTGACACGATTGCAGATGAAGCTATGCGTGCAGGGTCTCCTTATGTAAATAGCCGTTGGCTTGGAGGTACCTTGACCAACTACCGTACCTTGAAAAAATCTATCGATAAACTCAAGGAAATGGTTGCTGCTGTTGGTGCAGGTGCGCTTGAGAAACTCACGAAAAAAGAAGCGTTATTGTTTGATCGCCAGATTGTTAAGCTTGAAAAAGCCATCGGTGGTTTGACAGACATGGGTGGTATGCCTGATGCGCTTTTTGTCATCGATGCGGGTTATCACAAAATTGCTATCGCTGAAGCGAATAAACTGGGTATCCCTGTAATTGCAGTCGTAGATACGAACCATGCTCCTGATGGTGTCGATTATGTGATTCCTGGTAATGATGATGCACGCAAAGCTATTCAGCTTTATGCTAAACAAGTCGCCGATGCGATTTTGAGAGGGCGTGAGAAAAATATGCAAGGCCTAGTTGCACAGATTCGTGAAGAACAAGATGTTCCTGCCGAAGATGGCGCAGAGGTTCTTGCCTAAATAGGTATGTAGCGAAGAGCTAGCCTACACTTTCTTCGTTTCAATTTTGGAATACGATTAGAACGCAGATCAAAAGGGGGCTCAAGCCCCCTTTTTTAGAGCTTGAGCCCGTTTTGAAGGGTTGTAGGGCATGTTCTCAATCGCCCAAAAGGGCCCATCTTCGGGGTCGTGCGGTGCTCGGGATCCTCGCAGTACAAAAGTGCATCCGGATCCTGTGCTCCTGCTCCCCCAAATATGAACCCTTTGGGGCGATTGAGAGCATGCCCTAGTGCGCCTATTTAAAAAATGGGCAGTACCGTACATATTTTCATTTACTAGATCCTAGTGTGTCTACATAGGGTCTCAGAATTCGGAGTTATAAACATGGCAGTGGTTACTGCGGCTATGGTCGCAAAATTGCGCGCAAAAACAGATGCGCCCATGATGGAATGCAAAAAAGCATTGACAGAGGCTGGTGGAGATCTGGATGAAGCGGAAAAATTATTGCGCGTGAAACTTGGAAACAAAGCAAGCAAAGCGGCAGATAGAATAACTGCAGAAGGCATACTGGCTGGTCATATCGAAAACGGTGTGGGCGTTCTAGTAGAGTTAAATTGCGAGACAGATTTCGTTGCAAAAAATGAAGCTTTTATCGCATTTGCAGATGCAGTGGCTCGTCTTATTGCTGAGCATAATCCTGCTGATGTAGCTGCGCTGCTTGCGCTGGAAATGCCCAACGATGGCGAGCGCAGTACAGTAGATGCTACGCGCCTTAGCCTGGTTGGACGTATTGGTGAGAATTTGACCATTCGCCGCTTTGTGCGTTACCAAACTGCCAATAAACTTGCCTGCTACTTGCACGGCACGCGTATGGGTACTTTGGTAGAGTACACTGGAGACAATGAGCAGGTGGGTAAAGATATAGCGATGCATATCACCGCTATGAAACCTGCTGCAGTATCTGCTGATGAAGTGCCGGCTGATCTCATCGAAAAAGAGCGCAGCGTCGCAGAAAAAAAAGCAGCTGAATCCGGTAAACCTGAAGCCATTGTGGCCAAAATGGTGCAAGGAAGTGTTGATAAATACTTAAAAGAAGTATCCTTGCTCAACCAAGCATTTGTGAAAGATGATAAGCAAACGGTTGCTCAAGTATTAAAAACTGCAAATAGCAGTGTGCAACGCTTTACATTGTATGTAGTAGGTGCGGGACTTGAGCGGCGTCAAGATAATTTTGCTGATGAAGTTGCTGCGCAAGTAGCGCTTGCACAACAGCAATAAATATTAATAACTGATGTTATGCATGTTATATAACGGTGAGTGGTTGATCGGCAGAGCGCAAAAATTAAAGGTGGGTGGTGCGCATGTTGGGGTTCGTACCTCACCACCAACCTACCGAAATGCATGTGTAAAAAGGTCTTTTAAGCTCTGAAAGCATGGTAGGTTGGTGGTGAGGTACGAACCCCAACATGCGCACCACTGTCCCTTTGAATACCTGCATAACATCAGTTAATAATAAAAGGAGGCTTAAAGTTTTGTTTAAACAGACTTTAAGTCTCCAAATAGTGTGTGCTTTTCCCTTTTTTGCTAAACCTTTCTTTCATCTCTTGATTGGGTCAGTATGTCAGACGTTCGTGAATGCGCAGTGTACAAGCGAGTTTTATTAAAACTGTCTGGCGAAGCGCTGATGGGCGATGATGCCTTTGGTATCAATAGAGCAACGATCGAAGGTATGGTCAGAGATATTGCCGAAGTAATGCGCCTAGGAGTGCAAATGGCGATTGTTATCGGAGGCGGCAATATTTTTCGCGGAGTAGCAGGCGGAGCAGCTGGTATGGATCGCGCCACTGCAGACTATATGGGAATGCTGGCTACAATGATGAATGCGCTCGCTTTGCAAGATGCTATGCGCTACGTTGGAATTGAAGCGCGTGTGCAGTCTGCATTGCGTATGGATCAAGTGGTGGAGCCTTATATTCGACCCCGTGCGATGCGTCAGTTAGAAGAAGGTAAAGTGGTTATTTTTGCTGCAGGTACAGGCAATCCTTTTTTTACCACAGATACTGCAGCAGCATTGAGAGGTTCGGAGATTGGCGCTGAAGTAGTGCTTAAAGCTACGCGGGTGGATGGTATTTACACAGCAGATCCGCGTAAAGATCCGCATGCTGTTCGTTATGACAGTATTAGCTTTGATGAGATTATCGGTAAAAATCTTCAGATCATGGATGCTACTGCCTTTGCGTTATGCCGCGATCAAAAAATGCCTATACGGGTTTTTTCTATCACTAGGCCAGGTGCCTTAAGGCGCATTATGCTGGGTGATAATGAAGGTACCCTAGTGCATTTGTAATATCCTGTTTGGGCTTTTCAAGCCTAAGCACATTCTAGGTGCACTCTCATACTTTTTTAAGTGTGCTGAGTTTGGTGTTTGTGCCCGCGCCGTAATATATATCTTCCTTTTAAACACGCCCTGATAAGCCTTTTCTTGGCTGGCTATTTTTTTGCTTGAAAGTTTGGAGACCCTTAATGAGCCCTGCAGATATAAAAGCTGCGCTTGAGAAGAAATTGCAGCGCTTAATCGAATCTTTTGTAGCCGACTTGGCTAAGATTCGTACAGGCCGCGCGCATACCGGTTTGATAGAAAACATTATTGTTGATTACTACGGAAATAAAACGCCTCTCTCCCAAATGGCACGCTTGACTTTGCTAGATGCAAATACTGTGGGCGTGCAGCCTTGGGAGAAGGGAGTCATTGGCGCGATTGAAAAGGCAATTCGCGAAGCCGGTCTAGGATTGAATCCTGCAGCGCAAGGAGACCTGGTTCGTGTGCCTATGCCTATTCCCACGCAAGAGCGTCGTCAAGAGCTGAGTAAGGTCGTTCGTGGTGAAGGTGAGTCTGCAAAAATAGCAGTGCGTAACCTGCGACGTGAAGCCAATGAGCAACTTAAAAAATCTCTCAAAGATAAATTGATATCTGAAGATGATGAACGTCGAGCACAGACTGATGTTCAAAAGCTTATTGATAAATTTATTGGAGAAGTGGAAAGATTGGTGCATGCTAAAGAGATTGAAATTACGACAGTCTAAATCTTATGACGGCTGCGCCCCACCTCTTTGTCCCTATGCAAGATTCACCCATTTCAAATGCTTCTGATTTGAATAAAAGCCTTGTGCCTGAGCATATTGCCATCATTATGGATGGAAACGGCCGCTGGGCTACGAATCGGAAATTGCCTCGTGCAGCGGGTCATAAGCGAGGGGTGGAAACGGTGCGTACGGTTGTAGAGGCATGTGCGTTACGGGGCGTGAAATATTTAACCCTGTTTGCTTTTAGCTCTGAAAATTGGCAGCGTCCAGCGGGTGAAGTATCGTTTTTAATGCGATTATTTGTCAGTGTGCTGCATCGTGAAGTGAGGAAAATGCATGCGCAGGGAATTCGCTTGCGTGTAGTGGGAGATTTGACCCGATTTGAGCCTCGCCTTCAGCACTTGGTGCATGATGCGGAGCGCAAAACGGCAGATAACACAGGCCTTACCGTAACGATTGCTGCGAATTATGGAGGTCGTTGGGATATTGTCCAAGCAGCGCGCCAATGTATTGCTCAAGCAGCCGCTAGGCGTGTTAGTGAGAAGGAGGGGCATACTTCTGTGCAAGATGCTCTTAGTGAGGCAGATTTTGCCCAGTATCTGGCGTTAGCGCACGCTCCTGAGCCCGACCTGTTCATTCGCACAGGTGGCGAGCATCGTCTGAGTAATTTTTTACTCTGGCAGCTTGCTTATACAGAGCTGTATTTCACTAATATATTTTGGCCAGATTTTGATGCGTTAGCATTGGATGCGGCACTGGCTAGTTATCAGCAGCGTGAGCGTCGTTTTGGTCAGCTTAGCGGGCAAATCAACCTACCTCAAGAGTAGAGTCGTATAGGCTTATTTCTCTGTAGTGGCTTATAATTGCGCTGGATAATTCCTAGGAAGTTGTAAGCTAGGCATAGTTTGGGTATTTTTCTTGCAGTGATTTAATGACTTAGGTTGACAGCGGGTATGCACTACAGCATAATCCGGCGCTTTTCTTCGGAGGGATGCCCGAGTGGCTAAAGGGGGCAGACTGTAAATCTGTTGGCTTACGCCTACGTTGGTTCGAATCCAACTCCCTCCACCAATTTTTAGTTTTATCCTAGGCCCGCGCTTAGTAGACTAAGGGCCAATTCTTATTGGCTGGTCTGTTTTTTCAGTAAGCGGGTGTAGCTCAATGGTAGAGCAGAAGCCTTCCAAGCTTACGACGAGGGTTCGATTCCCTTCACCCGCTCCAAGTATTTTGTATTAGAGCCTGCTCTAATAAAGCCCATGTGGCTCAGTGGTAGAGCACTCCCTTGGTAAGGGAGAGGTCGACAGTTCGATTCTGTTCATGGGCACCAATTGCAATTAGGTTTGCGATATATCCAAAAAGCATGCGTGTTTTTTGGGGAATTGTAAGCATATTCCAGAATAATTTTATTGGGGATTAGGCATGGCCAAAGAGAAATTTAAGCGCGTAAAGCCACACGTGA
>JASSUF010000086.1:0-10905 GCA_031963365.1 Mycoavidus cysteinexigens
AGATGCGCAGCGCGTGGAATTGACTGGAGCCAATGGCGCTCCGGTACAGTCGATCACTACCGCAACGAATGATCCTGTTGAAGCGGCAAAAATCTATCAGCAGATGATGAACTCGTGAAATGCCTATTACAGGCCAAGCTTGCTATGTGAGTTGCTAATGAAATTGCTATGCAATGAGCACGCAGGGCCATTTTTTAGCATTAAAAAGGCTGTACAAAGCAGTCGTACACGTTCAGTCTAGGCATGACTTTGTACAGAATCCTTGATGCTAGGATCGGTTTTTAGGATGTTGCTGTTCGTATTGCTTTTTAGCGTACAGCGCAGCAGAAACAGCAAGAGACAGCATAACTGCCATCGTGGCATATACAATAATCATTTGTCTTCTCCGTTTAAGCATTTGCAGACATGATTTTCTTCAGAAATTATGTGTGTCGATGAGGGCCTTTGGTTTCACGCTTATAATCGCGTTTAAATTGCCCTGTCCGCTCAATCCTTCGCATTCAAATCCGCCATTAAATCTTCTACTGTGGCAAACGATTTTAACTTACCACGGCGCGCTTCTTTCATTGCTTCAATAGTGGTAGCGTTCGGTACTAATGGTTCAAATGGTAAAGCCTTTTCTCGCGCTACACGGGTTAACAAAATACGGAAAGCATCAGACACAGTCAGTCCTATCGTCGCCAATACGGCAGCGGCTTCTTCCTTAATATGCTCGTCAATTCGAGCACGAACTACAGCAGTTGCAGCCATGATTTTTCTCCAAATATAGAGCCATATTGCGGTCAAAATGTTTATTAAATGCAACTTGAATTCTGATGAAGCCATAATAAACGATCCAGTTAAGGCCGCAAAAATGTATCAGCAGGCGATGAATTCGTGAGATGCCGATCCCGTTTTCATTCGATTTTCGCAAACCGGATTATGTTCAGGTGTTTGCATGGCGTGCAGAAAGGCTAAAGCGTATTCGGGCAAACCCGGCCACGCTACCTGCATTAAAGGCTTTCTACCGCGACCACCCCGCGCAGTTCATTATCGATTGGGGAATGACGTTTGACCCGCGCAATGTTGAGCGCAATTTGCCTGCGGCGATCCCTTTTCTACTTTTTCCGAAACAAGAAGAATGGGTCGACTGGTTTTTAGACAAATGGCGCACGCAGTCTCCAGGTCTCACGGAAAAATCCCGCGATATGGGGCTAAGTTGGCTAACCGTCAGCATGGCTGCAACGATCTGCCTTTTTCATGACGGCGTAGTAGCGGGGTTTGGCTCACGTAAAGAAGAATATGTAGACAAAATCGGTTCGCCCAAATCGCTCTTTCACAAGGCGCGCATGTTTTTAGCGCTGCTACCACCCGAATTTCGAGGCGGCTGGGACCCGCTGAAACATGCACCCCATATGCGTATTCAATTCCCGCAAACGGCGTCTGTAATGACGGGCGAAGCGGGCGACGGTATAGGCCGAGGTGATCGAGCGAGCTTTTACTTTGTCGATGAGGCGGCATTCCTTGAACGCCCTTTATTAGTAGATGCTTCTCTATCCCAAACAACCAACTGCCGACACGATATTTCGTCAGCTAATGGCATGGCGAATCCGTTTGCGCAAAAGCGGCACGCGGGCAAAATCCCAGTATTCACCTTTCATTGGCGCGATGATCCGCGCAAGGATGATCATTGGTATGAAGAACAAAAGCGCAAGATCGATAATCCGGTGATCGTCGCGCAGGAAATTGATATCTGTTACACCGCGTCTGTGGAAGGCATTTTGATCCCAAGTGAGTGGATTCAGGCTGCAATAGACGCGCATAAGAAACTCGGTGTGCTGCCTACGGGTATGCGTAGCGGTGCGCTTGATGTGGCGGATGAAGGTATCGATTTAAACGCATTTTGTGGCGCGCAGGGAATATTGGTTGAATATCTTGAAGCGTGGTCTGGTGAAGGCTCCGATATTTATAAAACGGTCGAAAAGGCTTTTGCACTGTGCGATATACAGGGCTACGGTTCATTTTATTACGATGCGGACGGGCTAGGAGCCGGCGTACGCGGTGATGCACGTGTAATAAATGAGCGGCGCAAGCAAGGCGGAGCACGTGAAATTAAGGTCTTATCGTTTCGCGGTTCAAGCGGCGTGGTGAATCCTGATAAAGAAATGGTGCATGGCCGCACGAATCAAGATTTTTTTGCCAATCGCAAAGCCCAGGCTTGGTGGGCATTACGTACACGGTTTCAAAAAACCTATCGGGCGATCACAGATGCGCTCCCTTTTGATGCTGATGAAATTATTTCATTATCCAGCTCCTTACCCTCGCTTACCCGCTTAATGACCGAGCTTTCTCAACCGACTTACACGATTAATACTGTGGGCAAAATCCTTATCGATAAAACGCCAGAAGGCACCCGCTCTCCCAATCTGGCAGATGCGTTAATGATGTGTTTTGCCCCACAAGAAAGCAAATCTCGCGGTTTTTTCGATTTGGATTAAGGCTGCTATGTTTGACTGGCTACGCCGTAAAACGGAATTACCTCAAGCCCCCGAGATAAAGAAATCCGGGGGCTTTTTTACGACAGAACAGGACCTGCGCATAAGCCAAGGTGTGTTATGGGCGCATTTGCAGGCATCGGCATTTCAGCGCACGGCGGCAGATTTTGCCATGTCTGGCGTGGGAATGGATGCAAACGATATGGCCGATAGCATCAAGCAGGTGTACGCGCTGCGACAACAGAATATGCCTGCGGCGCAGGTTGGCTGGTATGCCTCACAAAGCTTTATTGGTTATCAACTTTGCGCGCTTATTGCGCAGCACTGGCTGGTAGATAAAGCGTGCGGAATGCCCGCTAAAGATGCAATTCGTAACGGTTACACGGTGACCGTCAATGATGGAACCGGCATCGACGCAGGAGTGATGGATGCGATTAGGAAGGAAGATAAGCGGTTTCGCATTAATCATCATATGCGCGAACTTGTGCGTATGGGACGGGTATTTGGGATTCGTATCGCGATGTTTATTGTTCAATCGACGGACCCTGAGTATTACGCTAAACCGTTCAACCCTGATGGCGTGATGCCTGGTAGCTATAAGGGTATTCGGCAGATTGACCCCTACTGGGCTATCCCAGAACTCCAGGCAGCGGCGATTACCGATCCAACCAGCCTACATTTTTATGAGCCCACATATTGGCGCGTAAATGGCAAGCCAATTCACCATTCGCATCTGATTATTTTCAGAACTGGCGATGTCCCAGACGTATTAAAGCCAAGCTATCACTATGGCGGGGTATCCGTACCCCAAAAGATTTTCGAACGAGTGTATGCCTCCGAGCGCACCGCCAATGAAGCTCCTCTGCTTGCCTTATCTAAGCGTAGCACAGTCGTACATATGGAGGTGGAGCAAGCTATCGCCAACCAAGCGAAATTTGAACAGCGCATGGCGACCTGGGCGCACTACCGCGATAACCACGGGATTAAGGTAGTTGGCACTGAAGAGCAAATCGAACAGTTTGATACGGCATTGGCGGATTTGGACGCAGTCATTATGACACAGTATCAGCTTGTCGCTGCCGCTGCAAATGTTCCTGCGACTAAGCTATTTGGTACATCTCCGAAAGGATTTAATGCTACAGGCGAGTTTGAAGAATCGAGCTATCACGAAGAGTTAGAAAGTATCCAAGCGCACGATTTAACTCCGCTTTTAGATCGTCATCATTTGCTTGTTATTCGTTCCGAGATTGCGCCCAGATTTGAGATCAAACCATTTGAAACAACGGTCTCATGGAATCCGCTGGATTCTATGACCACGAAAGAACATGCAGAAGTGAATAAATTAAAAGCAGAAACAGGCGCGATTTTGACGCAATCCGGCGCAGTTGACGGAATCGATGAGCGCCGTCGCATTACGCAAGACCCGGATAGTGGCTATACGGGCATCGAAGAAGCATTATCCAGCGAGCTAGAAGACGAAGGGCCAGAAGAGAACGATGGCGCGTAAGCTACTCCATCGCACAACATCAGCACGAGCAACCCCTTTTAAGACTGCCGTGCTATGTGGTCAGCCTCTACGAGTAAGTGCTGGTCTACAAGCGCGTTATCAGCAAGAGCTAGATGAACTCGTGACCGTCATGATGGTTAGCACATACAGAGAATTGGTCGCGTTATTCAAAAGCCCGTCTGCACAGGTATTTTTTGCGCAAGACGCCGGTATATCGAGCCAAGCGCGCCTTCTGATGAAGGCATTAACGCGCCATATTCGTAAGCATTTCACACTACGCGCTAAACAACTGGTTAAGCGCATGATGACTGAGGCCGATAAGGTCAGTAGCGCCAGTGTAAGTAATAGTTTACGAGAGTTATCGGGAGGTTTATTGTTGAAACCGAGTGCAATTTCGCCTGCTGCTAAAGACCTATTAGCTAGTTCGGTAACAGAAAACGTGAATCTCATTAAATCGATCGCGAAGCACTATCTCGACAAGGTGAAAGAGGCCGTCATGCGCTCCATCACAAGCGGTAATGGACTGCAAGACTTGATTCCTTTTTTGCAGGCGCAAGAAGGCATCACACGGCGGCGCGCTAAAAACATAGCCCTCGACCAAACTCGCAAAGCCTTTAACAGCCTAAATCGTGGTCGCTGTGTAGGAGCTGGAGTTATTCAGGCCGAGTGGGTTCATAGCCATGGCGGTTTGCATCCACGCAAAAAACATCTGGATTTTTCTGGCAATGTATTCGATTTAACGAAAGGTGCGCCCATTGGCCCAGAGGATAACTATGTGCAGCCTGGCGAAGAGCCCAATTGTAAATGCACTTTTGTCCCCATTTTCCAATTTATTGGAGGTAATGCATGACACACCGTGCCATCGATACCAACGGGTGGGTAGAAATTCGAGATAACCCACTCTCCAAGGTCGGAGTGTTCCCGTACATGGGCCGCTCTATCGGCGCACCTGAGCCCGACCGAATCTACAGGGTCTACCGCCCTGAAGAAGAATTATCTCACCCAAATTGTATTGAGTCATTCCGGCTGCTGCCGTGGGTGGATGAGCACGCAATGCTAGGCGATGAGGAGTCTGGCTATACTGCTCCCGAGACAAAAGGCATTCACGGTGTCATTGGTGAGGACGTGTACTACGAAGGCGGTGTACTCAAAGGCAATATCAAAATTTTTTCTGAGTCTCTGGCAGCACTTATTCAAAGTGGTAAGCGAGAGTTATCCGCTGGTTATCGCTGTCAGTACGAATTTACGACGGGCCAATACAACGGACAGCATTACGACGCGATCCAACGAACGATTAGAGGCAATCACCTTGCATCGGTCAAGGAAGGGCGCATGGGGCCAGATGTGGCTGTTCTAGACCATATGAAATTCACATTCGATGCAAAGGAGCTAATGATGGCAGATGAGAAAAACCCAACCGCACAAGATGAAGACGTGTCGTTGGCTGAGGTAGTTAAGCAATTGATCCCGCTTGTACAGGCGCTAGTAGGTCGTACCCCTGCCGTCGCCGACGACGAAGACATCACACCAACCAACAAAACAGACCTCAATCAAACGCCGGTTGAAGATGATGATATGCCCCCTTCGATGGATGACGAAAAAGAAACCGAAGAAGGCGAGGAAGAAAAGGATGATGACGAAACGGCGCAAGCTATGGATGCCGCAATCCGAGTACTGCGGGCAGCGTCAAAATCTGTATCCAACGACAGGCATACAAGCATGGATAGCGCAATTATGGCCTTGCATAAGGTAAGCACTCAAATCCAACCCAAGCAAAGTAAACTCGTCTCTACCGTTGATGCGACTGATATTAAGGCGCTACGCGCACGTATTGAACAATTGGAATGTAAAGAGAGCGAGACCTATAAACGTGTTGAATTGGCCAATCGCCTTTCTATTCACATCGGCACTTTCGATCATGCCGACAAAACACTTAATCAAATTGCGTGCTATGGCATCTTAAAACTAGGCATTCCCTGTATTAAAGGGCAAGAAATGGCTGCACTCGATGGGTATCTACATGCTCGAGCCGCACCGCAACCAGGATCTGGGTTGCCTCATCTGATGAATAAAAATCTTTCAGTCGTGAAAGATATAGAGAACTATCTACAAGGAGCCTAAGACCATGCCTTTTCAAAATACCGTACGCGCTGACATGGGCGCTGGCGTACCTGGTGAACTTTCTACGAGTGGCCCGCAGCGCGTAGCACCGTGGATATTGCGTTCTGAAAAACCCAATGTAATCGGTTACGCTTACACCTTCTTGATGGATGGCGTGGCGCAGGTTGGTGGGAAAGGCAAATTTGCTGGCATTTTAGTCCATCCTAAACGCTACGCTTCCTACGGTACTCCGGATGGGCCGCTGGCACCTACCTTGGAGCTGCCGAATGAGAGCGTAGGCGAATTACTGACTATGGGTGAAATTTTCGTGAGCCTGATTCCCCCTACAGAGGTTGGCTGCGTGGTTATGTATGACATGACCACGGGCGCACTCTCTGCTATGGCAGCAGACAAGGAAGCCCCAGAGGGTAAGGCGATCGTACCGAACGCGGTTGTGTCATGCTATGGATCCACGGCTTACAAGCCATCTGATCCAGAATTAACGATAATCACATTGACTAACTGAGGTATCGAATATGCAAAGTAAAGAACATTCGTACATCGGCCCGCGTGCAGTACGACAACTCAAACTGTCTAATGTTGACGGATACCAGGCACTCTCTAAGATCGGGATTGGCATGGATGATGGCATTGTGCATAGTATGATGGATGCCATGCCTGCCGCTATGCCTGGTTTAACCATACCGAGTATTACAACGCCCGCGCAATTTTTACAAAACTGGTTGCCGGGTTTTGTCCGAGTTATCACCAAAGCACGCACCATTGATAAGTGCGTGGGCATCTTGACAGCTGGTGCTTGGGAAGATGAGGAAGTGATACAGGGTGTGATGGAGCTCATTGGTACGGCCGTACCCTATGGGGATTATACAAACGTCCCTTTATCGTCGTGGAATGTTAACTTTGAGCGGCGTACTGTTGTGCGATTTGAAGAGGGTATGCGTGCCGTCCCACTGGAAGAAACGCGTGCATCGCAAATGGGCGTTGATAGTCCCGCAAGCAAGCGCACAGCCGCAGCGGAGGCACTGGAAATTGCCAGAAACCGGATCGGTTTTAATGGCTACAACGACGGTAAAAACCGCACCTATGGTTTATTAAATGATCCCAGCCTACCGCCCTATGTCACGCTACCCAAGAGCAAACGCGCAACAGGCTCGACAAAATGGAAAGATAAATCTTTCTTGGAAATCACCGCAGATATTCGCACGATGGTTGCTGATCTGCGCAGTCAGGCAGGCGGAAATATTGATCCCAAAGAGGTTCACCTTACACTCATCCTGGGCGAATTGACGATTGATTATTTATCCGTCACTTCGGAGTTAGGAAATTCTGTGCAAGCGTGGCTGAAAGAAACCTATCCAACCATGCGCGTTATATCGTGTCCAGAGTTTGACGCCGCGCACGGCGGCGATAATGTAGCGTATCTCTATGCAGAAAGCGTGAGTGATCTATCCACAGACGGCGGCCATACTTTTGTTCAGATTATACCAGCAAAATTCCAGCTACTCGGTGTCCAGCAACTCACAAAAGGATATGAAGAGGCGTATTCCAACGCAACAGCCGGTGTCATGTGCAAGCGGCCTTACGCGGTGGTGCGACGTTTTGGACTTTGAAGGAGATGACGATGAATTATGTTTACTCGACCATGACGTCCAGTACCGATTATCGTGTATGGATGCCAAGCGGCAATGATTTACCCACCGCGGGCCGCTCCATTGTCATTAAAGGCGGTACGGGCATCGCCACTAAAGAACTGATCACGCCCTATGGGATGGTGACAGAAGTATCCGATGAGGATTTGGCGCTCCTAGAAGAGCAAGAAGCTTTCCAACGGCATATAGAACGGGGCTTTATCCGTGTTGAGCGTACCAAAATTGATCCTGAAAAAATCGCAGCCAACATGGCGAGTAGAGACGGCTCATCGCCACTGGTGCCGCAGGATTTTCCACAGAAGAAGCAACCCAAAACCAAGGGTGAGTAGATGGGCGGGATTATCCAATTTGATCTTATCGCATTTCGCTCGTCTTTTCTGGCGTTCGCAAGCATTGATACCTATCCTGATGCATCACTGATAGCGAGTTGGGATGCCGCCACCTGTTATATCAGCCCGCAAAACTACGGTTATCTACAAGACGATGGCCGCGCAAAAGCCCTTAATCTGATGACTGCGCATTTAATCGCCCTAGCCGATACCGTAAAAGCAGGCCAGATGCCTAGTATGGTGTCTGCATCTACCGTTGACAAAATATCTGTCACGTTGACGCCGCCCCCTATTAAATCGCAATGGCAGTGGTGGTTATCACTAACGCCCTATGGGCAGCAGCTCTTAGCATTGCTGTCGGCCAGTGCAGCAGGTGGTTTCTATATCGGCGGTTTGCCTGAAAGCTCAGGGTTTCGCCGGGTTCATGGAATATATTCCTGATACTTCCCCTTTTTTATAAAAAGACATTTTGAGGAGCACCACCGATGACCAAGGTGAAACGTACGCCCGGTCCTGGTGGCGCTCGTTTATATAACGCGCTAAAGCAAATTGATAGAAAAGTGGCAAAAGTCGGGTGGTTTGAATCGTCGAAATATGAAGACGGAACCCCGGTAGCCTATGTGGCGGCGATACATGAATATGGCGTGCCTGAAAAAAATATCCCGATGCGCGCCACGATGCGCCCGACTATGCAAGCGCAGCGCATACAGTGGGTCAGCCTTGCACAGGCAGGATTTACAGGGGTATTTCGTGCCACAGAGACTGTTTCTACAGCAATGGAAAAGATAGGCGTTAAGGCCGCAGGGGATATACACAAAACCATTTCGCAGCTATATACGCCGCCTTTAAAGGTCAAAACAGTTAAAGCACGGCTGCGCGGCAAAAAGCAAGGGCGCGTAGTTTCGATCACCATAGCAAAGCCTTTAGTTGATTCCGGCGTGCTCCTGAATACGCTGACCCATAGTGTCGAAGATAAATGATGATGCCTGGCGCTAATGTGCTCACTCTTGCGTTATCCGTTATCGGCAAGCAGCATATCAAGTACTACCGTTTTATCGGACGAGAGACGAACGAAATAGGTATTGATATTAATCGCTACGAGCCGCCCGAAACGATATGCGCCAGTGTGCAGGCAGTGGACCGCAATTTGTATCAGTATCTGGGGCTGGATTTTCAGAAAAGGTATATCCGCATCTATGCCTGTAAGCAATTACAAGACATTGGCAGAGACCGTTCTAGTGATCAGATCGAATTTTATAACCAGCGTTATCAAGTGCTCTCGGATGCAGATTGGTATTACATAGACGGGTGGGATGGTGCGCTTTGTGTACAAATAAATTAACCTGGCTGAAATTGACTTTTTTTTAGGTAAATTATCGGGTTTTTTTTGTATACATAAGTTTGATATTTATTGGTAAGTAATACTAATGAATATAGATAAAACTCTTCGGAGGGCGATAATTTTTTTCGCCCTATTAGGTGCCAAAAAGGCAAAAGGAGGTGGCTTTGAATTCATCAACTAATGCTGCTTCCTCTTCGAGCTCAAGCACACCTATTTATTTTAGTACTGCTGGCCCGTATACCGGAAAAGGCAAACAACGTGCTGAGCTGCATTATCAAGAGCTAATACTTGCTGATGACGATCTATCGGATGCTGACTGGGAGATAGTGAATTCTAATCACAAAATCCTGTCTGATTCATTCATGCCCCGTAATAGCTTGTTCAGGAGGTGTGTGAATGTTATACATACTGCGGATGAACGCTGGATAAAAATGGCGGATCGCAAAGGAGAGTTGCAAAAGCTCGAAAGGATTTGCCAAGCTCAGCACCATACGATAGGTTCTTTGAAAAATGGTGTTTCGATTGATCGCGTTACGCATATTGGTCTTGAGAAGGGGAAAGTAGCCCACATCGACTTGGCGCAGCAACAAATTACACGGGCGCTCCATTTTGTTCAGGCGCTCTGTGAAAAAATCCAAACGCTACTGAGTGATTCTCAAAGGCCCATTGATGAACTCAATCCGTGCATAGAGGAGATCACCACGGAGATTGGCGCACTCCAGAAAAGCTTGCCCAGTCCTGCCAAAGCATTCTTATGGGTAATACTTTTCGCAGTGGTGTTTGTGCCTGTTGCGACATTAGCTTGGTATAGTCTTACTTCGTTAGGAGTCATCTCTATGACTGCTGCATTAGCGCAAGCTTTGACAGGTATTGCTTGGGTGGCATGTGTGCTTGCAGGGATCCTAAAAAGTTGGCCTGAATATAAAAATGCGTGTGCGGAAAGGGCTTCTTCTTGCACACGCACCCTTATCCAATGCCACGAGACCATACGTTCTGCCTATAAGGATTTTAAAAAGAAAATGGAATATGCACAAATTACCCGGGCTGCTGAAAATTCAAAGAATGCAGCATTAGCTTCTGCGGCTTCAGTCCAACTAGGGCTCCAGGCTAATGAGAAGCTTGACCGGATTGACCGGTTGTTAGCATCCCGTTCTGAGTCGGCTAGCCCTGATTCTGATTTAAAAGCCGAAAATGCACGGTTACGGGAGCAGTTGGCTAAATCTGAAGCAGAAAAGGAAAAACTGAGAGATTACAATATGCAATTAATGGCAGCCGCTATGAATAATGTAAATAAAAACGTGTAAAAGTAATTTTCTTAATTGCAGTATCTAGAAACCCATAAAAAATCTTTTTTCTTTAAAGGCTTTTTTATGGTTTTTTTTGAAATAAAAATATCTAGCTGAAATTAACAAGGCCCTCTGAGAGGGCTTTTTTATGGGTGCGCCCAGCATGGGCGCAATCTTGGAGGTGCAAGTCCTCCCGT
>JASSUF010000087.1:0-10647 GCA_031963365.1 Mycoavidus cysteinexigens
TCGAACTGCCAGACCGTGGATTGCTTGCGATCAGCGTACCAGCGGTGTGCACTGGTAGCCTTCCAACCGTAGAGGATTGGCTCGTGTTGCCAGTGATAGTCCTGCTGCCCCAGAACAAAACTTTGCTTTACCCACACACAGCACTGTGACAACTTGAAACCTGCTTCGGCCATTGCTTTGCGAAAGTTTATAACCTCTCTATCGGCGTGAAACATATACAGCCCAGCACCATCTTTAGCCACGGCAGACATCGCACAGCAAGCCGCCAGTAGAAAACGATAAAAATCCTCCGCGCCCATGCTATCGTTTTGGATAGTCATCCTCTCGGCAGTGCCACCTTCATAGGTAACGTTGTAGGGCGGATCTGTGATAATCAAGTCAACTTTGTAGCCATCTACCAACTGCTCCACATCGGTGATGCTGGTACTGTCACCACACACCCAAAGGTCGCCTGGGCACGAAACGGAAACCTCGACTATATCAGGCGCGTCGTCCTCATCAATCAAACCTACTTTAGCATCTGGCTCAAGCAATATACCCAAGTCCTCAGCGTCGAAGCCGATCAGGTCGAGATCGAAACCATCAGTTTTTAGTTCACCGAGTTCCAATGTCAGCAGCTCATTGTCCCATCCGGCATTTTCAGCCAACTTATTGTCAGCGATGATATAGGCGCGTTTCTGCGACTCGGTCAAGTCTTTGATTTCGATACACGGCACCTCCTTAAGGCTGAGCTTGTAGGCAGCCAGCACACGGCCATGTCCGGCAATAATCCCGCTCTCACCATCAACCAACACGGGGTTTGTCCATCCGAATTCACGGATGCTCGCAGCGATTTGTGCAACCTGAGCGTCTGAGTGAGTACGCGCATTCCTAGCATAGGGAATCAGCGTCTCGATTGGACATATTTTGATGGCCAAATCGCGCATAAATAGAAATCAAAAAAGCGAAACCCGAGCCAATATATGGACTGAGCGCGGGTTTCGAAGCCACCGGGGCGGGCGGTGAGGGAGAAATAGAACCAGAAATACAAAAAGCCCGCACTAGGCGGGCTCTGGACGCACGTATGGCGTGTATCGGATGACGGCGATTATTGTGTGTTATTCACACAATGTCAAGATTTTTTTCAGTGCTGCCTACATTAAAACGTAAATCGTTTTTGAGACGCGAAACGGCAGAGGCCTAGACGGTTGAGTCTTCTCGTTTATCCACGGCTAAAACTAATACTACAAGCTCATCTTTTTCAACAATATAGACCAAACGATAGCCTTGTTTGAGTAGCTTGATCTTGTAGCAGTTTTGCAGATCGCCATGCAACTTTGCACTAGGTACGCACGGTTCGTCTAAGCGCTTTTTAAGCAATTTGCATAAAAGCTCCTTAACCGAACCATCTAACTTGTTCCATTCAGCTAACGCGGCAGGGACAAATTTTAGGCGATATTTGTATTTTGACTCCATGTAATCAAATCGCGTCGATGTCTACTTCAATTGCTTCCCCTCGTTGGGCTAGACGCTCTTGCAATAATGGCATCATAGCATTGTCAGCTAATTGCTCGATTAGCACCTCGAATACCAACGGATTAACCATGTAGAAGGCTGGCTTGTTGTGGTTCAGCACGGCAACCGGTTTTGTGCCAGCTTCTCGCAGAACCTTAGTCGGATTTCTCTTGAAATCCGACATGCTAATAGTAAGATTAGTGAACAAGGTGTGCATTTGAACAACTCTCCATAGCAATTTAGAGCCTAATTTTCCCCTATTTTAAGAGCTTTATTTAATGAATTAATATTAATTGAAGATCTTTTTGACTGATATTTATTCCAGTATGCATTGGCAATATACCCCGGCATCACCTGACTTAAAAGCTTCTCCCATAAAAGTGGCAATAGCTTCTTCAGAAGCCAAATCTTCTGCTGGATCATAGATTGTCAATTTTTCAATCATTCCCTTCGCTCCATTCATCTGCCAAATGCTACGCTTTCTTGATATCACTTGCTTGTGTACTCTTATTGCCACCGCATAAGTATGGATAGTTCAAAAAAGGCAAAAAAACCCCGCATAGCGGGGCAAACCTCTTTTCAACCATGAGGAATGGCTAGAGAACACCTACGCAGGATTTTTTACGATTTTCTGATGTGTTGAATGCTGTGCATTAGATTGCTTTTGCACCAGACTAATGAGCAACTCCATGCCCTCTTCAAGCTTAGCAATCCTACTTTTTAGCAATTCGACTTCAAATGCTGCAACTTCAAATTTTCCAGCAGCGACATCAAATTTGCCAGCAGTTACACGCATTTCCTCAAGATCGCTATGGATCTCTTTTTTTGATGTACTAATAAATTCAAGAGTTGCCTCTGCTTGATTTCTTGCTGCAATTGTTTCTTGTACTGCTCTGCCAATCCTATCTGCATTCATAAACGTCTCCACGAGCGAATCACAGACTTTAATAAGTCCTGCCTGATCTTCTGTTTTTGCTTGTTCAATACAGGTATCAATACTTTCTTTTATCGTTAAACCCAAGCCAATAATCCCCCCTAAAAGCGGAATCTTCTTTGCGGTGTCTGATGACAAAATGCCAGATTGCACGATCAATCCCCAACCGGTTAAAGCAATAGGCCCTAAATAATTTTTTATCGCCTGCATCCACCGATTTATACGTTCATTCTGAATAGGGGCGGCAATAGGTAATGATTTAGAAGAAAGTACAACAGGTTTTACTATTTCTAACCCTTTAAGAGCCACTTCAAGCAGAAGAAGATTGACTGCCGTATCTTCATCACAAAGCGTTTTTGCGGCTTTCTGTACCACCTGAACCTGTGTTAAACCGGCTTCGAGTTGTTGCTGAATCAGCGCTTTTTCTTCCTCGTTCAGCAGATGGACTTTTAACCAATTCTGACTAAGGTCTACTGATGAAGCTTTTAGCCGGGCTGTGGCTTTTTCACAGGCTGTTATTAAGTTGCTCCACTTCACCACCGGTTTAGATGCAGGATGATCAATTGCACGGAACTGAGTGTTTTTTATATGCTGTTCTCTCTGTGCAATAAAAGCTTGCATGTATTCCGTTAAGGGGCTCTGACTTACAGCAGCGGTGCCGCTTCATACGTAGGAGGGGGAACTACTGACTGGCTTGCAGGTTCACTGCCAATAAGATGCAACGTACCGACGAAATAAGGATCGCCCTGTGGAGAAACAGGCGGTAGATTTGTTGGATTGGTATTCGACATGTCGTCCCCCTTAAGCAGGAAGTGCTAGGAGACAGACGAAAACCTGGCAATGCAGCATAGAGCGTGAAAGGACCGCGTGCCAATGAGCTTTTAGGTGGGGAGGATGAAGAAAGGAGGGGAAATTTATTGGGGGTTCTGGGTGCGATTGAATATATATCATGATACTTACCCTATTTTGGATGCGGTTTTGATTTTTCCACCGCCTCGCTTCCAAACGAGGTGGCGGAACCGAATAGGGTTGGAAGACCGTCATCCAATGCCGGCGAGCATAAAGCTCCCCTAAACGGCCCCGCCATAAGCAAGTACCCACTGGATGAAAATAATCGGGCTTCCAATCCCAAGTCACCTTTGTAATCAGCAACCAAATTTCACTATTACAAACTTTTCAAATATTGTCAAATATATCACTCAAAATGGTGTGCTCACCCGGTGTATTAAATTTTGTCTTAAAATTTGCCTCTCTCGTCTGGCTGGCAGATTATTAAATCTGCCGAAAAGCATCTTCGATCACTCCATCCAAAAATCAAAAAAGCTGGATACATTACTCTGCGTGATGAGCAATGTATCCAGCTTTTTTGATGGTAGATTTTGATTACATGCCGCTTAACTTTTCCTCAGTTCTTTCAGCATAGCTATACGTAAAATCTCATTAATACGAGTTTGGTAGCCTTTACCCTTAGACTTGAGCCATAGAAGCACATCTTTATCTACTCGTACAGTTGTAGATGCTTTAGTGGGTTTGTAGCAGTTATGTATAGCATTTTTCCAGAAATCATCCGTCAGCGGTGGTATATCACTGTAGTCAATTTCGCTATCTGGCATAGCTTTCAGAGCGAGGAGCTCTGCCTTCTGCTGTTCCGTTAACAGCGGTAGATTGTTTAGATCAAGTTCATATTTAACGGTTTGCTTGTCCATATCTCCTCCTTTCCTAACTGTAATCTTAAGATTACATCGAGTCGGCGCGTAACCTGTAAGAGACCATGTATGTCCAAAACTAAAACAAGTCGTTACGATGTTTCTGAACATCTGCGTACTGAAGAAGAAATGGCACTATTTCTTGAAGCTTGCATTGAAGAGGCAGATGGGGATGCTGAATTGATTGCTGGTGCACTAGGTGGTATTGCTCGCGCACGCGTGTAGTAATTTGGAAAGAGGCAATCACGGCACCTGTTGAGCTGCGTGTTTCACTCTCAAAATTTGCACGGTTCTAACCTCAGCCAGCACACGATAAAAAACAATGTAATTCGGGCGCACGACTAGTTCACGCAACCATTTTGGCAAGCCAGGCCGCCCAGCGCGGCCAAGCTCTGAATATTGTGCCAGCGATACTGCCTTATCGCGTAGCTCCTTGCCGAAGCTCTTAGCGTGTGTCGGACTATCTTTGCCAATATACCGGCAAATGGTACTCAAGTCTTCGCGAGCCATTGGCCGCCATATAATGCGGTATGGTTTGACTGTCACGAGCGCTTTCTCTTGACCAGAGGCGTGGCAGAAATCTCAACATCCATCTCCTCCATAACTTTATCGTGTGGAATGCTTGGCCGTGGATCGTCAATAGATACCTGAATTTCACTTGCAAGCCATTGATTATAGGCGACGGCCTCATGTGCTGTGCGCATTGCTTGAGCACGCTTTTCCCGGCTCTGAGTGATGCACTTCTGGTCGGGATTCCAGTTGGTTGCATCGAGTTGGGCAACAGCAATGCCAATATCACGCAATATAATCATCGCAGAATTAGGGCTGCCAAAGCGGCGCGGTTCGCTACTACGTGCCTTGGATAAGACAATGTCTTGTCCGTTCAGGGTTGTAATTTCCATGAAGAACCCACTACCCTCTCCTTCCAAGGTCACACCGCTAACACCGCCAACATTGGTAGTGGCGCGTAACTGCTCTAAAGTCATGGTGTCCATGATTTGTTCCTTTATAGGTAAAGCGCAGAAGTATAGTTGTATAGTGCACGACCTATGGAAGGCGTGCAAGTGTTTCTCACCAATAGACCAGGGCTTCCGCATGAAGCCCTGCCTTGACAGCGATAAAAAATACATTGCCAGAATCTATATAAAAGCACTGCTATCCGAATTTGCAAGTTAAAGACCGAATTTTTACCCGATTGTTTATCCATTTTAGAATCTGATCTGCTTGTACAGCAATATTTTTTTGTATACGTCACTAGCAGCATGACCTCTTTTTTTAGAGGGTAGCAGACATGAACCCGATATCTAGAAATGCTCCAACATTTCCTCCATTTAACGCTATTCTAGTTACCAAGCAGGACATCCAAGCCGATGTGCGCGAACCAGATAAGCAAAGCTCTATGTATGGAGTAAAAACCATACACAGTGCCAAGGCACCACCTCAGGCGGGAGCATATGTTGAAGAATTTGATAAAGTATGGAATATAGGAGATGTATATAACACTGCAACAGAAGACGATATGGAGATATTCAAATTCTTTATCGCAATGAGCCCGAATCTGAATGTGGACATGAAAAATATCCGAAGAGACCTACGATGGGATAGTTCTCTTGAAAATAATAAGCTCGAGATAGTGAGAATCTTGAAAAAAAGGGGGGTGGATCTAAACCAACAAGATGATGAAGGATATTCCTTAATGCACCTTGCAGTTGCACAGAGTTCCCTCGATATGGCCAAAGCTCTGTACGCATACGATGTGAAGGTAGACCTGCAAAATCTTTGGGGGAGAGCTGCGCTGCACAATGCAATTGAATTAGAGAACTGCCACGATATAGCGGTATTTTTGATCTCAAAAAGCAACAACCTAGATTTGCAGGATTCAAGCGGACAGACTTTTTTGCATATCGCAGTTAAGGAAAATCACATTAAAATAGCTAGACTTTTGGTTAAGAATGGCGCCAATCCAGATTGGCTAAATGATTGTTATGAGAGTGCGCTGGACATTGCGCTTAAAAATGGCAATGCTGAGATGATTGCACTTTTGAAAGCCAATATGCGTACGGCTCTGTAAGATAAAATTCTGAGTGCGGAATAATCTATATGTCAGATTAAATGCCGACTAGTACACATTTACCATCTATCTCAGTGATGCGCGCAAGTGCTCCGTACTCAAAAAGTATCACTCAAATCGATCTAGACGGATTGTTTGCGTTTCCTCGGTGCGATTGGTCGCATCAAGCACTTCGAGATAGATATCGTTCCATCCATGTTGAGGTTCATGATAGAGGGTGGTCTGGCATATATTATTAGTGTAATGTTGGGGGCGGCCTTTGAGAAGCGCCGTCATCGCCTCTTCTATCCGTCCTGCGTTGAGCAAACGTCGAGCAATCTGCGTCGCGACATAAGGCGTGCGCTGCTCGGATGCAGTGGTTAGGGCAATATAGGCATCAATATCTTTTTCTTGATCTGCTATATTTTTTAGCGCGTTAAAGAGTACTCGTCCTTGGTAATCGAATGCATTATTTTGGTGCTTAGGGTGGGTAGCTAGTGCAGCGTTGATCTCCGCCTTAAGGTGTGTAACGCCCTGTTGCCCCAATACTGGAAACAGTATGTCGATTAGACCTTCATATTGTCCATAATCCTCGGCGGTGATAGCGGCGAAAGTTTGTTTTGCTAATGTGATCGGTTCAAGATGTGCGTCGCGTGCAATATCGCCAAGATCGCGGCAAGCCTGATGGAAGATTGCGCTCAAGACACCGTCATCGTCGCTACGCTCAAAAATGGAAGGGGCAAGTTCCATAAATAGCCATAATAACTCCAGTGCTAGATCAGGTCGCGTGGGTGCAATGCGTTCCACAATAGTTTCACGTTGCAGATCGAGATCTTGTGCCAATGTGTGGATTTTTCTCCAATCAATAAAAGTGTGTGTTCGCCTTAATGCAGCCAGTTGCTTTTTCACTTCGGCGACAATGGTTTTTGCACAAACTTGCCCCGCCAAAGCAAGACGTAACCTGCGCTTTAGCTGTATATCATGTTGAGCGTGAGAATATATAATCCTTGCCAGTTCTTCAGTGCCAAGCGTGATGAGATTGTCAACGGTTATGGTTTTGGATGAGGGCATAGGTGTAGGCAATTTATAATTTGGAATAAACGGACCTGCGATATATCGCTGCTGTAATCCATATGGTATGCAATGGATCGCTATTGGTGCAACTCAACAAATACGGAAAATAGCCGGATGGGGCCAAGATTTTCTGAACCAGGTCTTATCCGATCAGTTTTACTATGAGGTAGCCCTGGCCCTGGATGTTTCTTCGGTTTCAAGCAGACCAAGCTGAGTCAAACGCTGCTCTATTCTCGCCCATGCAGTATCTTCAATACCAGGTTCTCGTGTTTTCGGGTTGCCAAAAATCCACCGGCGCACGGCGGCTTGGTGGTTAATAACCGTATTCACATGAGCATCACAGCGCTTTGAAATTTCCGTTAGGTTTTTACCCTTTTTATTGAATAGCTTCTCAATGATTGTACGCCTTACCCGGTAATGTGAAAAACCAGACGCATGCGCAGCAGATGCCTCCGTCAGCCGCCCAATAGCTGAGCACCATTCTTCATTCGTCTTGTGTTTAGAACAACAGGGCCGACCGCAATCACACGGCATATCTGGCAGTGCAGCACGTGCGACCAGTACCGCATGATACAGATCTGGAAGCTCAGCGAGTTCGCGGCGGATTTGCCCCGCTTGACCCGCACCATCCAAACCAACTAGCCCCATCCCTTTGCCAGACGGTGCACTAGGCAGAAGTTTAGCCATTAACGTGTGGCCGTACTGTTGATGCGAATAGCACAATGCAAAACGTACCGCATCGAAAGCGCTCTTGAATTTAATATCCATATCTATCTTTTTTAAACTAGACTTAAACGAACCATATTCCCACTTCAACACGAGGTGTGCCGTATCGCTTACTGGCATGCACATCGATCACCTGCGCATCATCCTTCCACGTCACCCCGTTCGCGCCGTCTTTGATGGCCTTAACGATATTGTCAAGGTCTGGGCACAGCCTTTGCTTACTGGCTTCCCTGGGATCGTAAAAGTAATGATGTCAGGCATTTTTTAGGCCGAAAAAAATCAAATCAAGTTCGATGATTTCTCATTTATTTATACACTAAGCAGTGTTCTGTAAAGTTTTACCAAATACAGCCGAAAATCTCCTGTAGAGCGAGTGTGTTGGAGAATCTGGCCTATAGCTATCAACATTACTTCCGATTGACGATTCCATCAGATAAAATTCTGATTTTGACCAAGGGAGAAAAACTATGCCAACCGCAGACTGGCGTGAAGAAAAAGCAGAATTTGTAGTGCAGGCGATTTGTAGGGCCCTCACCGTGCCAGATATGCCGCAGTCGGTACGAAATGAGATTGCGGGAGAAGCACTGTGGAATGCCCTCAAACTTTTCGCAGACGCAGTACAAGAGCGGCTTGGAACCACAGAAGCGCGGTGGTCGCCTAGTCTGGTTAATCTGTTCCGAGACAAACCGGAGCAATGTGATGCATGGCTAGCGCTCATGTCGGAGCACGAGTTCTCGGTATCTGCGTACTGGCGAGAACAAGATTGATGCAATTCACGCATTGACCTTTCCTCTCCTGCTTTCCCAATCGAAAACAACAAATTCGCCGCCGTCTTCACGTAATCGATCCATAATTCTTTCCCCAAGAAAGGATTTAAGTCCGGGCTTTATCTGCCCCTCATCTTTGTAATCTTGAAGAGGAATATTGGCCAGCAACAAAGTAGGTTTGCGTTTTTCGTAGCGCTCATTTAGCACATCGAACAAAATCAATTTTTCAGTTTCAGAGCCAAACTGTTGACCTACTTCGTCCAGAATGAGCAAATCGGGGAAAACTAGCGCTTCGGTAGCTTGGCTTTCAGTCTCTTCACTATTTCTACGCCATGTTTCTTTAATGCGTCTAATGGCACGTATTACGGAGGTAAAAAATACGGTACGGTTGTATTGACGCATGATATGAAGCCCTATACTGGTCGATAGGCGCGTTTTTCCTGTCCCTGGCCTGCCGATAAATACGGCAGAACGTCCCATTTTTAATATCTCTTCAAACTCCTTGACATAGGCTAAGGCAAATTCCAATACACGCTTCTGAGAAGGGGTTTTTGCAATAAAATTTTTTAAGTTCTGGTTTTGAAATCGTATGGGGATACCCGCATTGCCAATTTTCTTTTGCCAGGCTTGTAACTTCTCTTCACGTGCTCTCTTCTGGGCTTCGGATTCCTGATGCGCTTTGATCTCTGCATTGCACGTTGAGCACTTTGACCAAATCGAATTGATAAAACATTGGGCGACGTATTCACCGTGCTTATTGCATGTATCTATGCGAGTTTTAGGTACGGCATGAATGCCGATTTCTGCAATTCGCCTCATAGTTTTCCGCCTATTCCATAATCCAATTTGTCAAAATTTTCTGCCTTCGGTGGTTGCCGTGCATTTATTTTTTTTAGGTTTTTTGAACGGGCCACATCTGATAGTTTTGGAATAAGGTAATTGAGGTGTATACGTTCCTCTGGTTTAGCGTGGCGTGCTGATTCTGCGGCTGCAAGAATCTGTGAATCAGAATAATGAGAGATAAGCTCCGTCCAAGTTGGCATTTGAGGGGTTGCATCAATGCCGATTGCGCGCAGTTGTTGGCAAAGTAGCCCTATGCGGCGTTGTTTCACTGATACGGCTTCAGACCGCTCCTGTTCTTGCGCTACTAACACGACTACTTTAGTAGGAGTGTTAGTAGTAATGGTATCTGGTGTTTGGTTAGCCGTTGCAGGTACATTACAGGCGTATTTCTGTTCGGGGCCTGTTCGCGTTGCAGGCGCGTTGCAGGTGTGTTTTTGTTCAATGCGGTAGTGTCAGGAATTTTGTGTGCCTAAAGTCATAGTTAAATTTTACATTGAGTTCATAAAGCAACCGTAAAGCGTTCGCCAAATAGGATAGCAAATTGGACTTTGGCCGCTTGCCATGTATTAGACGGCATTTTCCAATTTTTTGTAATATTTCGCAAAGCCAAATAAATTAATTTAGTGGCAGCTTGGTCATTAGGGAAATGTCCCCTATTCTTAATTACTTTGCGTATCTGCATATTCAGACTCTCAATGGCATTGGTCGTGTATATAACTTTACGAACCTCTAGCGGATAAGCAAAAAATGGAATGACCTCTTGCCAATGACGCCGCCAGATAGAGGCAATCGGTGGATATTTAAGCCCCCATGGGCTCTCAGCAAAGGTTTCGAGCGCCTGAGCCGCTTCCGTTTCAGTGGTAGCGCGATAAATGGTTTTTAATTCTGCCGCTACAGCCTTACGGTCTCTCCAGCCTACAAAGTCAAGACTATTACGGATCAAGTGCACAATACAGGTTTGGATTTGCGCTTGTGGAAAGACCGCCGCGATGGCTTCTGGAAAACCTTTTAATCCATCTACTACCGCAATCAATATGTCGGCCAAGCCTCGGT
>JASSUF010000088.1:0-10452 GCA_031963365.1 Mycoavidus cysteinexigens
CAGACTTCCTTTACGAGGTCTTAACTGCTCAAATTTAAATGAGGCGGCCCTGTGCATGGCTCGCTACGACTAGCGCAGATCGCACTTTGCGTATATGGAATGCTTCTTCAGGTACGTGCATTGGAATGCTACAAATAGGCCATATAGCGATAAAAAGCATGGATTGGTATATCGATGTGCATAAAAAAATATATATTGCCACTGGAAGCGACGATTCGATTGTGCGGTTATGGCATGTGCAGGAGCACGCAGGTACGGCATCTATATCGCTATGCTGGGTTTCTGGTCAGGCGCAGCTCGTAGCAGAAGGTGCAACGTTTGAACAAGCGCAAAGGTTAAGCCGGCTAAATCTTACACTGCTTGCTCAATGTGGTGCTGTATTGCAAAAGAAGCATAAGGAAGCGCCTGCCAAAATGCAGCCCACTCCCAAAAAGAAGTATGGAACCTTTTCATCTTGTACAGTAATGTAAATTTCCCTGCTAATGTAGGTTGGTGGTGAGGTACGAACCCCAACATGCGTACCAAGAGCCTTCTAAAACCTGCCTATATACTTCAAAGGCATAAATTAGAGGGCAGTGGTATGCATGTTGGGGTTCCTTCGTCACCACCAACCTACGTGTAATAAGGCATTGATCATGATTTTGCTTCCCTTAAATCGCTTGTCGCATCCGCGTGAACTGATCCGGCAATTTACGCCTAATTGGTTTACCGCCACGATGGGTACAGGTGTTGTTGCATTGGCACTGGCACGTTTCCCCTTTCCAATAAATGGAGTAAGGGCAGTGGGTGAGGCACTTTGGTTTATCAATATAGGTTTATTCATCTTGTGCAGCTTATTGTATGGAGCACGCTGGATATTTTTCTTTGATGGAGCCAAACGCATTTTTCAGCACAGCACAATGGGTATGTTTTTTGGTGCGATCCCTATGGGTCTCGCTACCATCCTCAACGGCCTCTTAATTTTTGGCACTGCACGTTGGGGGCCGGTTGCCGTTGAGATCGCCACCATGCTTTGGTGGCTGGATGCAGCTCTAGCCCTGCTCTGTGCATGGATCATTCCTTTTCTGATGTTTACCCGCCAAGATCACACATTACAAAAAATGACAGCCATTTGGCTGCTCCCCATTGTTGCTGCAGAAGTGACTGCTGCATCGGGCGGTTTGCTGCTGGGCTATTTGCCAGCTGATCCAGCATCTAGTGCTATTTTATTTTTCAGCTATGTGCTTTGGGGGACGTCAGTTTTGCCAGCCTTGGGAATACTGATCATTTTGTTTTTACGTATGGCACTCCATAAATTACCCGGACGGGATACAGCAGTCTCAAGCTGGCTTGCAATGGGCCCGATTGCCACCGGTGCACTCGGTCTTTTGCAACTGGGCGAGCAAGCTCCTCATATCCTCATTACCCCCGAACTTGCCGGTATTGGGCGACTTGCAGAAAGTACAGGAGTTATTGGTGCCTGTATCTTATGGGGTTATGGTTTGTGGTGGTTGGTCATAGCAATTTTGACCACCTTGCATTATATGCGGCAAGGATTACCTTTTAACATGGGATGGTGGGCATTTACGTTTCCAATCGGAATCTATGCGTTAGCAACATTGACATTAGCACGGGTCACGGGCGTGGAATTATTTGCCATACTGGGTGCTATTTTCGTTTGCATGTTAATCGGCTTCTGGCTGATTGTGACGTGGCGCACCCTCGTGGGTATCTACCACGGCAACTTATTTTGTGCACCGTGCCTTGAAACTACAGGATTGCCATTGCCTGATCAGTGCCCACGAACATAAGCTCTCCAAACTCGGCTACTGTCTCTGAAAGATCCCGCCCAGCAAGCGCCAAAACATTGACAGCGCTCTAACGCGGATAAGCAATGAACTCAAAAGCCACTGCCAATTGCACCTGGTTTTTCTGCTCGATCATTACCATGGTTATGTGTCCTTGCTGCGCCAAGCGATAGAGCTCGTCGATATCAAATTCGCGCTGCGTGGCTTTTGCATGCGCAATCCTATCTTTCGGCCTGATTTAAACAGGCCAAAATGAGAAAATAAATATTTTTTAATAAGTATGTAATTTGTTCTTTATACTTATTAAGCATAAAGTTAAAAATTTATATAATTAATTTTTCAGTCAGTAGAAAGTGAGATAATCTTGAATATATCAGACGTAAATGCATTGCAAAAATACCCTTATACTACATATTATCGTGGCAATGAAATAAGTTCTAAAGATCCATTATTGGATAACAACACTGGCCACCCAAATATGGCTCCTCCCTCTGCTACTTTTTCTGATTTACCAACAGAATTAGTAGACATGATTTTAAATACTATTCCAAAGTTATATTCGCCAAAAGAGTCTGCGCAGCAATTATCTACGCTTATGTTGATTAATAAAGAATTTTATTCTAAAGCAATAAAAATTAAGCGTAATATATTTGGCGCTGAATTCAAAGAATTATTGGCGGATGGCCCGAATATTGGATTGGAAAGTCCTAAATCTCAAATGGACTGGTGTCAAAAAAAATTTATTGAAGCTGCGAAAAAAACCGAATTCTCATATACCCAAATTCAGGCTGGCATTGAATTTATTATTAGTAAAGTACAGCATGTTCACGTCGAGTTTGCTCCATCCCCATTAACTGGGATTCTGCTCGATAAAGTAATGGATATGATATTTCAAGCTTTGCTAAAAAAAACCAATATAAAAACATTGGACTTACTTTTTCCTAGCGAATTTAATTATGATAAATATAAATTCACATCAAGCTTTTTATGGATATTACATAAAAATCCAGAATTGAGCGGTATTCCGCGCTTCTGCGTGGATAGTGATGAGTTTGACATAAGATATATTCCAACTTTGTTGCAATTATTATCAGGCAAAAATATTGATCATTTTGGTTTAAGCACAGATCGAAACAAAAGGCCCGCATTAAATACATTTTCAAAATATTTAAAAAATATTAATATTGAAGAATTTGCAGCAGATTTTTCTGGCCTTACAAATGAAGACATATCGCATTTAATTGGAAATTTTCCAGCAAAATTAGAGAATATAGATTTAAGTTTTAATCATATTGACCATGATGGCGCAAAGCTTCTTTTTAATGGTTTGCAGAACACGAATGTTCAGTGTTTAAATTTAGAAGGTAATAATTTATATGGCTATAAAGCTGACGATTTAAGAGCCGTATCAAATTTTTTAGCATTAGAAGAAGTAATTTTATCTGGTTGCCATTTAGATGATGAACGCCATAAATTTTCTGGTATAAAAAATAAGCATGGCGTAGACATTGAGTTTTCGTGGGACTAATCAAAAGCACTCCTTTATATTCCTAGCGCTTCATAAAATAACGTGACTGCATGTACCATGATGTAAATTTCCCTGCTAATTGGTAGGTTGGTGGTGACGAAAGAACCCCAACATGCATACCACTACCCTCTAATTTATGCCTTTGAAGTATATAGGCAGGTTTTAGAAGGTTCTTGGTATACATGTTGGGGTTCTTTCATCACCACCAACCTACGTGTAATAAAGCATTGATCATGATTTTGCTTCTGTCGCATCCACGTGAACTAATCCGGCAATTTACGCCTAATTGATTTACCGCTACGATGGGTACAGGTGTTCTAGCACCAGGAGGCGTCACACTATCCATATAATTAAAAACATGGCCCTGGTGCAATATTTACCGCCCAAACTCTATACAAATTAGCTCGCATTAGATTAAACAGTGTGCACATATTGTGCCTGGCGCAGGCGATAGCTACCGTCTCAGGCATCAGCGTCAAGCCGGGATAATTCAGCACGCGGCTGAAAAGTAAAATTAAAATTAAAATCATTACGCTCTATAAAGCTTTCGGCAATCCTTTGCGTAGGCACATGGTCATACACAATCATGCGTTTTCCGCGTGCGCAGATTTGTTCTGATAACACTGCAACGATCAGTATTGCTTTTATCGCCGCGAGAAGAATCGGGCTTGATTTAAGCCAAATGCCTGTAAAAAAAATAAAGTAGTATTAAAATTAATCAATCTAAAAATAGTATAAATAACCTATAGCTCATAAAGAAAATTTCTTTTCAAATAGAGGTTTTTTTAAAAAAATTTACTCAAAATATCATCATTAACTTTAACCATAAAACTCATTATGAATATAAATTCTGTATCGCCGTCCTCGCATGGAACAGTTACGCAAAATAATAACAATCAAGATCAATTCAAATATTTTCGAGAAAAACTTGCAGAAATTTTAAGAACAAAATTTCCAATACAACAAAATGGCAGCGCAAGTCAAAAATCTGAATGGTACACAAAAAGCATTTATTCAATAATAAATGATGAGACATGGCACGGAGTAGAGGATTTCAAGAAGTTGAATAATCTCATTTTATTTGGCATTAAACAAATAATATCTGGATTAAATTATTTCACTTTTTCTCTTGATTACATGAACTTATATAATGATTCATTATGGGAAAACAGAGAGATTCCACGACCACATTTATTATTACTTGACGCACTCTCCGAGAGAGAGAATCTAACAGATATAGATATAAATGCCAATAATATTGTTACAAATGGAAATTCTTTTTATTGCAAATTTCCAGTTAGTATAAATGAAATACTAAAAAATAATCTTATGTTTCAGCAAGAAACAAGCACAGTTCCAGAAAATCCTATTGTCAATATGGAGGTTGAAAAAAATGGAGCTTCACTTAAAGCCCCTATTAATGGTGCATACATATATCGAAAAATACCTACCACAACAGATGAGCTAATAGATAAAATTATAAAAATTATTAATAATAACAAAGAAGCTCGGATTGGCTCGATAGCATTGATTCAGAATGAAATAAAACCTATGCATTTAGAGAAGCTTTTAAAAGCATTGGCAGGAAGAACAATTCATTCGATATTATTATCTGCCAATGCAATAGGGATAGAAGGCGCGAAGCTATTAGTCAAACACATTAAAAATATTAATATTTTCACTTTAGATGTTAGAGCTTGTGGCATCGATTTTGAAAGTGCAAAAGCTTTAATTGATAGTTTGCCGCGAACAGTGCCGTTTATGGATATGACAGTTGAACAAATACAGAGTCCATCAAAAACATTAAACCAGTTGTCTCTTGCTTATAATATAGAAAGCCCTGCAGAACAGGCGATTATTTCTTGGATGGCAAGAGCAAAGGGCATTACCGTTTATTTATAATTTAATATAATATTATTAATTATCTCAAATGCTAAATCTTCCTCCAGAAAATTAGAATTTTCTAGTTTTTTGGAGGATAACAATCAATAAAAAACGTTAAATTTATTTTTTACAATAAAGAATCGCAGGATGCCCGTGTTATTTTTCTCCTCTACCATCAGATCAGGCAACGAAAAATACGCGCTGCGGCTAACGATACCTATCGCGAACAGTTGCTCTTCCTCAGGCAGAAAACCCATAACGCGATCGCTCTGATCTCAGATGTCGGTTCTAGAGAAAATAAATTCTACTCTTGCTAGTGTGAGCCTCCATTTCACTTGATCGATGTAAAGCTTTCCCACATCTGCGAAATAAGGTCAATATCATGTAGATGTTTTGGCGAACGCTCAGAAGATACCGCACCCCTTCTCTGCTTGCGATAAGTTCACACCAGCTTTAGCGCAGCCGCCAGAGAACCAGCATGCCCTGCGCTTTGCTTATCAATTTGAAGAATCGCTCCTGAATCTCATTATTGAGCAGCTGCAATTTGCATATGGGGAAAAGGAGCCGATGGATAAATTTACGTTAGCAGAAAGGTTGATCCACGCAGTCTCAGGGGCCTTGCCAAAAATCGAACTCAGCGCCACGACTGAGGGCAGCGGCATGGTGGATCTAGAGGCCATCGTACAGGAGTTGAACAGGCGGCCACTGATCGCCTTATAGCTTCTTTGGAAGAACTTGAGCAGCAGCCAAAAAGTCTGCAAGTATGTGCCCGCATCCAGCAGCAGATAGAAGAGATGGCCTATTACGCAGCTCGCTGCTGGCAGCCTGTGTTCTCGGGACAAGACTGGCATGAACCCAACGATATTCAGACGCTGGCCGAGTATGGCGCACGCCGTGTGATGGAGTACATGAAAAGAGGGAACACTGACACGTTGTCGCCTCAGGAACGGGTAGTGTTTGCCTTAATGACGGGTGAAGCGAGTACCTGCTTGAAGCAGGACCATTTAATTGTGATGGGCGGTGAGTTAAATTATTGTTATTAATTGATAGCTTTTCCATAAAAAATACCTCCAATTAAAATTAAATTATTTATATTAATTACTTTATAAAAACATATAATTTATATACGAAACCAGCGTCGCTCTCGGCGGCTTGGTTTGAGGTCAAGCACTGTTTTGATAGCCGTATCGATCCACAGCGACAGCATGGGCTTTAAAGCTTAACACATGGATTCCCATATTGAGAGTGCACCAGAAACACTAAATATGTTACTTCTTGAACATAATATATTTTTTAATTTTTTATAAAAGTTTTTTAATAAGGTTAATTATGCTTGGCATTCATTCTTCAGCACGTATGGCTATGGTTCCTGGAGTGATTGCCACTAGGCCTGTCATTTCGCAAGAACAAGAACAGCATGCAGTGCCATTGGCAGAGAATGAGCAGAATTTTTTTTCTCGTATACCAATAGAGCTCATGGTGAATATTTATAGATATTTACCAAATTTAAATCAATTATTTCAACTCATGTTAGTCAATTGCACATCTTTTGATGCTGTTCAGCAATTGCTTTTAACTAATTCAAGTGCTAAAAAATTATGGAACCATAGAGGAATTAAAGAAATATTAAAAAGCCCTGATGCTGAAAAAAATATTGGCAATATTAAAATTGCAATAGAAAATATGCAACATGTATATTTTAGAATTGGAGAGCAATCTTCTTTTAATAATATAGAATTTGAACGTACCATAGAAATACTAGACTGTATAGAAAAAAATAAAAATATTGAAAGTTTATGTTTGATTGTATATTTTATAAATCTTTCTAATTCAGACGATATTCTTAATAAAATTATAAAAATTCTCAAAAATTGTCATAATTTAAAAGAAATAGAATTAAATTTTGATGGCAATATTTTTTCTACTGAGCAGATGATAAAATTAGTGGGCGCATTCAATAAAAGCATTTGTAAATTCTCCTCTAGTAGAAATTTTATTGAAAGTGATGGCGCTGAAAAAATAATTCCATATCTTAAAGAAACGTCTATTTCAGAATTGTTATTAGAAGGAGCTAATTTAAATGGCAAAGGGCTTGAACATTTAAAGGAGCTTCCATTAAGTGTCAAAAGACTAAGCCTATCTAACAACGAGATTAATTCTCAAGATATATCCTATCTGAAAGATGCTCTATCAAAAAATATTGTTGAATTAAGATTGTCATTCAATAATATTGGCGATATAGGGGTTAAAATATTATGTGGCCTGCTAAAACACGATCTAATATCGTTGAGTTTATTGGATAACTCTATTAGCAACAGAGGGGTTGAATATTTAGCTTGTTTATTAAAATCAAATATTCATACCCTCATTTTATCACACAATAATATTAATAATGATGGAGTAAAATTTATATTAAAAATTCTTGAAAAAGGATTAAAGCGATTAAAGTTAACTTCCAGCTATATTAGTATGTATGGCATAAGTCAAATACTTAAATCATTGAATAATACTGACATAGAACATCTTGACTTACGTCATAGTAAAAAAATAAAAGATGAGCAGATAAAATTCCTTATTGAAAAGATGCCAGAAATTGATATGGAGTGTATTGACATGAGCACCAATAAATTAACTACCGTACGCAAAAAAGGATATATAAATAAAAACGGAAAATTAATAAATATTTTATTAAGCTCAGATCAATTTCCCGAAAATTATGACGATAATCTTTATTATTTAAGTAGTCAAAAATAAAAGGCAAATTTAAGTGCATTGCAGATGACTGGAGTACAGTTTTGCAAATTGGCGTTCTGTTAGCCAGCACTAAAGTGATCAAACGCTATAAACAAAAAGGGTGCGCGCAGCTAAATGGTATTGATGAAGCAAGACATCTATACATCCAAAGGCAAGACGGAGGCGGTTTTAAAAATCCCCAGCTGAACTACTGCAAAGATGGGACGCCTCCGGTTCTTTTAGAACCTAAACTGAGTTCTAATCTAAGAACCTGTCTACAAATTGTCTAAAAGACCGTGATTCGGGGTAGGGCGGTACTCGGAATCCTCATGTACCTTGAGTCACTCCGGTTCCTGCGCTCTGGCCGGCCTTTTAGACAATTTGTAGACAGGTTCTTAGATTGCTATTTAGTGCGGGGAAAATCTATGACAACTCCTATTGCGAATACCGCAATCTCATCCACAGTACAGTCCACTATCTCGCCTTCGTTACCTTTACTCCCATTCGAAATCCAAGAAAAGATAGAAGAGTATGCAGATTGGTCAACCAGGCAAAATTGCTTCGAAGCACAAACCATGTTTACTCTCGATGGTGAGAGTGTCGATTCACCGCTTCTAAAATTATATTTATTACTGCAAAGGGTTCTCCCGAAATATCAATCCATCTTTGCTAGATCGAATACAAGTTTACAAGCCTTTGCATGGGAAAGCCTTCAAAGGCTAGTGCAATTAGATCAACTTGATCAAATTGCAAAAAAGCCTATGCTTTTTAAACTGTTAGATCTTTTTGCATGCGACTCGCAAATAGCAGCGTTTTTAAAAGCACATATTCACGATGAATCTGCGCTAAAGAACAAACTACTAGATTGGATTGAGCTCTCAAAAGAAAAAGCAGAAGTTAAAGAAACCGCAGCTAATGCAATAACACTATTAATCAGAGCAGGTGTGCAATTTAATGGAGTGGATTTAAGGGGAATTCAAATCCCAGGAGCAGATTTAAGTGGCGGCGAGTTCGATTACGCTCAGCTGCAAGGAGCGGATTTAAGAGGAGTCAAGTTACACAATATATGGCTGCGTCATACGAATTTAAATGGCGCGAAGATGGCTTCTGTGCAGTTTGGTGAATGGCCCTCTTTGCCCAAAGAGGGCGCTGCAATAATAGACTGCGCTTACTCACCGGATGGAAAATCATACGCAGTCGGCCTTCTAGACGGCACGATCAGTGTTTATAACACGTCTAATTGGGAAAAGACCCTGACCATAAAAGGACATTTCCCTCGTTTAATTACAAGCATAGCGTATTCACCCACCAGCGATATCATTGCCTCTGCCGGTGAGGATCAAACAGCAAAGCTATGGTCTGTTCAAACAGGAGAGCTTGTTCACACCTTATATGAGGATACTGGGTATGTGACGAGCGTAGCGTATTCGCCCAACGGTGATCAGATTGCTTCTGGCCATGCAAACCATACAGTACGACTGTGGTCTGCAGAAGATGGGCAGCTCATTCATACCTTATCTGGACATACCAACGGTATTAATAGTCTAGCGTATTCGCCTACAAGCGATCAGCTTGCCTCTGCCAGTACGGACAAGACAGTGCGGGTGTGGTCTACAAAAACTGGGCAACTTATTTATATTCTTGAACACGCTGATTCTGTGCAAAGCGTTGCGTACTCGCCTCAAGGCAATCAAATCGCCTCTGGCAGCACAGGGAATACCATACGGTTATGGTCTGCTGAAACCGGGCAGTTGGAACACACTTTAGTGGGGCATACTAATACTGTTTGCAAGGTAGTGTACTCACCCACAAACGGTCAAATTGCCTCAAGCAGCTGGGACCATACAGTACGATTATGGTCACTGGAAACTGGGCAGCTAGACCGCACTTTACACAAGCATACTGGGCGGATTCATGCCATAGCCTATTCTCCTATAGGCGATCAAATCACTTCCTGCAGTGGATATACAACACAAATATGGTCGAGCGAAATAAGGCATTCTGCTCGCCCTTTGCTTGCGCATACAAAATCCATTAATAGCATAGCGTATTCACCCATCAACGATCAGTTCGCAACTGCTAGTGAAGACCAGACAGTCGTGCTGTGGTCAGGTGAAATGGATCAACCATTACGTACCTTACGCGGACATACTAAGCCCGTTAAGAGCGTGGCGTATTCGCCCGATGGCCTGCAAATTGCAACTGCCGGTGAGGATGAAACCGTACGGCTATGGTCTGTAGAAACAGGAGAACCTGGGCATATCTTACGTGGCGGTGATGGTAGGGTTTGGAGTGTAGCGTATTCACCGAATGGCCAGCAGATTGCCTGTGCTGCAGATGAGGGTGTAGTGCGGCTATGGTCCGTGGCAACAGGACAGCCCGAGAATATTTTAGACGGACATAATAATTATGTTTTGAGCGTAGCATATTCTCCAGCCGGAGATCAGATTGCCTCTGCTAGCGAACAGGGCCACCTCATTATAAAACCGTAGATTAGCTTATGATTCAAGTTTTATGGTT
>JASSUF010000089.1:0-10433 GCA_031963365.1 Mycoavidus cysteinexigens
TTAAGTACAGTGAATACCTGGCACCCCACGACCCCGAAGATGGGCCCTTTTGGGCAATTGAGGGCACGCCCTAGCTTGTGCCCATTTATGCTCTCTTAGCACGTCCATACCTTCTTTTCTTGACTATGTTTATCCTGCAACTTGCCTTGATTGCCCTCACACTGGCACTCGTGCCACTTGGCTATGTGTGGTATTTCAAAAAGACCGATGGGTTTACGCAATTGGTGTGCTTGACCGCCTGGCTCACCTTTGACCTTATTATTTTTGGCAGTTTTACGCGTCTCACGGATTCAGGCTTAGGTTGTCCAGATTGGCCTGGATGCTATGGAACTGCCTCCCCTTTTGCTGCGCACCTCGATATCCAAGCTGCACAACATATGCTCCCACATGGACCCGTCACTTTTAAAAAAGCCTGGATCGAAATGATTCATCGGTATATGGCTATGATGTTGGGTGTATTGCTCATTGTCCAGCTGGGTTGGGCATGTATACAACGTCGCCAGCTGCGAGTAGCGCTAGTATGGCCTCTAGGTTTATTGAGCTTAATTATCCTGCAAGGTGCTTTTGGAGCATGGACGGTAACGCTCAAATTGCAGCCTCTTGTGGTAACCACACACCTTCTTCTTGGCCTCACATTATTATCACTTCTGAGCGCGCTTGCCAGCCGACGGCTGCTATTAGTTCGATCTTTGAATACTCCTCGATCAATTGAGCAATCAACATCTACAATACAGCAACACACTACTACACAAAACTTAGCTGCTTCTTCTGCCTCCCCCCCTATGGGTTCCTACAAAAAATGGCGCTGGGCTATATGGATGGGCCTTATTTTGCTGGGAATTCAAATTGCGCTTGGCGGTTGGGTAAGCTCCAATTACGCGATGCTCGCCTGCCCCGATTTCCCAACATGCCAAGGACAGTGGTGGCCACCCATGCATATTGCCGAGGGTTTTTATCCTTGGCGTGGCCCCCACTCCAGCGGCGCTAATCTAGGTACGCTCAGCTTGCAGGCACAAGTTGCTATTCACTGGATCCATCGCGTAATGGCTGGCGTGGTTTTCTTATACTTTTGCACACTAGCCCTCCTATTGCGCAAACACGCTCCTGCTGCAATCAAACATACTACCTATATCTTGTTCAGTATTTTAGTTTTGCAAATGATCACCGGTATATCAAACGTCCTTCTTCCTTGGCCATTATGGACTGCACTGGCACACAATGCTGGAGCAGCAGCGCTTTTAGTACTGAGTTTTTTCCTAGATAGCCAGCTTGCCGCTCAACACCGCACTGGAGCGCATGCATAATGCATTTACACTCTGCCACTTCACGTTTTAGCATCTTCAAAGCACGTGCAGCGCAATACAACGCGCTAACTAAACCACGGGTCACGCAACTTGCTGTATTTTGCGCCATTATCGGCATGCTGCTCTCTGGTCCTAGCGTGCCATGGAAAACGCTATTGGGTGGATCGCTAGGCATTTGGCTCACGGCTTCTGCTGCTTTCACCATCAATTGCTTACTAGAAAAAAAGCGTGATGCGCGTATGCGCCGCACCGCAGCCCGCCCTTCAGCCAGCGGCCAGATTTCATCTGTTCAAATGCTTGTGTTTGCAAGCATACTGGGCAGTTTGGGAGTCATACTGCTCTACAGCACAACCAATCTTTTAACCGTGTGGCTTACCCTTGCTACCTTTTTAGGGTATGCATTAATTTACACCGTGCTTCTAAAGCCGGCTACCCCTCAAAATATTGTCATTGGCGGAGCTGCTGGCGCCATGCCTCCTGCGCTAGGGTGGGCGGCGGCTACAGGGATGGTCTCTGCCGATGCCTGGCTGCTTGTGCTGATTATTTTTGTATGGACCCCACCACACTTTTGGGCCTTAGCACTCTACCGACGCGAAGATTATGCAAAAGCTGGCTTGCCTATGCTCCCGGTTACGCATGGAGAATCATTCACTCGACTGCATATACTGCTGTATTCCTTAATTCTGTTGCTTGTTTCCCTACTGCCCTGCGCCACGGGTCAGCGTGGTTTATTGTATGGAGTGGTCGCCCTGATTCTGGGAGTCCTTTTTATAGAGAAAGCATGGCGCTTATGGTGCAGGTATTCTGATGCGCAAGCCCGCGCACTCTTTGGTTATTCCATTGTCTATTTATCCTTGCTCTTTTTAGCCATGCTCGTAGACCACTACCTATCGCTTTTTTATGTCCCCAACCTTTGAACTTACTGCTCGCCTTCTCGAGCGCGCTTCCGTCACCCCTGATGATGCAGGCTGTCAGGCTCTATTAATAGAGCGCTTAAGCGCTCTAGATTTTGTGTGTGAAACGCTTTGCGTAGAAGGCGTGACTACACTCTGGGCAATACGCCGTGGCACGGCAAAAGGGCCTACTTTTGTTTTTGCTGGGCACACCGATGTAGTGCCGCCAGGTCCGTTAGAGGCATGGCACACCCCTCCTTTCACTCCCACTGTACGAGAAGGCAAACTCTACGGCAGAGGCGCAGCGGATATGAAAACGTCGCTCGCAGCTTTCTTAGTCGCCACAGAAGAATATTTAACAGCTTGCCCCACCCCGATAGGCTCACTGGCTTTTTTAATTACCAGTGATGAAGAAGGGCCTGCATTGCACGGTACAGCTCATGCTATTCGCCTTTTGCGCGCGCGCGGTGAGCAGTTAGACTATTGCATCGTGGGAGAACCTACCTGTGTAGAACAGATAGGCGATACGTTTAAAAATGGCCGTCGAGGCTCTTTATCAGGCCGGTTGCTGGTACAGGGCGTGCAAGGCCATATCGCTTACCCGCACTTGGCTCGCAACCCAATACACACCATTGCGCCAGTATTGGCTGATTTGGCTCAAACGGCCTGGGATGAGGGCGATGCAGACTTCCCCCCCACCAGCTGGCAGATCTCCAATTTTCATGCAGGAACGGGTGCCACTAATGTGATTCCTGGGCAAGCATGTATTGATTTTAATTTTCGCTTCTCTCCTGCCAGCCCAGCCACTACGCTCAAAGCGCGTGTAGAAGCTATTTTTGAGAAACACGGTTTACTACCTGAAAAAGACTATTCCATTACCTGGACCTTAAGCGGTGAGCCTTTTTTCACACCGAAAGGCGCGCTGTGCTCTGCACTCACGCAAGCTATTGAACAAGAAACTGGCATCACGCCTCAATGCTCGACAACAGGTGGCACCTCAGACGGGCGATTTATTGCCACCTTATGCCCACAAGTCGTTGAGTTTGGCCCTGTTAATGCCAGCATTCATCAAGTAAATGAATGCGTGGATATAAGCAGTATGGAGACCCTAAAAAATATCTACCGCCGAGTTTTAGAAAAACTCGGTACGTTGGGGTGAGCAACGTTTCCCAACAGGCAAACCACCCCTTTTCATAGATTGCTTTTTAGCAAAACAACCACCACTCTCTTCTCTTTTTTCAGGACCTTTATTTTGATTTCCCTTGAACATTTCACCCTAAGTCGGGGCAGCAAGCTTTTGTTTGAGGATGTATCCCTCACCTTGCATCGTGGGGAGAAAGTGGGACTTATTGGATCGAATGGAGCGGGGAAATCTTCGCTTTTTTCTGCATTACTCGGTCGAATTGAACCTGATCTAGGTGAAGTTTTCTTACCCATTAATGGGCCTATTGCGCACGTTGCGCAAGAAACACCTGCCACCTCACGCACTGCACTGGAATACACCATAGATGGGGACACACGTCTGCGCGCAGTCGAAGCCGATATTGCAGCAGCAGAAGCTATCGATGATGGCATGGCACAGGCCTTGGCACATGGTGCTTTTGCAGAGTTAGATGGCTATAGCGCCCCCTCTCGAGCAGAAGCGCTTTTGCTAGGGCTAGGGTTTTCGCAAGCTAAGTTTCACGAGCCCGTTTCCAGCTTCTCAGGAGGTTGGCGTATGCGTTTAAATCTAGCTCAAGCACTGATGTGCCCTTCTGAGTTATTGCTCTTAGATGAGCCGACCAATCACTTAGATCTAGATGCCATTTTGTGGTTAGAAGCTTGGCTGCGCAAATATGCCGGCACCTTAATCATCATTTCCCATGATCGTGAATTTCTAGATGGAGTCTGCCAAACTATTGTGGCTATTGAAGATCGTCAGCTTAAGCGCTACGGTGGGAATTACAGCCAATTTGAAATAGTACGAGCCCAACAACGTGCGCTCCAACAAAGTCAGCACGAGAAACAGCAACGGCATAGAGAACATTTACAAAGCTTTATTGATCGCTTTAAAGCTAAGGCCACTAAAGCTAGACAAGCACAAAGCCGCGTCAAAGCCCTTGAAAAAATGCAGCATATCGCCGCAGTGCGGGATGCGTCTGCCTTTACATTTCAATTCCGCACTCCACTGCAAGCACCCAACCCCATGATCACCATGGAAGGGGTGTCTTGCGGATACCAAACCCAAACAGAAGGTCAGAATCCAAAACCTGTCGTCATTGTTGAAGGGGTTAATTTATCGATCCAAAATGGGGAACGCATTGGTCTACTTGGTGCCAATGGCCAAGGCAAATCGACCTTAATTCAGACATTAGCAGGCACCTTACCTGCGCTAAGCGGTTCTATCAATCGAGGGCGCGGGCTCAAAATTGGCTATTTTGCACAACACCAACTAGACACATTACGTCCAAGCGAATCGCCCCTACAACACTTGACACGCTTAAGCCCTACCTATGTACGCGACCAGGAGTTGCTGGACTTTTTAGGAAGCTTTCAATTTTCCGGCAACATGGCCACCTCGCCAATTGAACCCTTGTCGGGCGGTGAAAAAGCACGTCTGGCACTAGCCATTATGCTCTGGCAGCGCCCTAACCTCTTATTACTCGATGAGCCTACCAATCACTTGGACTTAGAGACTCGGGATGCACTAACCAATGCCCTTGCACAATTTGAAGGTACGCTGATAGTGGTCTCACATGATCGGCATCTTCTCAATGCGACGACAGATAGCTTCTTACTCGTCGCCAACAAGCGCGCACTTCCTTTTGATGGCGATTTGGAAGACTATCGCCGTATGCTTCTTAAAGAGCCCTCCTCTTCCTCTACTCCGAAAAAAAGCACAGCGTCTGCCTCCGCTAAAGCGTCTCCAAAACCGTCAGCTCCTACGCGCTCTGCTGCTGCACAAGAACGTACACTTGCTCAGCTCGAGAAAAAAATAGCTGTATTGGGCGAAGAAAAAGCACGCCTGGAAGCCTTTTTCGCTGATCCTAAGCATTACCTTCCTCCACATCCTCCTGAATGGGAAGCGGCTTGCAAACGCCAAACTGAAGTGAATGCTGAGCTAGAGAACCATGAGCAAAAATGGCTGGAGATTCAGGAAAAAATAGAACAGCAGAATAGAAATTCATGCTGATTGTTAAAAAGGCTTGCAGGATTTTTCAGTTTTTTATCGAAGATAATGGCTTAAATAGCCAGCTAGCCTCTAAACTCCTGTAGCCTATTGATTCTACTGCTGTACACATGCACTTCTGTGCATCAAAGCATCCCCACTTTTTCTTTCTTTTTTATGCCTTCCTCTTCGCGTCGCGTCCTCGTCACTTCTGCTCTCCCTTATGCCAACGGGCCCATTCATATTGGCCATCTCGTTGAATATATTCAAACAGATATCTGGGTACGCACTCTCCGTATGCAGGGCCACGAGACTTATTACATCGGAGCAGATGACACACATGGCACTCCCGTCATGCTGCGAGCTGAACGCGAAGGGTTAACGCCTCAAGCATTAATCGAACGCATAGGGCGCGAGCACAAACGTGATTTTGATGATTTTGGCGTGAGCTTTGATCACTATAGCTCCACCGACTCTCCCGCAAACAAAATGCTTTCTGAGCGGGTTTACCATGCTTTACGCGAGGCTGGATTCATTGAAACACGCGAGATCGAGCAAGCATACGACGCCAGCCGAGAAATGTTTCTACCGGACCGTTTTATCAAAGGAGGCTGCCCGAAATGTGGTGCTGCAGATCAGTATGGCGATGCCTGTGAAGTATGCGGCTCTACTTATTCGCCAATGGATTTAATTAAGCCTTACTCCGTACTTTCAAACGAACCACCTATACGCAAACGCTCTGTACATTACTTCTTCCGCCTATCAGACCCGCGTTGTGAATCGTTTCTACGAGAATGGGTCGCCAAGCTTGCACAACCCGAAGCACTGAATAAAATGCGCGAATGGCTAGGGCCACAAGATGCATCTCACCAGCTAGAGCAACCCTCTTCAGAAGCATCCTCCTCCCGCTCTAAACTCAATGATTGGGATATCTCGCGCGATGCGCCGTATTTCGGCTTTGAAATTCCAGATGCGCCAGGAAAATATTTTTATGTATGGCTAGATGCCCCACTCGGGTACTACGCCAGCTTTAAAGAATTGTGCGAAGCACGTGGTTTAGATTTTGAAGCATGGGTCAAGCCAGACACCACCACCGAGCAATACCACTTTATCGGCAAGGATATTTTGTATTTCCACACCTTGTTCTGGCCTGCAATGCTGCAATTTTCAGGGCACCGCACTCCGACCAATGTATTTGCACATGGCTTTTTAACCGTCAACGGCCAAAAAATGTCCAAGTCGCGCGGCACCTTTATTACTGCGCAAAGCTATATCGATGCCGGGCTCAACCCTGAATGGCTACGCTATTACTTAGCGGCCAAACTCAGTCCTTCGCTAGAAGATATCGATCTGAACTGGGAAGATTTCGTTGCACGCGTCAACAGCGATCTAATTGGCAAATATCTCAATATCGCAAGCCGTACAGCGAACTTTATAGTGAAGCACTTTGAAGGGAAAATTGATGATGCGGTAATGCAACATCCACTATTGGTATCCATTCGCGCGGCAATACCAGAAATTGCCGCGCAATATGAAGCACGAGATACTGCACGCGCGATTCGCACTACACTCCGGCAAGTCGATACAATCAATGCTTTTATCGATGAACATAAACCATGGGAACAGGCCAAAATAGCCTTCAAGGGAGAAGAGATACTTATCGGTAACCAAGCGCAATCTGAACCTGATCACCGTACTCTCCATGCCCGCCATCTACATGAAACCTGTAGCATCAGCCTCGAAGCCTTCCGGCTTTTCACACTGGCACTCAAGCCCGTATTGCCCCTACTGGCAGCAAATGCTGAAGCCTTCCTACAAATATCCCCGTTAGATTGGGCACATGCAGAACAGCCTCTCAATAGCGCTCAAACCATACAGCCCTATTCCCATTTGATGACACGCGTTGACCTTAAACGTCTGGCGACGCTATTGAATAATCCTGCGAAAACATAAAAGTGGGCGTTATTTAGAAAGCTTGCCCTTTCCTATAGCTAGGAGAGGGCGTATTCCAGTCTGATCGTAAAGTGCACAACGTCTTTGCATGTACTAGGGCGTGTCCTCAATTGTCCAAAAGGGCCCATCTTTGAGGTCGTGCCCTAATGTAATATGGACGTACCAAGCTCTATAGCCAATCGGGTAATCTCTTCTGAGTCTAGGCCTGTCAATGTTTTAATTTGGTCGCCGCTCATACCCACTTCCAACATTTTTATAGCAACACCACGTCTACCTTCTTCACGTCCTTCTTCACGTCCTTCTTCACGTCCTACTTCAAGCCCTACTTCGCGGCCTTCTTCGAGCCCTTCTTTACGGCCTTCTATTCTGGCTTCTCTCCTGAGAAGCTGACCAAATGTCATTATATGCTCTCCATAATACGGTCCATACGCATCAAAAAACGCAATGAGCTGTCCTTGATCTTTACATTTCCCTGTGTTTAATAAATAGTGAAATATCGCTCGTTCTTTGTCAATCGACAGCGGATATTTTTCTAATAATGGCATCACATCCTGAAGAAGAGGCACCAAATCCTTCGTTCGTATATGCTTTAGAATCATTTCTAACACTGCCGCTCCCTCGTGCATTCGCAGCTCTTCATCAGGAATAAGGCTCAGATCAATAAGCTGTATAGGGCCAAGAAAAATTTCTCGCGCTAACTCAGGCTGCTCAAAGCAATCGAGTATATTTAATGAGTGGGGATAGGAGCGGTTTTTGGGTCCATGGTACAAGACTATTGGTATCACAATGGGTAATCGCTTACTGCGCTTTTGGTCTAAGTGTTTTTGCATCGCCGATAGCTGATAGCGCAGCATTCTCAGAGGCATCATTCGGTCACCTTTACTCTGATGCTCCAAAATGACGTAAATATAGCCCTTCCCTCTTTTTGTTCGCATGCTGTAAACCATATCAGAGAAACGTTGCTGCATTTTCTCTTCAATAAAAGCACCACTCTCTAACTGTAATGTAGAGAGATCACAGTATGCAAGCAAGGATGGTGGAAGATGTGCCGCCAGAAAATCACGTACTACTGTGATATCACTAAGCAAGGTCTTAAAGATTCCATCGTGCGGCTGAGAAATCGTACTCATAGATAGCTGGGCAGGTAAATAGGATTGGAGTACTTATCCTATTTCAGCTCAACCCAAGCTGTCTTTCTGCCAAATGGCTAGGCCATCGGCCTTTAGCAAGGCTTGTGTTTAGACACATTCTCCAAACAAAGATGCAAGCTTATGCTGCAACACTTCAACGCTTTGTGTCGCATCGACTACCAAATAACGCTGAGGAACCTGCGCTGCACGCGCCAGATAAGCTGTGCGTATGCGAGAAAAGAACTCTATGGATTCTGATTCAAATTTGTCCATGCTCTGCGCTTTGTCGCTGTCACTTTCATCATTACTTTGAGTAGGATCATGCATAGGATTTTGATTTTCCTGTGCACGACGAAAAGAGCGTTCGCGGGCAATGTCCACAGGTAGATCTAGCAAAATCGTTAAGTCAGGCTGTAGGGCCCCTTGCACCCAATCTTCTAGGATTTTGAGTTTTTCTGCAGACATACCTCGCCCGCCTCCTTGGTATGCAAAAGTAGCATCAGTAAAACGATCTGACACTACCCAATCGCCTTGAGCCAGCGCAGGTTCAATAACGCAGGCTATATGTTCGCGGCGTGCGGCAAACATAAGTAACGCTTCCGTTTCAATATGCATACTGCGATGCAACAGCATGTCGCGCAAATTCTCTCCAAGAGGCGTACCGCCGGGTTCACGAGTCACAATTAAACGTTTGCCAACGGCTGCCAAATGCGTGCGCAGCCGCTCGCAAAATGCTTTGAGCTGCGTACTCTTGCCTGCCCCATCAACGCCTTCAAACGTAATAAATTTTCCACGGGCGCCCGCATACTCTAGATTAAGTTGCATAGCAAAACCCTAAACCTCTATCTAATGGATTTACCCGTACAGAGGCAAAACGCATAACCGTATTCATGGCAACTTCCGGATAAATTTATCGACTGCGCGATTATGTTCACTCAAAGTCTTCGAAAACTCGCTCGATCCGTCGCCACGGGAAACAAAATACAGCGCAGGACTATTTGCTGGATGCATAGCAGCTTCCAAAGAAGCCATGCCGGGCAATGCAATTGGCGTAGGAGGTAATCCGCGGCGCGTATAGGTGTTGTAAGCGGTATCCATACGTAGATTTTTTCTGGTGAGATCACCGGTATAGCTTTTTGCTAATCCGTAAATCACACTAGGATCCGTTTGTAGCGGCATACCCACACGCAAACGATTAGTAAAAACCGCTGAAACAAAAGGGCGGTCCTGCTCTTGCCCAGTTTCTTTCTCAATAAGCGATGCCATAATCAAAGCCTGATAAGACGTCTGGTAGGGAAGATCTGGAGCACGTCTGTCCCAAGCAAGCTCCAGGCGCCGCTGCCCGAGTCGATAGGCTCGTTTGTATAGCGCTAGGTCGCTGCTGGCTTCATCAAAAAAATAGGTATCGGGAAAAAAAAGCCCTTCAGGGTGAGTCTGGGTTGCATCTATCTCGCGCAGGAGCTGCGCATCGCTCCATGATGCGGTTTGGTGCGTGAGCGTAGGAGATTGATCTATTGCCGCTCGCATCTGGCTAAAAGTCCAGCCTTCGACCACTTTAATCGCATATTGATGCACATCACCCATCACGATTTTTTGCAAAAGGCTATAGGGGCTAATGCCCTCAGGCAAGGCGTAATTTCCTGCCTTCAGCTGAGCTGACACGCCTAAAACACGCGCCAACCCTTCAAATAAAAGCGGCTGGATCGGAACGCCATTACGCTTAAGCTCATGCACCACACTCTTGAGTGACATACCAGGCTTTATTGTAAAATCTAACGGTGCGCGCGCAAAAGAAAGTGGCGCCGTTGCCCAATGCCACAGCGCGCTCCCTAAAGCTGCACCTACCAATGCAAAACCAATAAAAACAACCGCCACAACGGTCATACAATGCTTTTTAGAGAGCGACATTACGCACAGAAAAAGTAATAATGAGAGAGAAAAGCTCGCAGCTGCAGCCCGCTTTGGATCATATAGATTGTAGGGCGTGTCCTTAATTGCCCCAAGG
>JASSUF010000090.1:0-10416 GCA_031963365.1 Mycoavidus cysteinexigens
AGATGCAAACAGGCGAATGGGATAAAGGAAATGCGAGAAGTTATCTATTATCACAAGGAGTTTCAAAGAGAAATTGCAACGAATTTTTTAATAAATTTGAAAAAGAAGTATATGGAGAAGCAAAACAACAAAAATTTAAGAGAGTTAAAGAAGCAGCAGCCGGAAAGATGCAAACAGGCGAATGGGATAAAGAAAATGCGAGAAGTTATCTATTATCACAAGGAGTTTTAAAGAAAAATTGCACCAAATTTTTTAATAAATTTAAAGAAGAAGCATATAGAGAAATAATAATATAAAATATGATTTTTCATATAGAAAATCCTGGTATCGCAGGTATTACATCTCTGTCTATTATAATATGTCTTTAATAGTTCCAACTTGATGAGATAGTAGACAAACACGAACGATTCAAGCACTAGATGCATTCCATCGAGCAGTAAATCGTATTACAGATTATTTAAAAGCAAAGATTAAAAGTAGGTGGTTTGCATGTTGGGGTTCGTGCTTCACCCCAACCTACGAGCTGAATTAAGTTGGATAGTTTTTTAACGGAGGATGCCGCGTTCAGCTTCGTGTAGAAAGGCTAGGAATGTGTGGACGGGTGAATTTTTAGGTAGTGTTTTTAGATCCTCTGCTAATTGCGTTTTTGCTTCTTCAAAGGTTAAGTGGGCTTGGTATAGGGTGCGATAGGCTGCTTGCAAGGAAGTAATTTCTTCGGGTGAAAAACCTCTGCGGCGTAATCCTTCTTGGTTGAGCCCATAGGCTTTGGTTTTTTCTCCAGCAGCTAAGACGAAGGGGGGGAGGTCTTTCACTAATTTACATGTCCCTCCTAGAATGGCATGCGCGCCAATACGTACAAATTGGTGCACCCCACACATACCTCCGAGAATAGCCCAATCGCCCACTTTGACATGGCCTGCGATTTGCGCATTACTGGAGAAGATGGTGTGGTTGCCTACTAGGCAATCGTGGGCAATATGTACATAGCCCATGATCCAATTATCGTCGCCCAGGCGGGTTACGCCTGCGTCTTGAATGGTGCCAGTGTGGATGGTGGCAAATTCACGAATCGTATTGCGGTTTCCAATTTCAAGCCGGGTAGGTTCTCCTGCATATTTTTTATCTTGCGGAGGACCACCTAATGCTACAAAATTTGCAAGGCGGTTATCGGTGCCTAACTGGGTGTGGCCTTCAATAACACAATGTGAACCAATGCTGGTGCGCGCGCCTATAGTGACGTGCGGGCCAATAACTACATAAGGTCCTATTTCAACGGTATCGTCGATTTGCGCACCTGGCTCAATCACTGCAGTAGGATGGATGCGTGTCATAGCGAAGCGCAAGTAAAAAAAGTGGATGGAAAATGCTCGTTCTAGCACGAGCATTGGGAAATACGGATTTTAAATCATTGAATAATGCAAAAAGCAAAATAAAAAACTGAGAAATGCCCCTCAAATTATCTATCTTTACTTATTTCCTCTCACTTTTTGCACGAGAGCTGTAGTGGAGCGAGCATACTCAAATGGAATGCTCAGCGCTTGGCCTTGCCAGGTACGAACGAGGGCGGTTTCAGGGAGGGTTTCCATATCGTAATCACCTCCCTTCACGATGATATTGGGGCGTAGGGCGCTGATCAACGCTAAAGGCGTTAATTCGTCAAAACACACCACGGCATCCACGCTCTCTAACGCTGCAATTAACGCTAAACGATCTTCCTCGCCATTAATTGGCCGGTCTGGGCCTTTACCCAGTTGGCGCGCCGAAGCATCACTATTGACTCCCACCACCAAACACCCGCCCAGTGCACGCGCACGCGCCAAATAACTGACGTGACCACGATGCAAAATATCAAAGACCCCATTGGTAAAAACAACCGGCTCAGTATAGTTCGCACGCAATGCTATTAACTGTGACCGGGAGAGGATTTTTTTTTCAAATGCTAGTGGCATGGGAAACGGGTTCAAGAGGGTAGGGGTTTGCATGTTGGGGTTAGTATCTCACCGTCAATCTACGCGTTTGCAAGCTCACTGACTCCGCCATGTTCCATGGACCATTTTGCGGGCTCGTGTAGGAAGCGTTCTACTTCAGTGAGAGTTTGGGTATCAAAATATTGTTCTTGTTTCGCCAGTTTCAATACATCCCACCATGTAGCTAATGCATGGAGTGCAATACCTTGTTCTGCCAACAGTGTGCGGCTTTCTTTAAAAATATCGTAGTGAAATACTACGAAAACATGCTCAACAATCGCACCTGCCGTGCGCAATGCGGCACAAAAATTGAGTTTGCTGCGGCTATCTGTCGTTAAATCTTCTACGAGTAGTACACGCGTACCTGGCTCTAATTGTCCTTCAATTTGCGCATTGCGGCCAAAGCCTTTTGGCTTTTTGCGTACGTACTGCATCGGGAGCATCAGGCCGTCGGCTAACCAAGCAGCAAACGGAATGCCAGCAGTTTCTCCGCCTGCAACGGAGTCGATAGCCAATTTACCAGAAGCATCTTTGATATTCTCGAGGATTAAAGATTGCGCCATTTTCATCAGCGCTTGGCGTTCTTGCGTGAAAGAAATCAATTTTCGGCAGTCGATATATACGGGGCTAGCTCTGCCAGAAGTCAGACGAAAAGGAGTAGTGGCGTTGAAATGTACGGCCTTGGTATCGAGCAAAATGCGTGCCGTGGCTTCTGAAATGGATTGGGTATCTAGGCCGGTCATCGAGAGGGGTCCTGTTGCAGTGAATGTAGCGCGAAGGGTAATAGTGAACGAAAGAGCGGAAAGGGCGTGTACACTCCCGCTTTTTTGGGTCTTATTGAGAATTTTTGGATAGGTTCTTAAAAAATTGGCCTGAATTATAACGGGCACTTACCCAAAACAGGCATCAGAATGCTTGGATTCCTTAGTTTTTTTATTTTTATTTGTTGTTTTGATATTTGTAATTTTTGATATTTAAGCTTTCTTCACCCCTCTTAGAATCGGTCAAGCGCCACGCTTTTACAAAACTTCCCATGGATAATCAATTTAAACAAACTGCTCTTGCGTACCACAAATTGCCAAGGCCTGGAAAAGTCTCGGTCACGCCAACCAAGCCTCTGTCTAATAGCCTAGATCTTGCACTTGCTTACTCTCCAGGCGTTGCTGTTCCGTGCGAAGCCATCGCCGCAGATCAACGAAAAGTGCAGGATTACACCTCTCGCGGCAATTTAGTAGCAGTGGTGACCAATGGCACCGCTGTATTAGGTCTGGGGAATATTGGTCCTTATGCGGCTAAGCCGGTTATGGAGGGCAAGGGCTGTTTATTTAAACGCTTTGCAGATATTGATGTTTTCGACATTGAGCTCGCTGAAACCGATCCAGATAAGTTGGTAGATGCTATTGTCATGCTTGAGCCCACTGTTGGGGGTATTAACCTCGAAGACATCAAGGCACCCGAGTGCTTTTATATTGAGAAAAAGCTGCGCGAGCGCATGAATATTCCGGTTTTTCACGATGATCAACACGGTACGGCAATCATTGCGTCCGCGGCCATTCTCAATGGCCTGAAAATCGTGCAAAAAAATATGGGAGACGTGAAGCTGGTCTGCTCAGGAGCCGGCGCTGCTGCGATTGCCTGCTTAGATTTATTAGTGGATCTGGGCATCAATAAGGCCCATATCTTGGTGATAGATTCCAAAGGGGTTATTCACTCTGAGCGCGAAGGGCTAGATGCAAGCAAAGCACGGTATGCCGTAGCCACGCAGGCACGCACGCTGGCGGATGCCATGCAGGGATGTGATGTTTTCTTAGGATGCTCGACTGCAGGTGTTTTAACGCCAGATATGATCAAGACTATGGCCGCTAAGCCATTGATTCTTGCATTGGCCAATCCTGAACCTGAAGTTCGCCCTGAAGTGGCCTTGGAAGCGCGTCCAGATGCGATTATCGCTACCGGTCGCTCAGACTACCCAAATCAAGTAAATAATGTGCTGTGCTTTCCTTTCCTTTTCCGTGGAGCCTTAGATGTAGGGGCAACACGGGTTACTGAAGAGATGAAATTGGCCTGCGTGAAGGCCATTGCGGCACTTGCACAAGAGCGCGACCATAGTGAAGAAGTAGCAGAAGCTTATGTGGGGCACTCTCTAGAATTTGGCCCTCAATACATTATTCCTAAGCCTTTTGATCCCCGTTTAATGATCAAAATTGCACCTGCTGTAGCACAAGCAGCTATGGATTCTGGCGTGGCTACGTGTCCTATTGAGGATATGGAAAGTTACCGCGAGCAGCTTGAAAATAGAGCCAATCGCAGCACCATGGTCATGCGCCCCGTTTTTGCAGCTGCGAAATCTAAACCTGCACGCATTGTGTTTGCAGAAGGGGAAGATGAGCGTGTATTGCGCGCAGCACAAACTATTTTGCAAGAAAAAATAGCACACCCTATCTTGATTGGCCGCCCCGCAGTTATCGATGCACGACTGAAAAAAATGGGCAGCACGCTTGCACAGAGCGGCTTTGAGGTAGTGAATCCAGAAGAGGATGCGCGCTATACCCGCTGCTGGACGCTCTATCATGAGCTAGGTGCACGCGATGGCGTCACCCCTGAAGTAGCGCGCGGAGCGCTACGGCACGCAAACACGCTTATTGGGAGCATGCTGCTTCGTATAGGAGATGCCCAGGGCTTGATTTGTGGTTTGGTGGGCGGTTATCACGATCACTTAAAATATATCAATCAAGTAATCGGGGTTGCTCCAGATGCTGAAGATTTCGCTGCGATGAATCTTTTAATGCTGCCTAACCGCAATCTTTTCATATGCGACACCTATGTGCATGAGTGTCCAACTGCGGAGCAAGTAGCTTCTATGGCCATTTTGGCCGCACGCGAGGTCGAGCGATTTGGTGTAACGCCTAAGGTTGCATTGCTATCCCATTCTAATTTCGGAAGCATCCCCAGTGCTTCAGCACGCAAGATGGCGCAAGCTCGCGCTTTGATTGCACAGCGCGCTCCCGGATTAGAAGTAGAAGGGGAAGTACAAGGCGACGCAGCGCTCTCCGAAATTATTCGAAAAGCAGCTTTCCCTGCTTCGACTTTTGCTGGTGAGGCCAATCTCCTTATTATGCCTAATGTTGAAGCCGCGAATATTGCATACAATTTGCTTAAAGTTACCAGCAGCGATGGCGTAGCAGTCGGACCTTTCTTGCTGGGTGCTGCCCAATCAGCTCATATTCTTACGCCTGCAGCTACGGTGCGGCGCATTGTTAATATGACAGCTGTAGCCAGCGCAGGGCAGCATACTGTATAAAGGTGGGGCGGAATTTGTTTAAGAATTTTCTAAGCAGGTTCCGTGTTGCTCGGTAATTTTTATTTTTGTCATCATTTTTTAGTTCTAAGGCTTATATAAAGCGCTAGAACTTAACAAGGAGATAATTGATGTCAGACCTTAAAACTATACTTGGGGATGTTGAATCCGTTTTGCAACAAACCGCAGATGTTACCGGCGAAAAAGCGCATGAATTACGCAATAAAGCGCTGAATCTATTGAAACAAGCCAAAGGCAGCCTCTTAGAAAACCAAGCTGCTTTTATAGAAAAAACCAAGAAAGCAGCCTGTGCCGCAGATGAGTATGTGCACGAGCATCCTTGGAAATCTATTGGTGGTTTTATTGCTTTAGGCGCAATTATTGGCTTGCTACTCAATCGCAGATAATTTGCATAGATCTTAAGCTTGCGAAGCTGTACATAAAACTAAAAAACAGTTTGGTAATAGCAAGAGGTCATTAAAAAAGCTCACACATATTATTATGCGTGGGCTTTTTTAATGGTATTGGCTTGTAATGCAATACATGTGTACCGCGCAAGCGCCTCAGCCGTTATAAAGAGGGTGTAAAATGGCTGCTTGCCATTTCTATTCTAAATCACCTCTAAAACATGCACCCTGCTTCCCCTCCCGCCCAGCCTACTACTGCCAGCAAGCTATCCCACTCCTTTGCTTTAGTGGCAGGAGAAGTCTCTGGAGACCTACTAGCATCCCGTTTACTCACCGAGCTCATACCACGCTTGCCTACAGAGTGCACTTTCTCTGGAATTGGAGGCGCGCATATGCAGGCAGTAGGGTTTAATGCCAAATGGTCTAGCGAGCGTTTAGCGGTGCGAGGGTATGTAGAAGCGTTGCGCTGTTTACCTGATATTTTGCGTATACGCCACGCTTTAATCCAAGATCTACTGGCTACCCGACCACGTGCTTTTATCGGCATTGATGCTCCGGACTTCAATTTAGGGGTAGAAGCGCGCTGCCGCCAAGCAGGTATTCCTACCGTGCACTTTATTAGCCCCTCTATTTGGGCATGGAGAGGAGGGCGTATTAAAACGATTGCTCGTTCAGTAGATTTAATGCTGTGCTTATTTCCTTTTGAGCTAGATATTTACAAACGTGCAGGCGTGCGGGCGCACTATGTAGGGCACCCATTAGCTGATGATATTCCTCTCGTTCCCGATCCACTGAAAGCGCGTGCAGCGCTGGGCCTAATTCCATTTGCAACTAGCAATACCGCTGCGGCCACCCAAAAAATAATTGCCGTGCTGCCAGGTAGCCGGCAAGGTGAAATCAAACGCATCGCTCCTGTTTTCTTTGCCACCATGGCTTTGCTTTCGCAGCGCGAGCCTTCTTTGCGCTTTATCCTGCCCGTAGCCACTCCCAGTGCCCGAGCGCAGCTCCAACCCTTGATAGATGCTTGGCCTCAACTACCACTAACTCTAGTGGAAGGCGCATCGCATTTAGCGCTAGAAGCTGCAGATGCCGTATTGCTAGCCAGTGGCACCGCCACGCTTGAAGCCGCTTTATATAAAAAGCCCATGGTCATTTCTTACCAAGTACCTTGGCTTACAGCCCAGATCATGAAACGCCAAGGATATCTGCCTTATATAGGATTACCCAATATCCTAGCCGGCCGTTTCGTAGTTCCTGAGCTCCTACAACACCACGCCACCCCAGAAGCATTAGCGGATGCCATGCTGTATCAACTAGACAATGAAGCAAACAGACGCGACCTCAACGACCTATTTACCCAAATGCACCACACCCTAAAAAACCAAGCCGCCTTACGCGCCGCCCAAGCAATTGTAGAACTGTAACTCCACCAATCTACCGAGATGCTTATGTAAAAAGGCTTTAAAAAACTCTGCCAACCCCGAGAAAAGGCAAAGCATGGTAGGTTGGTGGTGACGAAGGAACCCCAACATGCAGACCACTGCCTCATTGAAGACCAGCTTACAAATTCTCAAAAGCAAAAATTAAAAGTCAGCGGTACGCATGTTGGGGTTCGTGTCTCACCACCAACCTACAATATGCCTATGTAAAAGGGCCTTACTAAACACCTTAACCTATCCGCCCTTCGGCGATGAATACTTTAAAAAGGCATGTGATGACACACCCACCATCCCCAGATATCACCTTACTCTGCGGGGTAGACGAAGCGGGACGAGGCCCCTTAGCGGGACCTGTTGTTGCTGCAGCAGTTATTCTCGATCCATTGCGTCCCATTGCAGGGCTGGCAGATTCCAAAGTATTAAGCGCCAAAAAACGTGACGCACTCTTTGAACAGATCATAGATCGCGCAGCTGCTTTTCATATAGCCAGTGCCTCGGTAGAAGAAATCGATCAACTCAATATTCTGCAAGCCACTCTTCTAGCCATGCAACGCGCTGTGGCAGGGTTACCGCTTTGCCCTACCTATATTCAAGTAGACGGAAATCGCAGCCCGCTATTTTCCTGGCCCACTCTACCTGGGGCTGCACATGCTGGTTTACCTTCTGAAGCGGTAGTGCAAGGCGATACTTATATTCCCGCTATCAGCGCAGCCTCCATCCTAGCCAAAGTCACGCGTGATCGTTTAATGGATGCCTTGCACCTCGACCATCCAGTCTACGGGTTTAAACAGCATGCAGGCTATCCCACTGCCGCACACCGCGCCGCTTTACAAAAATATGGCCCTTGCTCCCATCATCGGCGGTCTTTTAAGCCTGTGCAGTTGAGTCTTTTAAGCCAAGTCCAAGCGTTAAGAGGTAAGCTTTGCAAGCCTGATACCCCGGTCACTATTGAAGACATGAATAAAACCATCGCAGCAGAAGGAGCTGCTGCAGGATTAGGCTAGATACTACTCATCTGCCAAGCACCTCCTATGCTAGAATCTCGCCCTTTTTGCTGGGCTACTATTCCTGAGCAGGTTAGGCTATAGGGCTTAGCTTTGTCCGGAATATTCGTTTTTTTTAAAGATCTCCTGAGAAGGAAGGAATCACGCATGAACATTCATGAGTATCAAGGTAAAGAAATCCTCAGGAAGTACGGGGTGCCTGTGCCTTTTGGCGTAGTGGTATTAAAACTGGAAGAGGCACGCGCTGCAGCACAAGCGTTGTGGGATCGGGGTACCCGAGTTATCGTAGTGAAGGCACAGATTCATGCCGGCGGCCGAGGTAAGGGCGGTGGCGTGAAGGTGGCTCGCTCGGTAGATGAAGCGGTGAAATACGCCGAAGAAATCTATGGCATGCAGCTGGTAACACACCAAACTGGCCCTGAAGGCCGCAAAGTCAGCCGCCTCTTGTTAGAAGAGGGCGCAGATATTCAAAAAGAATTGTATCTAGGCTTAGTAGTAGATCGCGTCACGCAAAGAGTGGTCGTTATGGCCTCTAGTGAAGGCGGCATGGAGATTGAAGAGGTTGCTGAAAAAACCCCTGATCTCATCCATAAAGTCGCTGTAGACCCAGTCACTGGCTTAACCGATGCGCAAGCAGATGAATTATCGACCAAAATCGGTATTCCTGCCGCTGCGCTTCCCCAAGCACGGACTGTATTGCAAGGGCTCTATAAAGCATGCTGGGAAACCGATGCTGCGCTGGCAGAGATTAATCCCCTTATCCTAACGGGTGATGGGAAAGTAATCGCCTTGGATGCAAAATTCAATTTTGATTCCAATGCACTCTTTAGACATCCTGAAATTGTTGCATACCGCGATTTAGATGAAGAAGATCCTGCAGAAGTAGAAGCTTCAAAATTTGATCTGGCCTATATCTCCCTCGACGGCAATATCGGCTGCTTAGTTAATGGTGCAGGCTTGGCCATGGCTACGATGGATACCATCAAATTGTTTGGCGGTGAACCTGCCAACTTCTTAGATGTAGGCGGCGGAGCTACGACCGAGAAGGTGACAGAAGCCTTCAAAATCATGCTGAAAAACCCCCATCTGAAAGCCATTTTGGTGAATATTTTTGGCGGAATTATGCGCTGTGATGTGATTGCAGAAGGCGTTATTGCAGCCTCCAAAGCAGTCCAGCTCAAAGTACCTTTAGTCGTGCGCATGAAAGGGACCAATGAAGATCTCGGCAAAAAAATGCTGGCTGACTCTGGTTTGCCCATTATTGCAGCAGATGATATGGCGGAAGCCGCGCAAAAGGTCATTGCTGCTTCTCAGAAATAAAAGCTTCCAGACATAAAAGGTGAACAATGTTTTTGCTAGATAAACAAAAAATCAAGGTCATCACGCAGGGTATTACAGGCAAAACAGGCCAGTTCCATACGCGTGCTTGCCGTGAATATGGCCGTGGGCAAGATGCCTATGTAGCCGGCGTGAACCCCAAAAGAGCGGGGGAAGATTTTGAAGGTATCCCCATTTTTGGCACGGTAAAAGAAGCCAAAGCGCAAACTGGCGCGAATGTATCGGTTATTTACGTTCCCCCCGCAGGCGCAGCAGCAGCTATTTGGGAAGCAGTAGAAGCGGAATTAGATTTGGTTGTTTGTATTACTGAAGGCATTCCTGTGCGCGACATGATCGAGCTCAAGCACAAAATGCAAACAGCAAAAACCAAAACCCGCTTACTTGGACCCAACTGCCCAGGTATTATTTACCCAGGTGAAGACGGCGTAAAAATCGGCATCATGCCAGGCCATATCCACCGTCCTGGACGCATTGGCGTCGTATCGCGCTCCGGAACCCTCACCTATGAAGCAGTAGGACAACTCTCTGCTTTAGGGCTCGGACAATCCTGTGCAATCGGCATTGGTGGTGACCCTGTAAACGGCTTGAAGCATATCGATGTACTCAAGCTTTTCAACGATGATCCTGATACCGATGCAGTCGTATTCATTGGAGAAATCGGTGGAGACGACGAAGAAACCGCTGCAAGATGGGCTAAGGACAATATGAAAAAACCGGTAGTAGGCTTTATTGCCGGTGTAACTGCTCCTCCCGGAAAACGCATGGGCCATGCCGGCGCCATCATCTCTGGTGGTAAAGGTACAGCTGATGAAAAGCTAAAAGTCATGCAAGAATGTGGCTTTACCGTCACCAAAAATCCCTCTGAAATCGGGACATTGCTAAAAGCAGCTTTAGCTTCGTAGGTTGGCGGTGCAATGGCATTCGGTTAAGCTCTGGAAGTTGCCCCAAACGAATTCCATTTAT
>JASSUF010000091.1:0-10357 GCA_031963365.1 Mycoavidus cysteinexigens
TACGGGAGGACTTGCACCTCCAAGATTGCGCCCATGCTGGGCGCACCCAAAAAAACCCACCCAAGCGTTGGAAGGAGGGTTGTACGTTTGAATAGTGTCATAGCACTTTAATCTCCAAACGCGGCTAAAAGTTCAGCTTGGTGTTCACTCACTAAAGCATTAATCAAATCGTTGAGGTCGCCATCTAACATAGCGTCCAATTTATAGAGTGTAAGGTTTATACGATGATCCGTCAGTCGTTGTTGAGGAAAATTGTAGGTGCGGATGCGCTCTGAGCGGTCGCCAGAGCCAATAAGGCTTTTTCGAGCGGCTGCTTCTTGGCTATGCTGCTCCATACGTTGTTTTTCTTTGATCCGTGCTGCGAGCACTTGCAATGCTTTACTTCTATTGCGATGCTGAGAGCGATCATCCTGGCACTCTACGACGATACCTGTGGGTAAGTGCGTAAGGCGCACTGCAGAATCCGTTTTATTAACGTGCTGCCCCCCAGCTCCTGAGGCTCGGAAAGTGTCGACACGCAGATCTGCAGGATTAATATCCACTTCACCTACTTCATCTGCTTCAGGCAATACCGCTACCGTACAGGCTGAAGTATGAATGCGTCCTTGAGTTTCGGTTTCTGGCACACGTTGCACACGATGTCCGCCGGATTCAAATTTGAGACGGGAATAGGCGCCTTTACCCAGCACGCGAATAATTACCTCTTTGTACCCTCCTACTTCGCCTGGGCTTTCAGAAATGATTTCTACAGGCCAGTTCTGACGCTCTGCGTATCGCAAATACATGCGTAGCAAGGTTCCAGCAAATAATGCACTTTCATCACCGCCCGTTCCTGCACGCACTTCAAGAAAAATAGAGCGTTCATCGTTAGGATCCCGCGGCAGCAACATGGTGTGCAGCTCTTTTTCTAGCTGGGCCATTCGGCTGCGCGCATCAGCAATTTCTTCTTCAGCAAAATCGCGCATGGAGAGATCTGCGAGCCATTCTTGCGCAGTTTCTTCATCGTGGAGTGCGCTCTTCCAGAGTTCGTAATGCTCAACCAATGGGGAGAGTTCTGCACGCTCACGTGTGAATTTCCGATAGCTGTCCAGATTTGCAGTGATATCAGGCTGATGAAGTGCTTCATTGACCTCGGTCAACCTTATTACAAGCTGGTCGAGCTTGCCTTGCATGCTTGATTTCATGTTTGATGAATGGGCTATGTGTAAATATAGGAATGTGATTCTGTTTGAGATCCGCTCAAATAGAGCACGGTAAAAGAATATCTATACTAAAACGGCTAGAAGCAGCCTAAGGCCGCGTGATTTTAAACAGTTCAGGAACTAGGCGGATCAGCTTATCGCGTTCTTCTGCAGGCGCGTCAGCCAGCGCGCGTAGGGGTCCGTGCATCCATTTTTGGGTCAGTGAGTGCGCTAACGTTTCAATGACCTGAGCAGGTGCTTCTCCCTGCGCTAAACGTTTATGCGCGCGCTCCACTTCACGCACGCGCAGCGCTTGCGCATGACGGTGCATTGCATGAATAGCAGGTACCCTAGCTCGCGCATTTATCCATTCCATGAAATGTTGTACGCGCGTCTCTATCATTGCCTCAGCGTGCATAACCGCCCCCTGACGCAGCTCCCGTCCTTCCGAGACGATGCTTCCTAGGTCATCAACGGTATAGAGAAAAACATCTTCTAGACCTTTTACTTCAGGCTCGATATCACGAGGTACTGCCAGATCCACCATAAACATCGGTCGCCGCCGCCGTGCGCGCAGCGCGCGCTCCACCGCTCCCAAACCAATGATAGGTAAAGTGCTCGCCGTACAAGACAGCACGATGTCAAATTCATGCAAGTTTGCAGAAGCTTCAGACAATGTGAGAACCGTACCATTGACGCGTTGCGCCAATTGTCGCCCACGTTCCATCGTACGATTAGCAATCGCTAGCTTACGCGGGGCGTGTGCAGCAAAATGCACTGCACAGCGCTCAATCATCTCTCCTGCCCCTATTAAGAGCACGCTTTGGTCAGCAATATCTTCAAAAATACGCCGCGCTAGCCGCACAGCCGCCGCCGCCATTGAAACCGAATGTGCACCGATTTCTGTTTTAGCACGCACGTCTTTTGCAAGCGAAAAAGAACGCTGAAAGAGTTGATGTAAGCAGGTTCCTAGCGCCCCCACTTCAGCTGCTGTACGAACCGCCGTTTTGAGCTGCCCCAGAATCTGCGTTTCTCCCAGCACCATGGAGTCCAATCCCGCTGCAACAGAAAAAACATGGCGTACCACCCCATCTTGCTGCCGCACATATAAATAGGGAGCCAGCTCTTCAGTTGACAGAGCGTGATAGTTAGCAAGCCAAGTTATTAAGCGCTGGCACCACGCTGCGCTAGAGTCGGATGTCCAGGTTTGCGTTCCTTGTACCGCGCAATACAGCTCTGTGCGATTACACGTCGAAACAATAGCCACCTCACCGTCTCCAACCTGTTCAGGCTCGCATAAGGAATGCGCTTCTCGGCGCCACTCTGCCTGCCAGACCGCTTTTAACGCATGCAACGCAGGGCGTAAACGCTCAGAAGAAAAAACGACACGCTCCCGCACAGCGAGAGGAGCGCTCAGATGATTAAGGCCAAGAACAAAAAGGTACATAACAAGACCTGGGCACTTTAATTAACGTGCAATCGGTTTATAACGCAGACGTTTAGGCTGAGATCCTGCCTCACCCAAGCGATTCTTTTTATCCGCTTCATATTCTTGGTAATTACCATGGAAGAAGCTTATTTGAGAATCGCCTTCAAACGACAGAATATGGGTAGCAATTCGATCCAAAAACCAACGATCATGGGAAATAACCAACACGCAGCCGGCAAACTCAAGCAAGGCATCTTCTAGAGCGCGTAAAGTTTCAATATCCAGGTCATTGGAGGGCTCATCAAGCAACAGAACATTACCGCCTGATATCAGTGTTTTGGCAAGATGCAACCGGCCTCGTTCACCACCAGAGAGCGTACCTACTTGCTTTTGTTGATCAGAGCCTTTGAAGTTAAAGCGCCCAATGTAAGCACGTGAAGGCGTTTCATATTTACCAACAATAAGCGTCTCGGCGCCATCTGCGATTTCTTGGAAGACTGTTTTTTCGCCAGCGAGCGCATCTCGACTTTGATCCACATAAGCTAGCTTAACTGTCGAACCAATTTTAATTTCGCCACTATCAGGCTTTTCCTGGCCTGTAATCATACGGAAAAGCGTTGATTTACCTGCTCCATTGGGACCAATAATCCCAACAATGGCGCCGGGCGGGACCGAAAAGCTGAAGTTATCCATCAGCAAACGATCGCCATAACTCTTGCTCACGTTTACAAACTCGATTACTTCATTACCTAGCCGTTCGCCAACAGGAATAAAAATATCTTTGGTTTCGTTACGCTTTTGGTATTCCTGACTATTGAGCTCTTCAAAGCGTGACAGACGGGCTTTGGATTTAGCTTGGCGGCCTTTGGGGTTTTGTCGCACCCATTCAAGCTCTTGATGAATTGCTTTTTGGCGTGCAGACTCGCTTGCCTCTTCTTGTTTTAAGCGTGTTTCTTTTTGATCGAGCCAGCTACTGTAATTGCCTTTCCAAGGAATGCCACGACCGCGGTCCAACTCTAAAATCCACTCAGCGGCGTTATCCAAGAAGTAACGATCATGGGTCACCGCTACCACGGTGCCTGAGAAGCGCGTTAAAAATTGCTCTAACCAATCGACTGATTCAGCATCCAAGTGATTGGTTGGTTCATCGAGCAACAACATATCTGGGCGAGAAAGCAGTAAACGGCAAAGAGCAACACGGCGCTTTTCTCCACCGGATAGTTTGCCGATAATGGCATCCCAAGCGGGCAAACGAAGCGCATCCGCTGCAATTTCAATTTGCTGTTCAGCCTTATCACCCGAGCTGGCTGTCAAAATAGCTTCATATTTCGCCTGCTCTGCGGCAAGATGATCAAAATCGGCATCAGGCAATGCATAAGCGGCATAAATTTCATCCAGCTTTTGTCGGGCTTCGTATACTGCTCCCAAACCCTCTTCGACACATTGCCTAACGGTATGTTCAGGATTGAGTTGCGGTTCTTGGGGCAAATAGCCAATATTTAAATTGGGCATTGGCCTGGCTTCTCCCTCAATCTCATGATCCAGACCTGCCATAATTTTTAATAGCGTCGACTTACCGGAGCCATTAAGCCCAAGCACACCAATTTTTGCTCCCGGAAAGAAAGACAGCGACACATCTTTTAAGATTGCGCGTTTAGGTGGCACTATTTTGCCAACCCGGTTCATAGTAAAAACGTACTGTGCCATAGCTTTATTTGATATAAATTAACGTGAATTAACAGAAATTAAAGAAAAATAGAGTGAACTCTAGAAAACTTAAGGGTAGCGCGGCGCTGTGCAAAGGTGTAAGTGTACGCGGATCAGGCCCATTCGTTTCCCTGCCAGCACCCTTTTCTAGATATTGAGCCTATTTTTCCAAGGTATTAGACCCTTCGCCACCTATAATTTGTACCGGAACCAGTAATTGCTCCATTACTTCTATTTTTGCCCTGGCTCTCAAAGTATATTGCCAGGCATAAAAAAGAGGTACACGATGCCACCTACAAAGCACCCCCTCCCTTATAAAACAGGATTTAAAGTTACTATGCTTCTGATGCTCGATAATTACGACTCCTTTACGTACAACCTAGTACAGTACTTTGGAGAGTTAGGGGAAGAGGTGCAAACGTTTCGCAATGATGAAATTACCGTTGAGGAAATAGCAGCATTGCGGCCTACACGAATCTGTTTATCACCTGGCCCTAGCGACCCCAAGCATGCAGGTATTACCTTAGATGTGGTGCGCACTTTTTCAAAGACCATACCTCTTTTGGGTGTTTGCCTAGGGCATCAGGCCATTGGAGAAGCATTTGGTGCTACTGTTATTCGCGCCAAAACCCTGATGCATGGCAAGGTTAGTACTATTCACACCACCGGCGAAGGGGTTTTTGCGGGCTTGCCTGAACGCTTTACTGTAACCCGCTACCACTCTCTGGCGTTGGAACGCTCTACGCTGCCAGACTGTTTCACTATCACAGCCGAAACAGAAGATGGCGAAATTATGGGCATCCGGCACAATAGCTTGCCGATTGAGGGTGTGCAATTTCACCCTGAATCTATCCTTACAGAGCACGGCCATGCCATGTTAAAAAATTTTCTTGAGAATACTATTTCGTAGACCCCTTCCCATGCCACTCACCCCGCAAGCTGCTCTACAGCACATTCTTGAACATCGCGAACTCGCACATGAAGATATGCTGCATATCATGCGACTCATGGTACACGGGGAAATTGCGCCTACCTTATCCGCCGCATTATTAGCCGGTTTACGCAGCAAAAAAGAGTCTGTCGGAGAAATTACTGCAGCCGCTATGGTGTTGCGTGAGTATGTGGAACGCGTTGACATCAAAGAGCACGCTCAAGGCGAGGTAGATTTCTCACATTTCGTCGATATTGTAGGCACAGGCGGAGATGGTGCTCGTACTTTTAATATTTCAACCGCTACGATGTTTGTTGCCGCCGCTGCAGGCGCTACCGTCGCAAAACATGGCAATCGCTGTGTATCCAGCTCCTCGGGTAGCGCAGATGCACTAGAGGCACTCGGAGCCAATCTTAGCCTGACACCTGCAGACATCGTTGCCTGCTTACAAGCTACGGGTGTGGGGTTTATGTTTGCGCCGCATCACCATCCGGTCATGAAAAATATTGCCACGATACGGCGCGAGCTGGGTGTGCGCACCCTCTTTAATATTCTTGGACCTTTGGTGAATCCAGCGAAAGCGCCTAACCAATTAATTGGGGTTTTTAACCGTGATTTGGTCAGCGTATTGATTCGCGTTCTACAGCGCTTAGGCGCTACCCATGCGCTTGTTGTTTTTGGATTAGACGGACTGGATGAGGTTTCTCTAGGCGGGCCCACGCTAGTGGGCGAACTCCATCATGGCGTATTGCGCGAATACACCATACAACCAGAAGATTTTGGTCTGCAACGCATGTCTAGCCGCGCATTGCGCGTAGCCAACCCGCAAGAGTCCAAAACCATGCTGCTCCAGGCACTGGACAATATACCCGGCGCTGCACGTGATATTGTGATTCTCAATGCAGGTGTGGCCCTCTACACAGCAAATGTAGCAACCTCTATCCAAGAAGGCATTGAGCACGCCAGAGCGGCCATTGAATCCGGTGCAGCACGTGCCACGCTAGATGCATTTGTTAAATTTACTCAACAACGTAAGGTATAAACCCTCTGTATGTCTCCTACCCTACAAGCCATTTTAGAACGCAAACATCAGGAAGTAGAGGCTGCAAAGCAGGCGATTTCTGCTGAGGCACTCCACGCTTTAATACAGAAGCAAGACCCGCCGCGCGACTTCATCGCTGCGCTGCGCGCACGCCATCTAGCGCAACAGCCCGCCGTTATTTCTGAGATCAAACAAGCAAGCCCATCTAAAGGAATGCTACGCCAGGATGGCGATGTATTTGATCCAGCTGCTTTTGCCCGTAGTTATGAACAGCATGGCGCAGCCTGCCTTTCTGTGCTGACAGATGCCCCTTTTTTTCAGGGAAGCCCTGCACATTTACAAGCTGCACGGGCCGCCTGCAAACTGCCCGTTTTACGTAAAGATTTTATAGTTGACCCCTATCAGCTTCTAGAATCTCGCGCGATGGGAGCCGATTGCATTTTGCTCATTGCTGCTGCGCTCAAACCCTCTGAATTACAAATGCTTGAAGCCCAAGCACAGGCGCTTGGATTGGCTGTTTTGGTTGAAGTGCATAACGCCACGGAACTCGAAGCAGCCCTCACGCTGAACACCCCGCTTATTGGAATTAATAATCGCAATTTGCATACCTTTGAAGTTTCGCTAGAAACCACGCTTTCCTTACTTCCACTGATCCCAGCAGAGCGCATCGTAGTAAGCGAATCTGGCATTAGCTCTACCGCAGAAATTGCCCATTTGCGTGCAGCCGGTTTACACACTTTCCTAGTGGGTGAAGCCTTTATGCGCGCTAAAGATCCAGGCGTAGCCCTACAGGCGCTCTTTTTCGAGTCCAGCCGTGCAGCCGTCTGAAACCCTAGCTCCCCCTCTATCGTTCTCTCCTCCACTCGCCGCACAATTTGCGGCGCTTCCTCCTGCGTGGGCGACTTTACTGTCGCCTTTTATCGAGAGCGCTCAATTTCGCCCGCTCTGCCAATTTGTAGATAGCGCATCCGCACATAGCTCAGCAAATCAACTTGCTGTTTTCCCGCATACGGTTTTTTATGCGCTACAACAAACTCCTCCTGAAAAGGTCAAAGTAGTCATCTTGGGTCAAGACCCTTACCATGGTCTCGACCACGGTAAACCCCAAGCACATGGCCTGGCCTTCTCGGTCTCGCAGGGCGTACGCCCCCCTCCTTCATTGCGCAATATTTTTAAAGAACTCACCGCTGAATTTGGCTTCCCCCCTCCTTCACATGGCAATTTAACTCACTGGGCCCGCCAAGGTGTATTACTGCTCAATACCGTCTTGACCGTTACACAAGGCAAGCCCGCTAGCCATGCTCGGCAAGGCTGGGAGGCTTGCACAGACACTTTACTCACCCAACTCTGCACCCATTACACAGGTTTAGTATTTTTGCTCTGGGGCGCCTCTGCACAGGCAAAGCGCCGACTTATTCCTGAAGATCAACATTGCATACTGCAAGCCCCTCACCCTTCTCCTCTTTCAGCCCATCGTGGATTTTTAGGATGTGGACACTTTAGTAAAGCAAATGCTTACCTGACACACACTGGCCGCACACCTATTGATTGGTCGCTGAACGGGCCCTACTCCTAAAAATAAGACGTAAAAAATACCTAAATGGCACAAAAAAAGGTTGACAAAAACGAATCTATGCACATTTACGCATAGAGTCAGAGGGGCCCTACTCCCTTTGCAAAGATCTTGCAAGACCAATTATTAATCCATTGATTTTAAAGGACTTTTTTTAATTGCCTGAGAAAAAAGCAGAAGGCTCTCGGGCCCAGTACGACGGGGATTTTTTGAGAATTCCACTAGTTTTCAACATACTTATCCACAATGATTGTGGATAAGTAAAAAACCCTATACAAATCAGAGGATTATAAGAAGTTGAGAGGTATCTCATTCATAAGCTATAGGACATCGCAATCGTCCAAACGGGTCGCCCTAGGCTCATACTAGGGTGTGTCCTCAATTGTCCAAAAGGGTTCATATTTGGGGGAGCAGGAGCGCAGGATCCGGATGTACTTAAGTACTGCGAGGATCCCGAGCACCGCACGACCTCAAAGATGGGCCCTTTGGGGCAATTGAGGACACACCCTAAATAATTTTGGGTATTTTGGAGAATAGAAGGTAGGACTTTTCTAGAAACTTCTCACGCGGGGATGCAGCAAGATTTTGTCTTTTTATAGAAGTGCCATGCGCTTGGAAAATCCGAGTTCGTCGATGGAGCTTTATATAACAACAGACACACTTGCCTCCAGGAGAAAAAATGCCTTCTATTTCATCGGCTAATAGCATATTCAGCGTACACAGTACAACGAATAGTCCACCCATAGTGAGTACGAGGGACACTGCGCCGACCGAAATAAACTTGGAAATGGAGAATGCGCCCTCTCCCACGATACACCGCCATAGCTTTATTTACCCAGCATCAGAAAATTTAGTCGAACTTGCCTCTTCAGGAAGAACTACCAAGCTCATAGCAACTATTGTCCTTGGGATAGTAGGCATAGGTTCCATAGCATTAGCCTGTACGAATTTCACCAAACAAAATGCTAATACTTCACGCGCTGACGAAAATATAAATCTACTATTAATTATTGCTGGTTTTGTTATTACGCCCATGAGCTGCGCTGCGCTGCATGACATGGTAAAAACAAAAAAAAGCGATGCATCTGACGACGCGCTACCACCCTATACACTGCACCATACCACTGAGCTAATAGAGTCCAATACAAGAGCACATCGCAATAGAGCTTCTACGCCCTCTCCAGAGTACACAGATGCACCACCGGATGTCGTTGTCCCATTAGACGCACCACCAGACTACGAACCACCTACATCCGTATCAGATGGGCATGCTGCAGAGGAAATCGAAGAGCCCATTTTTGAAGAGCGTCCAAATACTATAAACTTCTTACCTCTTCAAGCTGCTTAACGCCTATTTGAAATGTATTTTTATAGAATACATAATACGTTTCTTTCGAACCCCAACATGCATACCGCTGACTTTTAATCTTTGTTTTTGAGATTTTGTAAGCTGGTCATCAAGGAATGCAGTGGCATGCATGTTGGGGAACGTTGCCCACCACCAACCTACCGTTTTTGCCTTTTCTTGTGGTTGGTTGAGTTTGATAGAACCCTTTTACATGCGCCTCTTGGTAGGTTGGGGTGAGGTACGAACCCCAACATGCATACCACTGACTTTTAATCTTTGTTTTTGGGATTTTGTAAGCTGGTCATCAAGGAATGCAGCGGTATGCATGTTGGGGTTCCTTCGTCACCACCAACCTACCGTACATTCCATATCTATGAAAGTATTTTCACCGCTACGTGCTTTTTGTTTAGCCTTGGCAATCGGAATTTTTGCAGGATTGCTCGATTATGCACTCAAAAATACGCCCAAAGCGCCCAAAACCACCTTTACCCTACTATCAGGACAATCGCTCACTAGCGCATCGCTCCAAGGTAAGGTTTATGGAGTCCACTTTTGGTCAACCAGTTGCAGTACTTGCATACAGGAAATGCCCGCGCTGATACAGCTGTACCAGCGCTTTCATCCACAGGGCCTTGAGTGGATTGCTGTTGCAATGAAGGGCGACTCTATTGATTACCTACGCAATTACAGCCAAATGCATCATCTACCTTTTATGCTCGCCTTAGATAATGGGGAATTAGCTGCGCGCTTTGGCAAGGTTACGCTTACCCCGACTACATTTATCATCAAAAAGGTCATGTTCTTAAAACCTATATAGGCACGCCCAACTTCGAAGCACTCAGCGCCCTTCTTGCCAAAACGCTCGCACAAAAATAAAGGGCGGCACGCTTTAAAAACGCACCGCCCTTTATTTTTGCAACAAACACTATTGAAGAGCATTAGGGCGTGCCCTACACAAATATTTCTTCTGCCGCAGATAATGCTTCTGGTAAACCTCGTAACACAACAATATCACCGGCTATTAAAATCGTATCTTTACTAGGCTCAATACCTCGAATACCACGCCGACGGATAGCCGTTACTTCCACGCCTAGCTCTGCTAAATTCAAATCGCCTAACTGTCGATCTAAAGCCCTCGCTTCGGCG
>JASSUF010000092.1:0-10277 GCA_031963365.1 Mycoavidus cysteinexigens
CCTGGCACTCTACGACCTCAAAGATGGGCCCTTTTGGGAGACTCTAAACAGGTTCTTAGATGATGACTCACATCTTACAAAGATGCAGTAGAAAAGAAATAGGCATATAACCTATCTATAATACTGCCTACTCTACATTCGACTAGCTATTAGCGCATAGTAAAAAGATATATCCAATACAGCCTAGGGCATGTCCTCAATTGCCCGTGCATTACACATGGAGCGCCAACAGGTAAAAGGCGCTACTTCCAGTCCGATTTTTCCTATTGAAGATCTATGCCTGCTCCTACCGATTTCGACGTTACGCAAAACCCAAGCACATTGACAGGCTATGTACTTAACCTGCATCAATATAGCCTCCTCGAAGTAGGAGGGCGCGATGCGTCCGTTTTTTTACATAGCCAATTGACACACGATTTTCAGTCCTTGCCTACAGATCGTGCTCGACTTGCTGGGCTATGCTCTACTAAAGGGCGCTTGCTTGCTCATCTTTTGGGATGGAGTATCCCGTCCCCGGCCCATGACACAGCCAGTGCGCTCGCTTCGTCTCCAACACAAGAAGACCAACGCAACATACTATTCTTACTGCCAAGCGATTTAATCTCTGACGTAATACAAACCCTATCAAAGTTTATTTTGCGTCGTAAAGTCACATTGACTGAAGCCACCTCCAAATTTGCTCTGATCGGGCTTATTGGAGAAAATTCCGCATGGGCATCATTATTTCCAACACTCCCAACCACACGCTATGAAGTGGTACACAGTGACGCAGGAATGTTGATTTACTTGGGAAATACCCCCATCCAAAACCAGGCTGAATGCGCTGATGCCGCCGCACTAATACTACCTGCGCGCTACCTTTGGATAGTGCCGCAGCAAACCTTCCAGAGCAAAATAGAAGCACTGGCGCAGCACGCCCCTCCCCTTTCTTCCGATATCTGGGATTGGTTAACCATTCAAGCAGGTGAACCTCATATTACAGCAACGACCCAAGGGCTACTTGTGCCGCAGCGTGCTAATCTCGATCTGTTAGATGGCATCAGTTTCAAAAAAGGGTGTTATCCAGGCCAAGAAGTGGTGGCACGGCTACAGTACCGAGGAGTAACCCGCCATCGCACCGTATTGCTCCGCACCACGAAGGCACAAGTGGGAGAGGAAATTTTTCACCAAGATCATGCAGCCTCTTCTGGCGACGCATCGACAGAAAATCTATCACCTATTACAAACGAAGCCACTTCTTGTGGCATAGTCCTTAACGCGGCACCGCACCCGACCCTAATAGATACGGTAGACTGTTTAGCGATGCTTCCGCTCGCTACGTTAAAAAGCGGAACGCTTCATATGGGGCATATAAATGGCCCTCTATTAGCCCGCCTACCATTACCGTATGCGTTACCAGAAGAATCTGAGGGGACTATTTAGGATTTTTAGTACCTCTAAACGCACCCTATTCACCATACAGTTGAAAATTAATTTCATAGAACTATAGTAGAAGTCCAAAATGACGGTACGATAACAAAATACTATTTAAAAGCGGCGCCATTATTCTGCGCGTACAACCGGCTATCTAAGAGTTTATTATGTTTCAAATTCCTTCCTACCTTACTGCAAAATATACTAGCGTGTATTCGCAACCCTCTAATCATACAATTCTCCCTTCTAATGAAACCACGCAAGCGCTCAAACATATAGCCACTATGCTCACAGCTGTCGCAGTTATAAGCGTGACATACCTCTGCTTTGGGCTTTGGGCAATACCTGCATTGTTTATCGCCAGCGCTGTACTGCATGGAATGATGGAAGCAGCGACCAAAGCCAAATCAAACACCGCACCTTATCAATCAGAAGTACTTTGGTTAGATCAAACAGTGATCCCTGCACACGCTCAATACAGTCATCAAAATATTACACACCGCACTGTATCAAGCCGTGATGCAGCTTAGTCATAAGACACTTAATAATTGAGTTATGCAGGCATTCAAGAAATCAGTGGTATGCATGTTGGGGTTCGCGCCTCAACCAACCTACCGAGATGCCCATGTAAAAGGGTTCTATCAAACTCTACCAACCACAAGAAAAGCAAAGAACGGTAGGTTGGCTGAGGCGCGAACCCCAACATGATGACCACTGTCCTCTTGAATACCCGCATAAAATCACGTAATAAGTGCATTACTTTTTTGTAGAGAAATTTATAATGTTTCCAATACTTTCTACACAAAATATCTGTGAAAAACGCCTGGCTCCATTTTATTTTACTGATCAAGGCATCGAACTCAGAAATAGAAAATCTTCTGCCCCATCTGATGAAAATATTTATCCTATTCTTGAGGAAAAAAACTTCGTAGAGTTGGCATCTACAAATAGCATGGTCGCACCTGCAATAATTGTTGCTATTGCTATTTCCTCTTGTATTACGCTGCTTCAAGATTTCAGCCAATACTGCAACCAGGCGCTGAAAAATATAGATTCGCCTCGTACAATAGCTGAATGCGTTGCGGTCATCTCTGGAATAACGGCATGCATTGGTACGATTATGTTAATCGTAGTAGGCAGCAGCGGACTTGCCATTTCTTCTGCTGTAGCTTTATTTTATTTGGTCAACGTTATCGCTGCATTTAGCTCTGTAAAATTTATAGAGCATCAACAACTTCTGAAACTGGTTTCTGATATAAAGAACGAAGACAAGATTCAAGAAATTAGACGAGGATTACAATCTGCATAGGGTGGCCCTCAATTGCCCCAACCTATCCTGCTCGAGCCAACTAAAACCTTCTTTTCTTTTTCTGGCTAGGTTAGGGCGTGCCCTCAAAGATAGGCCTTTTGGGTAATTGAGGGCATGGCCTAAGGCGTCTCTTTTTAATCATGCATGCATACTTATACGGCTTATGAAATTCTTCTTTGACCTCTTCCCCATTCTACTGTTCTTTATTGCTTTTAAGATCTGGGGCATTTTTGTAGCCACTGCTGTTGCAATTGGTGCAGCAGTTTTACAGATTGTGTGGGTGCTTACGCGCCGACAGCGCGTTGACCCTATGTTGTGGGTTAATTTAGGCATTATTAGCGTATTCGGTGGAGCCACGCTTTTTTTCCACAATGAGCTTTTTATTAAATGGAAGCCTACGGTACTTTACGCACTACTAGCTGGAACGCTGCTGCTATCGAAATGGATTTGGAATAAAAATCTCCTCCAAACCATCATGGGCACGAAGCTTTTTCTGCCAACAGAGGCGTGGACCAAACTCAACTTTGCTTGGGCTGGATTTTTTCTGGTATTAGGTGCCTTTAATATCGTTATTGCTTACACCTGCTCTACTCCAACTTGGGTAACTTTCAAGTTATTTGGCAGCACAGTAGGCATGATTATTTTTATAATTGCGCAGTCAATATGGCTAGCTAAATACGTACGCCAAAATCCCGATAGCTTTAAGCAGAAAAACTATGAATCCTGACTCCCGAGCTCTGCTTGGCACTGCCATTACAAAGCGCTTAAACGAAGTGTTTGCTGGACCAGCATCGTCTTGTGAAGTAGAAGACGACAGCGCGCGCCACGCGGGCCATCCTGGAGCCCGCGAAGGCGCGCACTTTAATGTTTGCATTATTTCTGCAGCCTTTACGGGCCATTCCAAGATACATCGACATCGTCTCGTTTACGAAGCCCTCGCCGATTATCTAAAAAACGGCCAAATCCACGCACTCTCCATCAAAGCCCACACCCCAGAAGAAGAAAAATCTCTAGCCTAGTAGCACACCGCTACCGACTCCATTCCCCATTCATTTTTAAGAACCCCTAACAAATCATCTGACGGACATACTTGCCAGTGTGTACCGAGCATAAAATCGGCTGCAGCAATATCTGTACGGTAGTGAATCTGTACGGCAAGACCAGATTGGCTAGCACCTGGACTAGCTGCTGCCCCTGCCTGACTACTCTTATAAGGCAAAAGCTGTTCTTGCAGTTTTGTGACATCCACATCGCCCTGTAAAGAGAGCTTCAAACAACGTGCAAAGCGCGTACGCGCTGCCTCTATGGACATGACCTCTTCTGCTACGACGCGTAGACCTCCGGTAAAGCTATCTTGCCTAGCATGGCCTTGCAACACTAATAATTCATCTTCTTTGAAAAGGGCCCGATTTGCTTCGTATAATTCGTTAAAAATCATTACTTCGCACAAACTGCTGCCATCATCTAATACTGCAATCAGCATTTTTCCGCGTGCGGTCATTTGCGTGCGAACACCCATAATCATGCCCACTAATAGCTTTTGGCGACCTTCGGTTAAACCTGATAGAGGTGTTTTAGCGAAACAACGGACTTCGTCTTTGTACATATCAAATGGGTGGCCCGATACATAAAAACCTAGTGCTAGCTTTTCTTCTTGTAATCGGCGTTTATCTGACCAAGGAACTTGCGTTACACGTGCGCAGATCATATCCACATCAAGCGCGAGGTTACTTGCTTCATCCCCAAATAAAGTAGGTTGAAACGCATTCACACTAGCTTGTTCCGCTGCTTCTAGCATGAAGGACAGGCTAGCCAACAGATTAGATCGCCCGGTTTGCCCCTCTTTGGATATGCTATCTAACGCACCCGCACGAATCAGTGCTTCCATCGCACGGCGATTCACTATCTTACGATCTACTCGCAAGCAAAAATCCAATGGACTTTCAAATGGCTGACCTGTGCGTACTCGCACAATCTCTTCAATCGCCGCTTGCCCACTACCTTTAATAGCACCTAGGCCATATCGAATAGTTTTAGAAGGCTCACCATTTTCTTCTGCCACTGGTTCAAACCGGTAAGCGGAGTGGTTAATGTCTGGGGGAAGGATGCGCAAGCCCACAGCTAGGCTATCTTCGAAAAGCACTTTGACTTTATCCGTATCATCCATTGCCAAACTTAAGTTGGCAGCCATAAATGCGGAGAGATGATGCGTTTTAAGCCAGGCAGTTTGATAAGCAAGCAATGCATAAGCTGCTGCATGGGACTTATTAAATCCGTAACCCGCAAACTTTTCCATAAGATCAAAAATCTCATCGGCCTTTTCAGGTCCCAAGTTATTGCGTGCAGCCCCTTCACGGAATATGGCGCGATGCGCAGCCATTTCTTCTACTTTTTTCTTACCCATTGCACGCCGCAGCAAATCTGCGCCACCTAATGAGTAGCCGCCGATGATCTGCGCCATTTGCATCACCTGCTCTTGGTACACCATGATCCCGTAGGTTTCTTTTAAAATGACTTCTACGCGAGGATCGGGATACACCACTTTTTCACGGCCATGCTTACGCGCACAAAAACTGGGAATAAGATCCATAGGGCCAGGGCGATACAGCGCCACGAGCGCAATAATGTCTTCAAAGCAGTCTGGTTGCGCATCTTTTAACATCCCCTGCATACCGCGACTTTCTAACTGGAACACCGCTACGGTATTCGCCGCTTTGAGCAATGCAAAAGTGGCTTTGTCATTGAGTGGAATCTGCTCTAAGGTCCATGTATCCGATTCAGCATGGAGCTGATGTATATAGCGCTGCGCCCAATCTAAAATTGTCAGCGTCGTCAGCCCCAAAAAGTCGAACTTCACCAAGCCCATGGCTTCGACATCATCTTTATCGTACTGGCTGATGATGCCGCTTTCATCACTTTGCGTATAAAGAGGACAAAAATCGGTGAGCTTGCCTGGAGCAATCAATACCCCTCCGGCATGCATCCCGACATTACGGGTAATGCCTTCGAGTTTTTGGGCCAATTCTAAAAGCTGCTGCACCTCTTCTTCCTGGTCGCGACGCTCCGCAAGCAATGGCTCTTCTTTGAGCGACTCTTCAATAGTGACCAATTTACCGGGTTTAAACGGGATCAGCTTCGCAATACCATCGGTAAAGTTATAGCCTAGATCTAATACACGACCCACATCTCGTATAGCGGCTTTAGCAGCCATCGTGCCAAAAGTGGCAATCTGTGACACAGCCGGCGCACCGTACTTAGTACGCACATACTGAATCACCCGATCGCGGCCTTGTTGACAAAAATCGATATCGAAATCGGGCATGGAAACCCGCTCTGGGTTCAAAAAACGCTCGAACAGCAAGTTATATTGCAAAGGATCGAGGTCTGTAATTCCTAGAGCATACGCCACCAATGAACCGGCCCCTGAACCCCGCCCGGGGCCTACAGGCACTTGGTTATTTTTAGCCCAATTAATAAAGTCTGCCACAATCAGAAAATAGCCTGGAAACCCCATTGAGATAATGGTGTCGCATTCAAATTCAAGGCGCTTGGCATAGACTTCATAATCGGCTTCTTCCAACCGAAAACGTTTTGCAAGCCCTGCCTGCGCCTCAGCACGCAAGTGCGCTTCTAGCGTGACCCCTGCAGGCGTCTCAAAAATAGGCAATTTAGGTTGGCCCAGCTCGAGCTTTAAATTACAGCGCTGCGCAATCTGCACACTATTTTCTAGCGCAGCTGGAATATCCGCAAACCGCGCACACATGGCCTCTTGGGTTTGAAAAAACTGCTGCTCTGTAAAACGCTTCTGACGCTTCACATTCGCCAAAATCTCACCCTGTGAAATACACACCCGCGCCTCATGCGCGACAACCTGATCTGCCGTCATAAACTGGATCGGATGCGTAGCCACCACAGGCAATTGGTGCTGCTGCGCGATCTGTAAAACCTGCTGGATATAAACTTCCTCCCCAGGAAACCCTGCACGCTGCACTTCAAGATAAAAAGCATCAGGGAAAATTTTTGCCCAGCGCAAAGCAGCATCCGTAGCCATTGCAACGTTACCCGCTGCCAAAGCCTGCCCAATATCTCCTTCTTGGCCACCAGAAAGTGCAAGCAACCCAAGTGCTAGTCCCTCTTCTAGCCACTCCATCCGAATGGAAGCACGTCCCTGAAATTGGTTAGTCAACCAAGCACGGCTGAGCAACTCACAAATATTTAGATACCCTTGCAAATTACGCACTAGCAATAACACACGAGCAGGTCTATCACGTTTAGAGGTCGTAACCCATACATCACACCCGACAATCGGCTTGATGCGCTGCGCCCGAGCCGTTTGATAAAACTTCACCAATCCAAAAGTATTATTTAAATCTGTCAAAGCTAAAGCCTGCTGTTCATCTGCAACCGCAGCCTGCACAGCATCATCTAGACGCACAATGCTATCAACAATGGAATATTCGGAATGCATCCGTAGATGGACAAAGCGGGGGGTAGACATGGGCAAAGGAGAGTAAGGTCAAGGAATAGTCAGGAGGTAGTATTTTATCAATCATTGCGGCCAAAGCATTGCCATGAATCTCTGCCAGCGCAAAACGAAGTGCGTGGCTATTGAGAATGGCGAGTGAAGATATGCAAAATTTCGCGACCTATGCATGCACTTGCTCGCCTAAAGGTATAACATTTCTGCCTTGACAATGCGTATGATGGGTGAAATCAAGCAAAATAATAAAAAGAAGATTGACCATAAGGGGGAGCAGCGCATCATCATGACCGATAACCACGCGCAGCTAGATATCAATCAAGGGTTTTCGCAGAAAATCCTAAGATATTTTCTGACCTTTCTTCAGACGGATTTTAAAAAGCAGCAGGCGCCACGACGCAGAATCCAGCTCCAATCTGATGTTGGCCTCAGAATGGGGATGCCGTTACGAAAGTATGCCTCTCTCTATAAAGCGATATGGAAGTTTGTCGCAGATGCGCCAGAAAGAGGGCTGATATTTAAAATTGCTCCTCGCCAATATACGGCGCGCATTAGTCCAACACTGCGAGATCTAATACGTCAACATATTGATGCCATTGATACCCCTACCCTCGCGCGTATTGCCAAGTCCACCATCGAATATGCTACCCAAGAGCGGAGCAAAGCCGTTGAGCATCCTGAGAAGTTTGTAGATTTAATACAAATGCATTTTGTGGAAGAGGTCGACACCCATATCATTCAACCTCTTCTCGCAATGCTTGAAGGGCCTTTTAAAGAAAGCGCTTATTCAGCGATTGAGTCCATACACGATCTAGAGACGGACCTCACCAATATAGTGACATCCCGTGTACTCGAGCACCTTAGCACGGCTATAAATACCCTCATCATTGCTGGTGATGTCTCGCCCTTACAGGCTATTTTTGACGAATTCTTTGCAGTACTTGACATTCGAGCGCAAGCACAATCGTTTTTCGATGACTTTGCAACCTCGGATGCCTTTCGAGAAATCCGTGATCTGCAACACTCCCTGCATGCGACAGAAAACCAATCCCTGTATCTCTATCTGTGCGAATGCAGATTCGGCCCTCACGCGTTCCCGCTTTTTTATATTCCCGTTTCTCTGAATTATGATGAGAACGACCGTGCGGTTACCTTAGAGTTAGGCCTGCGCTTACTAATAAACAAGCAAGCTATCGATTGGATTTTGCAGGAACGGCAGAGCGAATCAACCAGTCTTCCCATTTCGCCAGTGGCCGATCGCGTGCTCTATATAAACAGCACACGTTCATTCCTCGATGAAATAGAACCCCTATTTGCAAGGCTCCTCTCCTCGCTTGACATCCGCATGGATATCGATTTGCGTAACGCTCAGGGAGTACAACAGCTTGCCTCTTCCCCCACACTGAAAATCTCGAATGCAGCCTATTTTGCTATTTTTGACAAATCAGACGAATCCCTGCTCAACGACTATGAAGAGCTTTTAGCCGCGTTTGATGAAGAACAGCAGGGCGCCGCGCGTCTTTTCGATAACATCATTCAAGGCTTTCTCTCCGGCAATCCATTCTCTGTAGCACCATCGATCGATGCTGCCTGGGAGGTGCTGGATATGTCAGAGCGCTTGATAGCCAATACACCGATTCCTGTTAACGAAGAACAGAGAAAAATTCTCTCGGCACTAAAAGACCCAAAATGCAATTATGTATCTGTGCAAGGTCCTCCGGGCACAGGCAAGTCGCATACCATTACAGCGCTTGCATTCGAAGGCATTCTCAGTGGGCAGAGTGTCCTTATTCTCTCTGATAAGACTGAGGCTTTGGATGTGGTACAGGATAAGCTTGAATCCGTACTGTCTACCGTGCGAAACGGCGATAAAGACTTCCCCAACCCGATCCTGCGTCTAGGACGCTCAGGCAATACATTTAACCGACTCGTATCGGCATCGACCAAAGAAAAAATCAAAACCTATCATCAGGCAGCAACCCGCCATGCACAAACACTTGAGTACGAAACCGTACAAACAAGGGCTATGCTGCATGAGAATATCAATAAGACGGTAGAAGTTTTCTGTGGCATGCGACTTGACGATCTTAATGCGTTGCATCAGCTCGAAGCAAAAATCAACGCTATACGTCCGGATCTAGTAGCCCAACTCCAAAAGCCGATTGCTTCTAACTCAATCAGCACGCTCAGAGCTTCGCTAGCTGGCATTGACCACTCTACTGTTAGCTCTGTCCTCGCTACAATCAGTACACAGTCCCCCTGCAACACGCTAGCAGCGATCACTCCAAAGCTATATGCCTGGCAAATCACAGCCAAGTTAGCTGACAGTCTAGGCTTACAGCAGTCACCGGCTCTGTTTAACGCATTAGAGGCAGAACAGCTTCCTATATTGATAGAGTGCATCGCAGAATATGAAGCACTACGAGTACCCATATTGGGTTGGCTCTTTTCCAAAGAAAAATTACAAGCCATTAACCTACGGCTTGGCTCGATATTGTTGTGTGCCCATACCACTGCTCTGCACACACAATTGGATGACCTCAAACGCGAAGCCAGGATATTAACCCTCCTGAACGAACGCCTAAACAAGGAAGGCCTAGAAAACCTTATCAGATTCGCTTACCGTTTGATCAAGGAAGGCAAAACATCCATATCGGGTGTACAAGAACTAGGGTGCCTGGTGCAGAATTTTGTATCGCTCATCGCAAAGGGGCCGGCAGAAGCCGATTTGATCTTAAAAACAGAAGCATTGCATGCTCCTGATACGTTATTTGATTTGATCATTCAGGCGAGTCGCTACGCTAGTCTATGGCACGATATTGCAGACCGCATGCAAGCACTGCCAAAAAGTGACTATATCAGCGCCAAAACGAGATTAGAACAGCTCAATACCGCCCGGATGACTAGCGAGATCGACCGACGCTTTCTTGAATTTGTGGACCAAAAAAAGGCAACGGTCAAAGAAATCAGCGGCATCATTAAGGCCAAACAAAAATTCCCCGAAAACGAGTTCCACCACCTTTCAGATGCGTTTCCAGTCATCATTGCCGGCATACGAGAATATGCAGAATACGT
>JASSUF010000093.1:0-10225 GCA_031963365.1 Mycoavidus cysteinexigens
CTTCCAGAGCTTAACCGAATGCCATTGGTTGGTGGTGAGGCACGAACCCCAACATATGTACCACTGACTTTTAATTTTCGTTTTTGAAAGTTTGTAAGCTGGTTATCAATGGCGCAGTGGCTTGCATGTTGGGGTTCCTTCGTCACCACCAACCTACGTGCTTTTGCTTTTCTGGTGGGTACTTCACATGCGTACCATTGACCTAAAACATGTCCCCTACATCAATACAATCTCATACTGCTCTTGATGAAAATGGGTTTCAGTTTGTAGGGAAACTGGTTTTTCAATCAAATCACAGAGTAATGCAAGGTGATGCGATTCCTCGTCTAAAAAAAGATCGATGATGGGTTGGGCGGCGAGGATGCGGAAGGCTTGGGGGTTGAATTGTCGCGCTTCGCGTTCAATCTCTCGCATAATTTCATAGCAGAGGGTGCGGGCGGTTTTGACAAAGCCTTTTCCGCTGCAGGTGGGGCAAGATTCGCACAGCATATGTGCGAGGGATTCGCGGGTGCGCTTGCGCGTCATTTCTACTACGCCTAGCTCTGAGAAGTTATTTACAGAGATGCGCGCCCTATCGGGTGAGAGGGCTTTTTTGAGTTCATTGAGTACGGTTTCACGCTGTTCTGTGCGCTCCATATCGATGAAGTCAATGACAATAATGCCGCCTAGATTGCGTAAGCGTAATTGGCGAGCGAGTGTAGAGGCGGCTTCGAGATTGGTTTTAAAAATCGTTTCGCTGCTGTTGCGGTTGCCGACATAGCCGCCGGTGTTGACGTCGATGGTAGTCATCGCTTCGGTTTGGTCAATAACCAGATACCCACCTGACTTCAAATTCACTCGCTTCTCTAGAGCACGCTGGATTTCAGATTCAACATTGTAGTGTTCGAACAAGGGCTGTTCGCCAGTATGTTGGTGCAATTTGGTTTGCAAGGCAGGGGTGAATTCAGCAGCAAATCTATTGAGTGATTGGAAGGCATCGGATGGGTCAATGACGATGCGAGCTGTGTGTTCGCTGGAAAAATCGCGTAAAACACGCTGTGCCAATGTTAAGTCTTGATGCAAAAGGCAGGGCTCGGTTACGAGCTGGGACTGTTTAGAGATGGTTTGCCATGTTTTGCGCAAGTAGGCGATGTCATTGGCGAGTTCTTGATCCGTTGCACTTTCTGCGCTGGTGCGCACAATATAGCCTCCCGTTTCATCCGGTGGCAACAAAGCGTATAGCCGGGCACGTATGGCTTCTCTATGCGCATCCCCATCAATTTTTTGAGAAATACCGATATTGGTTTCTTGAGGCAAGTAAACGAGCGTGCGGCCGGCAATGCTTATTTGTGTCGATAGCCTTGCACCTTTAGCGCCCATGGGATCTTTTAAAATTTGCACCATGAGCATTTGTCCCTCGAATAGTATTTTTTCGATGGGTGGGACAGAAATGCTAGAAAGGTAAGAGGATGAGGGTCTTGCGGTCTCTGATGCTTCTGCTTGTGTTGAATCAGCGGATTCCGTAGCAACACGTGGGCGCCAAATATCTACCACGTGTAGAAACGCGGTGCGTTCTAGCCCTATATTGATAAAAGCAGATTGTATGCCTGGCAAGATTCGCGTTACTTGTCCAAGGTATAAATTGCCTACGTACCCTCTCTCTAGCGTTCGCTCAACGTGTAGCTCTTGTACTACACCTTGTTGAACCATGGCAACGCGGGTTTCTTGGGGGGTGCGGTGTACAAGAATTTCTTCGTTCATCAAAGAGTCCGTTTTGGTATTTTTATTTTTGAAGTTGAGGGAGAGGTGTAGATACCTCAGGGCTTCAACATAGTTAGCTGTTGGTATTTCTGAAGCAATTGTTCGCGGCTTTCGATATGGTCTGGATGCAGAGGAATGCAGTCAACAGGACATACCTGACGGCATTGAGGTTCATCGAAATGGCCGACGCATTCGGTACATTTGTCTGGGTCGATTTCATAGATTTCCAGTCCCATCGAAATGGCGTCATTTGGGCATTCGGGCTCGCATACATCGCAGTTAATGCATTCTTCTGTAATCAGTAAGGCCATGGGATTTTCCCCGTATGTAAGATGGGCCCTTTGGGGTAATTGAGGGCACGCTCTATTGCGAATCAGTTGCTTGTATATTTTGCACTTTTTGTTTGAGCCGTCGTTCTACACAAGGTTGTACAAATTTACTGACGTCTCCACCAAATTGCGCAATTTCGCGTACCAGTGAGCCTGAAATAAATTGATAGCGATCTGCTGGCATCATAAATACCATTTCTATTTCAGGCAGTAAGCAGCGATTGGTTCCTGCCATTTGAAATTCATATTCAAAATCAGACATGACGCGCAAACCACGCACGATAATTTGCGCATTATTTTTTGTTACAAATTCGGTCAAAAGCCCTGAAAAACCTTTAATTTGTACATTAGGGTAGGGTGCTAGTGCCTCACGGGCAATTTCCAGCCGCTCATCTAAAGTAAAAATGGGTTTTTTATTCCGGCTATCTGCAATCCCAACTATCACAGTCGAAAAAATGCCAGCAGCACGTCGAACGATATCTTCATGTCCGCGGGTGAGCGGGTCAAAAGTGCCTGGGTAAACAGCAACTCCCATATTTTTTCCTGGTTAAGTGATAATTTGGTACTCTGCGAGTCGTTCTAGGGCTTGCCCTAGGAAATATCCTAACGCCTCAATAAATGAGTGTGCACAGCGCCGAACGCTTTGTAATGGGTCAAAGGGCAATTATCTTCGAATAAGGCCATCCATGTCGCTTCTTTGATCGCTACAGGCGATTCGATATATATCAATCCTCCAGGGCGTATTGCTTTCCACGCGTATCGAATAGCATCTACTAATATTTTGTCTATGCCAGGTGTGCTATTGGAGGTATCGGCTGTGGCAAAAGGAGGGTCTAAAAAGATGATATCCAAGCTACCAGCAGGTAAACGAGCTGCAAACTGTAATGCGTCACTCTGTACGATGTGAATCATTTCAGCTTGTAGTTTTTGTTGATTAGCGCGTAGTTGTTTGATTGCGCGCGTATCTTTTTCTACCATCAATACGTGTGCAGCACCTCGAGAAGCCGCTTCAAAACCCAGTGCGCCGCTGCCTGCAAATAAATCTAGGCAACGCCATCCGTCTAGGTGATTTCCTAGCCAGTTAAACACAGTTTCTCGTACCCGGTTAGTCGTGGGGCGTAGGCCTGGTAGAGATAAAACAGGCAAGGGTGTGCGTTTCCACTGGCCACCAATAATATGGATTTTTGATGGCGTTTTGGGAGCAACGTGTTGCAAGGAAGAGGAATGTGAAGAGCGCACGTTCAGTAAAGAGCCCAGAGAGGCCCTAAATAAAAGAGATTCGGAGTAAAAGGATGTCTAAAATTGCTAACCGCTACTTAGCAAAATAATGGTTCGGCTAGGTATTCTTAAATAGCTTCTGCTATTCTCGCGGCCTTTTAAGGGTTGTGCCGGACTAAAGTATAGCCGTGCAGCCTGCCAACGATTGCTTTATTAATAAGGGAGATCACGATGCCACTCGTCTCAATGCGTCAGCTTTTAGATCATGCTGCAGAAGAAGAGTATGGCGTGCCTGCGTTCAATGTAAATAATTTAGAACAGACGCAGGCCGTGATGGCCGCTGCAGCTGCAGTAGGTGCGCCGGTTATTTTGCAAGCGTCAGCAGGTGCGCGGAAATACGCAGGAGAGCATTTTTTACGCCACCTTATTCAGGCTGCGGTAGAGAGCTATCCAGAAATTCCTATTGCGATGCATCAAGATCATGGCCAATCGCCTACGGTATGCTTGAGCGCAATACGCAATGGTTTTACTAGTGTAATGATGGATGGCTCCTTGCACGCGGATGGCAAAACGGTTGCCAGTTATGAGTACAACATCGAAGTAACCAAAAAAGTGGTAGAGCTTGCGCATTCCCTGGGTGTGACGGTAGAAGGGGAGCTAGGTTGTTTAGGCTCGCTAGAAACCATGCAAGGTGATAAAGAAGATGGGCATGGTGCAGAAGGGACCTTGAGCCGTGAGCAGTTATTGACCGACCCTGAACAAGCTGCTGATTTTGTAGCGCAAACCGGATGCGATGCGCTGGCTATTGCCATTGGTACTTCACATGGTGCGTACAAGTTTTCGAAAAAGCCTACGGGTGAAACCTTGGCAATCGAACGCATCAAACAAATTCACCAGCGCATTCCCAATACCCATTTGGTGATGCATGGTTCTTCTTCTGTCCCTCAAGAATTGCTTGCTGAGATTCGCGCATTTGGAGGGGATTTGAAGCAAACCTATGGCGTACCTGTTGAAGAAATTCAAGAAGGAATTCGCCATGGTGTTCGAAAAATCAATATTGATACCGATTTACGTTTGGCTATGACGGGTGCAATACGACGCTTTTTAGCAGAAAACCCTGGTAAATTTGATCCACGCGAATTTCTAAAACCAGCTACTGCTGCTGCACAGGCAGTATGCCGTGCGCGTTATTTGTCTTTTGGTTGCGAAGGGCAGGCTGGAAAAATTAAGCCTGTTTCTTTAGAGAAAATGGCTCAACGCTATCAAGGTGGTCGGTAATGTCTTCTTCTAATCCGCTTGCTTTATATGAATCAACGCTTTCTTCTTTGCCCCTGCTTGGTCGTGGAAAAGTGCGGGATAACTATGCCCTGGGAGAAGATCGTTTATTAATTGTGACGACAGATCGCCTGTCTGCTTTTGATGTGCTGTTTGATCAGCCTATTCCAGGCAAAGGGTGCGTGCTAAACCAGATGTCGAATTTTTGGTTTGAGCATTTGAAGTCAATCGTCCCAAATCATTTAACCGGTGTAGATCCTGAGACCGTAGTGACGGCTGATGAGGCGGAGCAAGTACGTGGGCGTTCAGTCGTTGCAAAGCGTTTAATACCTATTCCTGTTGAAGCGGTAGTCAGAGGATATCTGGCAGGAAGCGCTTGGAGTGAATATCAAAAGAGTGGCACGGTAAGCGGTATTCCGTTACCCGCTGGTTTGCAGTTGGCTGAGAAATTGCCTGAGCCTATTTTTACGCCTTCTACGAAAGCGCCTCCTGGGCAGCATGATCAAAGTATTTCTTTTTCCCAGATGCAAACTATGCTGGGAAGAGAGCAAGCCGAGCGTGTGTATGAAGTTAGTATCAAGCTCTATCGAGCTGCCGCAGAATATGCCGCGCAGCGCGGTATATTGATTGCTGACACCAAATTTGAGTTTGGGGTAGATGCAGAAGGCGAGTTGTATTTGATGGATGAAGTGCTCACGCCGGACTCATCCCGTTTCTGGCCTGCAGATCAGTATGAAGAAGCGCTTGTTGCAGGACGTAATCCTCCTTCTTTCGATAAGCAATTTATACGAGATTGGTTAGAGCAACAGGGATGGTCTAAAACACCTCCTGCTCCTGCCTTGCCTGCAGATGTTATTGAGAAGGCTGCCGATAAATATCATGAGGCATTGCAGCTTCTGATTGCTTCCTAAATGTCGCGCCCGGCTGCGCTACACCAATATGAATAGATGGGTGCATGCTTAACCCATATTGACTGCTATGACCAATCTCATGCATTTTTCAACGCCTTCTACTTCGACCTTACCCTCTATAGGGGTAGTGATGGGTTCGGACTCAGACTGGGATGTCATGCAGCACGCCGTGATGGTGCTGCAAGAATTTGACGTCCCTTTTAGCATGCAGGTGCTCTCTGCCCATCGCATGCCAGAAGAGATGGCTGTTTATGCCAAAGGCGCGCGTGCGCGTGGTTTGGCAGCCATTATTGCAGGAGCTGGGGGGGCAGCGCATTTGCCGGGTATGTTGGCTGCTCAGACGCCGGTTCCTGTATTGGGCGTGCCCATTCCAACTCCTCATTTGCAGGGCCTTGATTCTCTGTATTCTATTGTGCAAATGCCAAAAGGCGTGCCTGTTGCTACGTTTGCAATTGGTCAAATGGGTGCCGCTAATGCCGCACTATTTGCGATTGCACTCCTTGCTGTGAATGCGCCCGATCTGGCGCATAAGCTTGATGCCTTTCGCTTACGCCAGCACGATTTGGCTTGTTCCAAGGTATTGCCGTTACCAAAACAGCAATGATCATGCATACGTCTTCTTCTCAACCCTCTCATTCTTTGCCTGTATACACGTCTTTAAAAAGTGTAGAAGCGTCAAACACGCATGACCCGCAACCTGTTTTGCCTGGTGCATGGCTGGGCATACTGGGTGGTGGGCAGCTTGGTCGCATGTTTTGTTTTGCCGCACAAGCGCTTGGGTACCGCGTAGCGGTATTAGACCCAGACCCCGAGAGTCCGGCTGGCAAGATCGCTGAGCAGCATGTGTGTGCAGGCTATAGTGATTTAGAAGCACTGGATGCTTTTGCGCAAAAATGCCAAGCTATTTCTACCGAATTTGAAAATGTGCCTGCTGCAACGCTCGAACATTTGGCGCGTATTACGCGTGTGGCGCCTGCGGCACCCTGTGTTGCCTTAGCGCAAGACCGCATCGCTGAGAAGCGTTTTTTGGTGGAATTAGGCTTGCCTGTAGCGCCTTATTTGGAAATTACCTCGCATGAGGATTGCGCTCGCTTCACACCAGAAGCACTCCAAGCCGTATTGCCAGGTATTTTGAAAACGGCTCGCTTGGGTTATGACGGGCGCGGACAAATCCGCGTAAGCACGGCAGAAGAAGTGCTTAAAGCCCATGCAGATTTGCAGGGTGTGCCCTGTGTGCTAGAAAAGCGGGTAGATATTGATTGTGAAATTTCCGTATTGTTGGCGCGCGCAGTGAATGGCGCTAACGTACTGTACCCACTGGCGCAAAACAAACACCAAGACGGTATTTTGATACAGACGCAGGTACCCGCTCCTGATATTTCTAAAGCGCAGGGTGAACAAGCTTGCGAAATAGCTTTGAAGATAGCCGATAGCCTAGAGTATGTGGGAGTCCTGTGTGTCGAATTTTTTGTGCTCAAAGACCACACGCTATGTGTAAATGAAATGGCTCCTCGGCCGCACAATTCAGGCCATTACACGGTAGATGCTTGCGTGACGAATCAATTTGAGCAGCAGGTGCGCGCGATGGCGGGGTTGCCATTAGGGTCTACTGATCAACACTCTGCTGCGGTGATGCTCAATATTCTCGGTGATAGTTGGTTTGATGGTCAAGGCTCTGAAATGACCGAGTTATCTAAGCGTGATGAAGATGCGGAGTCCGCTCTTATCGCTCCACGTTGGGCCGAAATAGTGGGTGTGCCAGGAGCCCATCTCCATCTATATGGCAAAACACAACCTAAGCATGGGCGCAAAATGGGGCATGTCACGCTCACTGCTTCCACGCTTGAGGCATCCCGTTTGCATGCCCAGGAGTGCGCACAGGTTTTACATATGGTGGATGCGCAGTGAGTGCGGCTCCATATGATATAAAAGAATATGACGAAGCCGCGCGTAGGCTGGCTGTAGGAGAGCTGGTCGCTTTTCCAACAGAAACGGTGTACGGGCTTGGAGCCAACGCGTGCGACCCTGCGGCACTTGCGCGTTTATTTGCTCTTAAAGGCCGCCCGCTCAACCATCCTGTCATTGTCCATATTGCCCAGCAGGCAGATCCATCAGAATGGATTGCCGGCTCCATCTCTCCTTTGGCCCATCGTTTGATCGAGGCATTTTGGCCTGGTCCGTTGACGCTGATATTCAAGCGCGCAGCAGCTATTCCTGATGCGGTGAGTGGAGGTCAGGATACGATAGGCTTACGCTGCCCTGCACACCCTGTTGCTCAAGCACTATTACGCGCTTTTTCCGCCTATCCTAAAACGACGGATGTCACTCACAGCCTTCCTCGGGGAATTGCGGCTCCTTCAGCCAATCGCTTCGGCCGTGTAAGCCCTACTACGGCTGCGCATGTGCGAGATGAGTTTGGGGATGCGGTACTGGTTCTCGATGCAGGGGCCTGCCAGGTTGGGCTGGAATCCACTATTTTAGATGTATCCCAAGATCGCCCCGTATTGCTGCGAGCTGGGCAACTCCATGCTGGGCAACTTGCTGAAGTAATTGGCGCTTGGCCTTTGTATAAAGAAGATTTGCAGGATCAACAGGCGATCCCTAGAGTTTCTGGAGCGCTTAAAGCGCACTATGCCCCTAGAATTCCGTTGAGTCTATGTGATGCACAAGCCTTGCCTTCCGTGCTTAAACAATACCCTGCAGAGCATGCTATAGCCTGGGTAACGTATAGCGGTTTTTTTCCAAACGTTTCTGCGCAGTCTCCCACTCCCTCCGATAATCCAAGTATGCCCAATGTGCATAGCATTCAGATGCCTGCACAACCGGATGCTTATGCACATGTGCTCTATCAAGTCTTGCGTGATCTAGAAGCTACAAACAGCCAACGTATCTTGGTGGAGACGCCTCCTTCTGACGACCCTGCTTGGGCAGCGATTCATGATCGTTTGAGCCGTGCCGCTGCGGCATTTGATAATGCTTAGATAAAGCGCATTTCCGCTTTGCAAATAGCTTGATTCAACCAACCACAAGAAAAGCAAAGAATGGTAGGTTGGTGGTGACGAAGGAACCCCAACACGCATACCACTGCCCTTTTGAATACCTGCGTAACATGAGCCATCAAGCGGCTGCTATAGATAGGTTAGAGCGATGGGCCAAGCTTGCTTCAAATTGCTCTTTAACGTGCTCAGCAAATAAAGCATGCAGATGGCTGGATGGGTGCACGCTATCTGCAAACATATAAGTTTGATCCGCATTAGGTTCAACATATAAAGCGGGGGAGCAAAATAAAGCGCTTTGATAGCATTCTGGAAGTAGCCCAAGTTTGCAAGCAATGCTGGTATTGCTTACGGAAAAACCATGTTCTTGGTACGTTTGCAGCATTTGATTGATAAAGGCAAATGCATCGATGGTAATTACCGTGTGCTCTGCAGGCAGACTGGCTTCTAGAGACTGCATAAAGGTGGTATTAAACAATATCGACAGTTCCGTGAGCACAGTACTAGTTTCCAGGTCTGTGGCACCTATTGGGGTATGGCCCAGATCCGGTATATTGGTTGTAATAAGATTTTGAGCCCCATTTTCATATACCGTTTGTATCAATCCAGCATATTGGATGGCAGCGGTTTGGATGGCCTTAATAGCTTCAGGAAAAGGGATGTCTCCTATCGCTGCGGCAGAAGCATTAGCCAGAATATCATTGCCTCCTCCATTCATCAGAACCAACTGAGAAGCATTAAATTGATGATGGTGGTCTAGATAGCAGCGTATTTGACTGGTAATAGATGTACCACTTAAACCCATACCGACTCCGCTGCCTGGTTCTGCTGACGCTATATTTGCCTGCGTATTTCGTAGCGCCTGCAATGGGGATATAAGCGAGTTGGGATCAGAAGAGAACGCATACAGTGTTGTATTCCCTGAAAAAGGAATGGGGCGTTCAACCCGCGCTCCTCCTTGCCCATATCCAAAACCGCCAGGGTTCGCTATTAATGGCGTTCCAAATCCACCGGTATAAGCCGCAGTGAGACAATCTCCATAAGAGCGAGCTAGAACTTGCGTCCAAACTTCCCCTGGATTGGTAGTAAATCGCCCACCACCAAAACTAGCTGCCGCTGGAGCATAAGTACCTACATCGGATAGGCTGTCACCAAAAGAAACGATTTGATAGTGTGGTGTAGAAGGGGAGCTTGCGTAGGTTTCGGAAGATGCCATCTTTTGGTTGTGTAAAAATAAATAAGGTGTTGTGAAAGATTGTCTAAAAAGGCAATACACCCAATTGTCAGCGTTTTACATAACTTTAAGGTCAGAAAGAGAGGGCCTGCGCTATCTCAAAAATGAGGGGGAAGTGCGAGGAGCGAAGAGGTAGGTTGGTGGTGAGGTACGAACCCCATAAGCGCTAACCTAAAATACAAAGCTACGGTCGCGCTGATAAGACCGCTGTCGAGGACGTTCCCGCAATGCCGCAGCGATAACCCCCCATGACATCAGAGCATCTATTATCGAGATGACCGGATTGACAGCGCGAGCAAGAAGAGAGCGCATCATAGCAACCTCTCGCCAGAGACATCGCCGTTTAAAACGGATGGCGCAAAAAGTACCATCAGGGGGAAAAACGCTCGCCCACAGCAAGCAACGTTTCAATTAAAGTAGCCACCAGTAGCTTACCTTGCAACCAAGCTTTTGCCCCTTTAGGATCTGTCTTTTTAAGGTGTCCTAACTGCAATAAAGACTTTAAGCGTTTAAAAGCCAGCT
>JASSUF010000094.1:0-10220 GCA_031963365.1 Mycoavidus cysteinexigens
TGCCGGGTGGTGTGGCAGGGGTGCAGCCTCAGAAGGCTGCCCCCTATGCCGATGTTCAAGAATGTATCCTACCGCGAAACTGCACAGAGGGTGCAATAGGAAAACATAGAATTTATAAGGAACATGTAATGCGTGTGCAAGGGGCTGGATTAGGTGGGCAGAATGTGTCGTATGGAGTACGCCAAAATGTAAAGGCAAATCGGGAGGTGCCAGCTCATTTTATTAACCCCTCTGCAACATATTTTATTGATAATAATATACAGAAAAGTAGGCCGCTTCCTGTGCAACTGAAGTCAGCGGCAAGGTGCAGACCCATACAAAATCAGCAAAGTCATCTTGATTCGAGATGTGCTAGTGAGGTATTGCCCGCTATATCAAAAAATAATTATAGGAGAGGGGGAGAAAATTATAATAATAGATCTACGATTGCATCGCTTGCTTCTCCTCCGCATCGAACCATGCAGCCTCATTTTTATGAGTCAAACTTTTTAAATTCAAGAAAATTTGAAGGGTATGACGATGGTATTGAAAGTACACGTGTGCCTCTTAAAATTTCAATATATCCTCCTCATGATAATGGGAGAGAATTGCTGGTTGATTCTCCTGTATCTCGCGCTAGCTCAGAAAGTGATGTGGAGCCCCCAAAAAAACCTATTCAAAATAATCCTCGAGCACAATTAAATAAGTGTATTGAATTATTACAGTCTGGTGCTATTGTTTTGGAAAACAGTAATGTGGATGATATTTTTGAAAGAGTGTCTGCTGAATGTAATTTTAGTGATGAGAACAAAGGATTATTTAAAAAGGCTTTGAATAAGCGTGCACTTACACAACCAAGGCTGTTGAGGATTTTAGAAATATTCAGGGATGCTCCGAATATGGATAATCCTGTAAAACCAACTTTGCTGAATAAGGTGAGGCTTTTCTTTTTAAGAACTAGAAATGATTGGGAATACAAAAAAATGATTTTTGCTCAAAAGGGTTTTGGTGTGTCGCGATAAAATGAAATTTTCTATTTAAAATATATAGGGCAGGGCGGCGGACTTTTTAAAATATGCGTGTGTACATGCAGGTGTCTTGGTATTAAAATTGCAGTCCTTTCTTGCTAGGGCTAATTTTTACAATAAAAATTTATCCCATTTCATCAGGTATATAGCGATGTCCTCCCCCAGTTTTTATAAAAACCATCTATTTTTTTGTACTAACCAGCGTGCAGATGATGTGCGTCCTTGCTGTGCAAACCGAGGTTCAAAAGAGCTTATGAGTTATGCCAAAAAGCAAGTGAAAGCGCTTGATTTGGCTGGGCCTGGGAAGGTGCGCGTGAGTTCGGCAGGATGTTTAGGGCGTTGCGAAGAGGGGCCTGCGGCAGTGGTGTATCCGGAAGGTACTTGGTATACGTGCATGGACCAATCTGATGTAGATGAAATTATTGAAAAGCATTTAAAAAATGGTCAGCCCGTTGAGCGTTTGCTTATGGATTAGCATTATTTTTTGAAAAAAGCGTAGGTTTGTGCCAATCAAAAACCTATGCATCAATGTAGGTTGGTGGTGACGAAGGAACCCCAACATGCATACCATAGTCTTTTTGAATGCCTGCGTTAATGTATAAGCTGGTTTTAAAAGAGGTAGTGGTGTGCATGTTGGGGTTCCTTCGTCACCACCAACCTACGCGATATTTAGTGGAAATGGTTTTTAGATATTTTTACTGCGCTTTATTTTGAAGTAGCGTGAGAATAAGTCCTAGGTTTGCTTTCACCTCAGTCATGTCATTTTCAAGTTTTACAATTTGTTCACTTACTATTCTGTTTAATTTTACTTCCATGCGTTCTTGTGCGCGCGCAACGTTGTCAATTTTTTGATTTAATTCTCGTTCTAATACACTTAGTTTTTGAGTCGAGCTCTCTGTTACTAGACCTACATATTCGTGAAGTGCATTCACTTCTGCTTCCAAGTTGGTTGCTACTGTGACAAATTCAGCAAAATTTCCATTCCGCTGTACGACTACATGCTCAGTGCGTTGAGGTAAATTGTGTAGCATGCCTATGTCCATAAAATTCTCCATTAATGAGTTACATACTTGAATCAACTTGAGTTGATCTTCTGTGTTTGCCTGCTCGGCACGGTTTTTAAAATAGGTTGCTATGGTCCAAATGATGCTAATGGCTCCGCTTATGAAAGCCATGTGTTGCACTGTAATATGTGATACCAGGCCTGATTGCGCAATTAATCCCCAACCCATTAGTGCTACTGGGGCTAAGAATCCATGTAATTCTTTTAAAAAACAGGCTACTGCTCCATGTGTGGCAGGGGTTTGACGTTGTTTTATGGGTTGTGGTGTGGCGGCTAACTTAATGCGTTCTAATTCTTTTAACGCGCTTTTAAGCTGGCATTGGTTTTCTGCAGTGTCTTTTTCACAAAGTGCTTGTGTGATTTTGTAAATGATTTTGACTTGATGTAGCCCTGCTTCAATATGCCGTTGAATAGTTACTTTGTCCGCTTTAAATAGGTATGCTTTGACCACATTTTTTTCAAGGTCTGACCATGAGACTTCAAGGTTGCCTTGGGCTTCTACACACACAGCGCTTAACCGCTTCCATTCAGGTTTTTTATTGGTAGTGCTAAAAGATGATGCAATGGCCTTTGGATTTGATGCGCGTTGTTGAATAGCGGCATCCATGTCTTTTTCTGTTCCACGATTTTGTGGGATAGAGCTAATAGATTCACAAGGAGGCGCTTTATGCCCTGGATTGCGGGGAATTAGTTGAGGCCTATGATATGGATTGGAGCCAACTATTGCAGAATAAAGTGCCCTATGATGTGCTGGATTGCAGGCTCTTAGTTGAGGGCTATGATATGGGTTAGAGCCCACTAATCCAGAAGGAGGCGCCCTATGTCCCGGATTGCGGGCCATTAATTGAGGCCTATGTGAAGGAAATCGGTAGTTTTGTGTATACGGATTAGGTAAATTTACGAGATTTTTGCCAAGCATATTTCTCCCCTAAATAGGTAGTAATAGGAGAACGGTAGCTAGGCAGAGGTGGTACACGGAATGAAGCATAATTTTCTCGCCATGAACGCTAGGTTTTTTATGTAGCTTGGGTAGCGAGTAAATGCACTGCATGCCCAGGCCCTGTTTTCGACATTTCGAAGTAACTGAGAGTGTCTAGGCATAAAATTAAACCAAACAAGTTAATTAATCAACCATTTTAATAAAAATACCCTATTTAGTTGATTTTTTGGCATTCCCCATAGAGAAAGCACGAGTCATTCAGCAGAGGCTGGCCCGTTCGCGTGGAAAACAGCAGCGGTCAATGTAGTGTGTGGGATTGTAAGGGCATGGCCGGTAGGCGCGAGCATGGATGGCGCTGGCCGATTGGTATACGCGTTATCAAACGATTGAAGGAGTGCGCTGTAATATGGCAGCTGGTTATAGCGTGCATGCATTGGTAATGGTAGGTTGGTGGTGAGGTACGAACCCCAACATGCATACCACAGGCTTGTTGAATACCTGCATAACATCAGTTAGTAACAATATCGAACGCTCTTGCACGTTGTGTAACGTAATGGTGTGTATAACTTCGCCTTTTCATACGATTTTTCTATTGTTCTCCTGCTCTGTATATAGATCTTTCCTACAGTGCACATCTAGCTACGTTATTACTCTTGGAGTTTATATAACGCGGTGCAAGGTACTCTAAAAAGTACATGTGAGGATGTGTTGCTGTGTTTACTCAGCGCATGGGTATAAACAGGAGGGGGGAGCAAATGAATGATCTGACAATGAATAATAATCCGCGAGCACATTTTGGGCGCATTAATTATCAGAATGAGCCTCGAATGCCACATCGGGCTGTCCAAAAGTCATTTACACCTAGTCCATTAGGGCGTTGTCAAACTAACGGATTTCAATCAGAGCGTTATGAAATTGACAGATGGAAGCTACCAACTGCCACTGATAATGAGCATTCTAGATCTACTCAAACTGAGAACATCTATCAAAATAAAGGTAAAAATAGAGGTGGATGCTATAAAGCAATGGGTGCAATGTTTGTCGTCAAAGGGCTTGCTATGGTAGGGGGCGCAATGTATTTACACTATGCCCCTAATGAACAGGTATATATTCACCCTAATATTATTATGGGCTTAGGTATTGGAGGGCTTATGCCATTGTCTGTAGGCCTAGTGTTAGCAGGCATGGGCATATCTAAGAGTCCGTAATATAGGGCGGAATATTAAAATTCCGCAGTGTGCACGGGTTGATCATGCCAGTTATCTAAGGATAGGGAGATCTGGTAGATAAACCGTGCATCCATCGATTTGCCTTGAGAGGGGCCATTGCGCTTAGCCGTATTATTGGCGTATGCCGCAACAGATCGCTATCATGCCTATGACCATAGTTCCAGCCCCCCCACTGGCTAAAGTGGGGTTAAAAGAAGAGTCTGCACCGCTTTTAGCGGCTAGTGCTAGCGGTACCGCTCCTGTTAAAAAAAGACCAAAGCCGATTAATTGAATTGCAGCTTTTACCTTCCTCCTTCTTGATTCTGATATGGAAGAAGGGGAGTTGGATATGCATATGCTCTGAGGTTTAGGGCTTTCGCTTCGTATTCCAATATTGCCTGTGCAGGGGGAGAGCGTCCCTATCTGAATGATATGATCACTGGAAGGTCGATTTGCGGCGTTGGTAGAGGGGAGCGGCGGTGCAAAAGGAATATTCTGTAATTTGCCCGATGGTTTTACAGGAGATTTTCGTGTGGAAGGAGTCCCGATAATATGCTGGGTAACCATACCACTATGGTCTGCAGTAGCAGGAATTGCGCTTGATTCTTTACCAATAGAACTAGGGTTCGTAGGGGTTAAATGAGGCATCTCTTTCTCCAGTACACATACGGCTGACAGCTCCGTATAGCATTCGCTTCATAGGGCTCAAAGCCCTTTAGCCCTTTGGTCGCTCTATGTATAGAGGCCAGATAGAGCGCATTCAAAGTGCACTGTAGAAAATATCAAGAGATAAAGAGATGTGTATTAGAAAAAAAGTATGGTGCAGCGAAGCGTATTCTAGAAAATCAAAAAATAAAGGGCTCTAGGAGCCCTTTATATGGAGGACACACCCTAATAATGGTTTACTGCTTCACGTAAATTTCCCCTCCTACTTCTGAAAATTCCACCGCTTTTTTGTGTAAGCCATCTTGTAAGACTTGTTCTGCAGAAAGCGATTTTTGCGCGGCGAAGTCTCGGATGTCTTGCGTGATTTTCATCGAGCAAAAGTGGGGGCCACACATGGAGCAGAAGTGCGCTACTTTTGCAGATTCTTTGGGTAGCGTGGCATCGTGATAGGCGCGGGAGCGATCTGGATCTAGGCTTAAATTAAATTGATCTTCCCAGCGGAATTCGAAGCGTGCTTTAGACAGCGCATTATCTCGAATCTGAGCGCCTGGATGTCCTTTTGCCAAATCCGCTGCGTGTGCAGCGAGTTTGTAGGTGATCATCCCTTCTTTTACGTCTTCTTTGTTGGGTAGGCCTAAATGCTCTTTAGGCGTTACATAGCAGAGCATAGCGGTGCCATACCAGCCGATCATTGCTGCACCTATGCCCGAGGTAATGTGGTCATAGCCTGGAGCGATATCGGTCGTTAGAGGGCCTAGCGTATAGAAAGGGGCTTCACGGCATATCTCAAGCTGCTTATCCATATTTTCTTTGATAAGTTGCATGGGTACATGGCCTGGTCCTTCAACCATCGTTTGTACATCATATTGCCAGGCAATTTCTGTCAATTCTCCTAGCGTTTGAAGCTCAGCGAACTGGGCTTCATCGTTGGCATCGTAGATCGAGCCAGGACGCAGTCCATCACCTAATGAAAAGCTCACATCATAGCTTTTCATGATGTCGCAAATATCTTCGAAGTATTCATACAGAAAGCTTTCGTTGTGGTGTGCTAAACACCACTTAGCCATGATGGAGCCTCCGCGGGAGACAATACCTGTCATCCGGTTCGCAGTAAGGGGGATATGGCGTAGGCGTATGCCTGCATGGATGGTGAAGTAATCAACTCCTTGCTCGGCTTGCTCAATCAAGGTGTCTCTAAAAATAGGCCAGGTGAGTGCTTCGACACGGCCGTTTACTTTCTCTAAAGCTTGATAGATCGGTACCGTACCAATGGGCACGGGGCTATTGCGGATAATCCATTCACGGGTTTCATGAATGCGTTTGCCCGTGGATAGATCCATGATCGTGTCTGCACCCCAGCGGGTAGCCCAAATCATTTTGTCGACTTCTTCACCGATGGAGGAGGTCACTGCAGAGTTGCCAATATTGGCGTTTACCTTTACCAAGAAATTACGTCCGATAATCATCGGCTCGCTTTCAGGGTGATTAATGTTATTCGGAATAATCGCACGGCCTTTAGCGATTTCGTCACGCACAAATTCAGCGGTGATGTCCATCCCTTCCATTTGCGTGAGTACACTTTCTACGCGCTCAACACGTTGCCGCTCGCTAAGTTGCGCACCAAATGCTTCACCTGCATGCTGGCGGCATAATAGTTGGGCCATTTTTTTGCCCATGAGGCCGCTTTCTTTGAGGCTGGTAATGTATTCGGAGCGTTGTTGGTTTTCACGGATCGCGACAAATTCCATTTCGGGCGTAATGATGCCTTTCTTGGCTGCGTGCATTTGCGTGACATTTTCACCACTGCGCGCACGACGAGGGGCTTTTGGCGAGCCTGAGAAGCGCCATGGCGCTTCTGCTTTTTGCTGTGTTTCTTGTAATGCACGACTAAAGTTGCTGGTGTAGCCGTTTAATAATTCGGTATCTGCGCGCTCCTCAATCCATGCGGCGCGTATAGGAGGTAAGCCCGCTCGAATATCGATAGAGGCTTGTGGATCTGTATAGGGGCCCGAAGTGTCGTAGATATAAACGGGAGGATTTTCCTCTCGTGGGCCCTGGGTCGGTGTCTCTGACTGTTCAATTTTGCGCATCGGCACGAGTAGATCGCGGCGGGAGCCTTTTATATACACCTTGCTGGAATTGGGAAAGGATTGGCGTAGATCAGGGTCTACTTGCGCATCGGTCGCAATAAATTCAGGCGCAGTCTTCATGAGAGGCCTCCTAGTAAATAAAAACCCCCGGTAGCGCACAGGACTATCCGGGGGTTTTTGTCAGAGTACAAGTCCTACGACAACAATCAAAATAAAATGGTGCGCCCGGTCGGACTCGAACCGACACGCCCAGTAGGCGAGAGATTTTAAGTCTCTTGCGTCTACCTATTCCGCCACGGGCGCATTTTTAGAATGTGCTCAGAACACACGAGAGAAATAGGAATGTACCACATATCCTGCGTGTTCTTAACTACAAGCAAATTGCATAAGGGCGCGATTATAGACCGTAAATTGCAGATTGAAATAGTCATTTATGAATAAGGTTGCATAAAAAAATGGTTTGTTCGCTAGAATCACGTTTTTTACATTGGCGCTGGTACTTTTTTGTGCCGGAGCAATCAGGTAGCGCAGCAATCACGGGATGATGAGGAAGGAGCGAGGGATGGGTCAGAATACTGCGCAAGCAGGGATCAACAATCAAGTGGCAGGTATACAGAGCGTTGCGCAGGTTTTGCAGTGTGTGAAAGATGCCAATATCCAGTTTATCGATTTGCGGTTTACGGATACGCGAGGGAAAGAGCAGCATGTGTCTGTGCCTGCTAGTGCATTTGATGCAGATAAATTTGAAAGCGGCCAAGCTTTTGATGGCTCTTCAATTGCCGGGTGGAAGGGTATTGAGGCATCGGATATGCTGCTTATTCCGGATCCTAAAACTGCCTATGTAGATCCTTTTTATAATGATCCAACGCTGGTGTTGACCTGTGATGTGATCGAACCATTTGATGGAAAAGGATATGAGCGCGACCCTCGTTCTTTGGCAAGGCGTGCAGAGGCTTATTTAAAGAGCACAGGGTTGGGAGATACCGCTTATTTCGGTCCTGAACCAGAATTTTTTGTTTTTGATTCCGTGCGCTGGCAAGTCGATATGTCAGGCTCTTTTGTGGCGATTGACTCTCAAGAAGCGCCTTGGTCTTCTTCCAAAGAGTACGCAGGGGGTAATAGTGGACACCGGCCCAATACTAAAGGCGGGTATTTCCCAGTAGCGCCTGTAGATACTTTTCAAGATATGCGCTCAGAAATGTGTTTGCTGCTTGAGCAAATCGGCATTCCTGTAGAAGTGCATCACCATGAAGTGGCCGGTCAAGGGCAAAACGAAATCGGCACCAAATTTTCTACACTGGTTCAGCGTGCAGATTGGACGCAGACGTTTAAATATATTGTGCATAACGTCGCGCATCGGCTAGGAAAAACGGCAACGTTTATGCCTAAGCCTGTGGTGGGTGATAACGGCTCGGGTATGCACGTACACCAATCTATCTGGAAAGATGGACAAAATTTGTTTGCCGGCAACGATTACGCAGGGCTTTCCGAATTCGCGCTCTATTATTTGGGCGGAATTATGAAGCATGCTCGTGCACTCAATGCGTTTACCAATCCAACGACTAACTCTTACAAACGTCTAGTGCCGGGCTATGAAGCACCTGTAAAACTGGCCTATTCAGCTCGTAACCGCTCTGCAGCAATTCGCATTCCGTATGTGACCAATGCACGAGGCCGTCGTATTGAGACGCGCTTTCCGGATGCTATGGCTAATCCCTATCTGGCTTTTTCTGCTTTATTGATGGCCGGCTTAGATGGTGTGCAAAATAAAATTCACCCGGGTGAGGCTGCGGAGAAAAATTTATACGATCTTCCTCCTGAAGAGAACCAAAATATCCCCACGGTGTGTTCTAGCTTAGAGCAAGCTTTAGAAAACTTAGATCAAGACCGCGCCTTTTTAACGCGAGGCGGAGTATTTAGTAACAGTATGATTGATGCCTATTTAGAGTTGAAAGAGGCGGAAGTGACGCGTTTACGTATGACGACGCATCCGGTAGAGTTTGAAATGTATTATTCCTTGTAAAGAAATAGTTTTGCAATGAAGACGGTGTGGAGTGATACCTATATTAAGGTATAGAAAAACGGCCTAGCTTGCCTTAAGCTAGGCCGTTTTTCTATTTATTCCGTGCTGGGGAGTGGAATCATGATACATGGTGTGCGCTGGGTGCAAACAAAAAAAATAGATTTTTCAGTAAAGCCCTGCTCAGTAAAGGAAGTAGATTTTTCAGTAGAAGCGAAAAATCTATATAAAAGAAAATTATTGGACAAAGCTACAGCATTTGTATCGAATAATTTGAGCGGTATTTTCAGCGAAAAACAGTTGGTTGCAGGGGAGAAATTAATATCCCATGGTCGTCCTGGAGCAGGGGTAGTTAGGTATTTACAGTATAGCTATGAAAAAGATGAACTGGCCGACAGGAAAAAAGTTCTGGATGCACTTTTTATTATTGGGGCACAACATATTTTTCTGGAAGGCTGCAGTAAATATATACATTCAAATACTATTTTTCTATCAGAAAAGCATAGTAAAAATATACCGGAAATACCATTTAATTTGCCGAAGCAATATCATGAAAGCACCCATAAAATCGATCTGGATGTGACTAAATGGTATTATGAAAATATCAAAAAAGGCCGGCCTGATAAAACAGGTAAAATCTTTAGAGATATGCTAAGAGTGATGGATATTTTTGGTGTCAATGCAGCTGGAGGAGTTTATAGCGCTGGCCAAGTATTAAATCCGTATCAGGCTGAAATTTTACGAGCGATAGATCCTGTATTTATTTATTTTTATTTGACCCCTGGTGTTGAAATACATGCCTCTACCATCGAATCATTGAAAGCATTTTTTAATAGAAATAAAGGGGCAGAAGTCGTTTTGATAGGCGATGCTATTCCAGATGTTGGAACCTATTTTGGTCAGGAAGGGCTTCCACAAAAATTGTATAAGTTAGATTGTAGCGAAGACCTATTCCATAATATGGACTCAGCGCCCATTTTTAATTCAGAAAATAGTCAACGTATTGATGGAGAAGAGCTAGTTTTTTGTGGCGACCCCAATTTTGGCACCATCAGACATTTAAAACAGCCCTGTGTATTGGTGGATATGCCGTCGGGAGCGCTTACTACTTCACTCACTTCTAAGAAAAAAATTCTGGATACATTACTTGCAATGAGGGCGCAGCATGTTTTTGTGGAAGGTTTTTTTGGGTGCGCCCAGCATGGGCGCAATCTTGGAGGTGCAAG
>JASSUF010000095.1:0-9796 GCA_031963365.1 Mycoavidus cysteinexigens
CTACCGTTCATTGTAGGTTGGTGGTGAGGTACGAACCCCAACATGCATACCACCGGCTTTTTAAAACCTGCATATACAGACCAAAAAGCGATGATTAAAGGTAAGGTGGTGTGCATGTTGGCAAATGTTGCTCACCACCAACCAACCTTTACTCCCCTAATGCGCGCCAGGTTTGCAACACGGTATCGGGATTCAGAGACAGCGAAGTTAAACCCTCTTTCATCAGCCACGCTGCAAAGTCTGGATGATCGGATGGGCCCTGGCCGCAGATGCCTATGTATTTTCCTTGTTTTTTACAGGCTTCTATCGCACGGCGTAGCAAGAAGAGCACTGCAGGGTCGCGTTCATCAAAATCTTGAGTGAGCCAGCTCATGCCAGAGTCGCGGTCTAAGCCTAGGGTCAGCTGGGTCAAATCGTTAGAGCCAACGGAAAAGCCATCAAAATACTGTAAGAATTCTTCAGCCAAAATAGCATTAGAGGGCACTTCACACATCATGATGAGGCGTAGGCCCTTTTCGCCACGTTTTAAGCCATTTTTTTCTAACAGTGCCACCACTTGCTCGGCTTGCCTGAGCGTGCGTACGAAAGGCACCATGATTTCAACATTTTCTAGGCCCATTTCTTCCCGCACGCGTTTGAGCGCGACACATTCCAGCTCAAAAGCGGTTGCAAAGTCTTCGGCTAGATAGCGGGAAGCACCTCTGAAGCCCAGCATTGGGTTTTCTTCATCGGGCTCGTAGTATGAGCCGCCGACTAATTTCTTGTATTCATTCGATTTGAAATCGGACAATCGGATAATAACGGGACGGGGGTGAAACGCTGCAGCAATGGTGGAGATCCCTTCTGCGAGCTTGTCTACATAAAATGCACGGGGTGAGGCATGGCCTCGTGCTGCTCGCTCTACGGCAAGCTTAAGTTCGGGATCTAATGCGGGATAGTCTAATAAGGCTTTTGGATGCACACCGATCGTGTTATTGACCATAAATTCCAAGCGCGCCAACCCAACACCTGCATTGGGTATTTGAGAGAACTCAAAAGCGAGTTGAGGGTTACCTATATTCATCATGATTTTAATAGGTAACTCAGGCAATGCGCCGGTTTCTATTTCCGTGATTTCGGTATCGCGTGCACCTTCATACACACGCCCTTCATCCCCTTCTGCACAAGAAACAGTTACGACCATGCCGTTTTTAAGGCGTTCTGTGGCATCGGAACACCCTACTACGGCAGGCACACCTAGTTCCCGTGCGATGATGGCGGCATGACAGGTGCGCCCTCCTCGATTGGTCACGACCGCTGCTGCACGCTTCATCACCGGCTCCCAATTCGGGTCGGTCATATCGGCTACTAATATGTCTCCGGGTTGCACTAATTCCATTTCAGAGACATCGTTCACTACACGAACAGGCCCTATTCCTACTTTTTGACCAATAGCGCGGCCACGTACGAGTACAGGAGCCTCTCCCTTCAATCTAAAGCGCTGCTCGGCCTTGCCAGTCGCTTGGCTTTTTACGGTCTCTGGACGCGCTTGCAAAATATAGAGCTGCCCATCTAGGCCATCTTTACCCCATTCAATATCCATAGGGCGCTGATAGTGCTTCTCAATAATAACGGCGTAACGCGCAAGGGCAATCACGTCTTCATCGCTTAGCGAATAGCGGTTTTGGTCTTGCGCACTGACATCTATCGTACGCACGCCTGCTTTTGCCTGTTCGTTAAACTCCATTTTTAGGCGCTTCGATCCCATGGAACGACGCAAAATGGGGAATTTATTTTGGGCTAGTGTGGGTTTAAAGACGTAAAACTCATCTGGATCTACCGCACCTTGGACGACCGCTTCGCCTAAGCCGTAGCTGGATGTGATGAATACTGCATTCTGAAAACCGGATTCGGTATCTAAAGTAAACATGACACCCGCAGCACCGATATCGGAGCGCACCATACGTTGCACGCCTACAGATAAGGCTACATCCGCATGGCAAAATCCTTTGTGTACGCGGTAAGAAATGGCACGATCGTTATAGAGCGAAGCAAAAACTTCTTTGGTGCGCTGCAGGACTTCATCAATACCCACTACGTTTAAATAGGTCTCTTGTTGCCCTGCAAACGAAGCATCTGGAAGATCTTCTGCGGTAGCTGAGGAGCGCACAGCGAAGGATGGGAGAGCTTGGTTTGCACCGCGCGGACTTGCATTTTCCAATCGCGCAAAGTGGGCGCGAATTTCTTCAACAAGGCGTGGCTGCAAAGGAGCTTGCGCTATCCATTCGCGGATTTGCGCGCCAGCTTGTGTGAGCGCGCGCATATCTTCTACGTCTAGATTTTTCAGACAAACTTCAATGCGGGCAGTTAATTTGTTGTAGTGCAAAAAGTCACGAAAAGCTTGCGCAGTGGTTGCAAAACCACCTGGCACGCGCACTCCAGCGCTTGTAAGCTGGCTAATCATTTCGCCTAGCGAGGCATTTTTTCCTCCAACGCGCTCTACATCGCTCATACGCACCGCCTCAAAGGGCACCACATATTCATGTTGTGAGCCTATTTCACCATCTAAAGTTATAGGAAAGAGATCTTGCGAGAGGCGGGATACATCGGCAGTGGAGGACGTATTGCCAGATGTAGTGCTGCTGGTACTCATAGGAAAAACCCTTCATGCAGTGGAAGATAAAGGTAAAAATGCTATTAGCTAAAAAGGGCGCTATTCTAGCGCCTCTTTATTATTCATTCCTCTATTTATTGTCTAGAGCATGCCCTCAATTGCTCCAAAGGGTTCATATTATGTCTCATACCGTATTTATCGTCTCAGATGGCACCGGAATTACTGCTGAAACCTTTGCACACTCAGTATTGTCTCAATTTGACACTAAATTTCATTTAGTGCGTTTACCTTTTATCGATACGGTTGAAAAAGCACACCACGCACTGCATAGAATTAATGCACTGGCCTCTGCGAATGCTAGCGCCCCTACTGCCATCGTATTTACGACCCTGGTCAATCAACCTCTGAAGGCAATTATTCAAGAGGCGCAAGCACTGGTGATGGATATGCTGTCTCCGTTTATAGGGCCGCTTGAAAAAACGCTAAAAATAAATTCCACCCATGAAATTGGGCGCGGCCATCAAGCAGATTCACAGGAATATAAAAACCGTATCGATGCGATCAATTTCTCTTTGGCACATGATGACGGGCAATCCAATAAAAATTTAGAGGCAGCGGATGTGATCTTAGTGGGGGTTTCACGCAGTGGCAAAACGCCCACTAGCCTCTATCTTGCTATGCAATATGGCGTGAAGGTTGCAAATTATCCGTTGATTCCTGAAGATTTCGAGCGCGGCAAATTGCCTGGCGCGCTATTACCTTATAAAGACAAAATTTTCGGGCTCTCGATTGAACCGGGTCGCTTAACCGATATTCGCAATGGGCGCCGGCCTGGCAGTCGTTATGCTGCAGTAGAAAATTGCCGCTATGAAATCCATGAAGCCGAGGCCATGATGCGCCGTGAAGGCATTAAATGGCTGGATTCAACCCATAAATCCATTGAAGAAATCGCCACAACCGTGTTGCAAGAGATAAAATGGAATAAACAAACTTAAATAAGGGTCGCTTTTCTTTAAAAAGCGTTTTACAATGCGCGCCCTTTAGGCTCGTAGCTCAGCTGGTTAGAGCACCACCTTGACATGGTGGGGGTCGTTGGTTCGAGTCCAATCGAGCCTACCAATGCATATTTTGATATTTTTGCTGCGGTGGCTAGCCTGTTATTTGCATAGAGTACTGTCCTTTTTAATAGGGTTCTTAGAAAAAATTCTAGGGAAAAAGTGCTTTTTTAGCAGTACCCGCTTTACCGATGTGCTAAAAATGCGGCCTTGGACCATTGAGCTAGGCCGCATTTTTTTATGGTGCATTACTTTCTTCGTACTGACTGCCTCTCTAAACAGGTTCTAGAGGCCGTTCAAAAGCTCCTCCTACACATTAATTTACATACCGCGCAAGAGAACGTTCATGATTTCAGTACGCCTGCCCGATGGATCCGCACGCACTTTCGAGCACCCCGTAACGGTTGCCGAAGTTGCAGCGAACATTGGTTCTGGCCTAGCAAAAGCAGCGCTCGGTGGCAAGTTAAATGGCACTTTGGTCGATACTTGCGCACGTATCGAGAGCGACTCAACGCTGTCTATCATTACAGATAAAGACCCTGAAGGCCTAGAGATTTTGCGCCATTCTGCCGCGCATCTTTTGGCCTATGCAGTGAAAACGCTGTATCCAGAAGCCCAAGTTACTATCGGGCCTGTTATTGAAGACGGGTTTTATTACGACTTCGCGTATACACGCCCCTTTACCCCAGAAGATCTCGCTGCTATTGAAGCGCAGATGAAGACATTAGCCCGCTTGGATGAACCGGTAGAACGGCGCGTAGTCAGCCGCGATGAGGCTATCGAATTTTTTAAGCAGGCAGGCGAGCACTATAAAGCGCAGCTCATCGAAGCCATTCCTGCTACCGATGCCATCACGCTCTACTCTCATGGCGGATTCACTGATTTATGCCGGGGCCCGCATGTCCCGAATACTGGCAAACTTAAAGTCTTTAAACTGATCAAATTAGCGGGTGCTTATTGGCGTGGAGATGCGCGCAATGAACAGTTGCAGCGCATTTATGGCACGGCTTGGGCGCGCACTGAGGATCTAGAGCTCTATCTGAAACGCCTAGAAGAAGCAGAAAAGCGCGATCACCGTAAATTGGGCAAACAGCTTGGACTGTTTCATTTGCAAGATGAAGCGCCTGGAATGGTATTCTGGCACCCAGAAGGTTGGACACTCTGGCACCAAATTGAAACGTATTTACGCAAGCATTTACGCGCAGCAGGCTATAGCGAAATCCGTACACCTTTGGTGTTAGATAAAAAATTATGGGAACAATCAGGCCATTGGGAAAACTTCCAAGAGCATATGTTCATCACCGAATCGGAAAAGCGCGATTACGCGATCAAACCGATGAATTGCCCAGGACATGTGCAGGTTTTCAACCAAAGCTTGCATTCCTATCGCGATTTGCCCATGCGGCTAGCTGAATTTGGCTCTTGTCATCGTAAAGAGCCTTCTGGTGCGCTACATGGTCTTTTGCGCGTGCGCGGCTTTGTGCAAGACGATGCACATATTTTTTGCACCAAAGAGCAATTTATCTCTGAGTCTATCGCCTTTAATACGTTGGCGATGCAAGTGTATAAAGATTTTGGGTTTGATCAGATTGAAATCAAACTGGCGCTCCGCCCCAAACAACGCGCAGGCGCTGATGAAACATGGGATGAGGCCGAGCAGGGCTTACGCGATGCGCTTTCTGCTTGCAATGTGCAATGGCAAGAGCTGCCTGGCGAAGGGGCATTTTATGGCCCTAAAATTGAATACCATATTAAAGATGCACTGGGCCGCTCCTGGCAATGCGGTACACTGCAGCTCGATTTTGTCCTGCCAGAGCGCTTAGAGGCAAACTATGTAGGGCAAGATAATCAGCATCATCGCCCTGTTATGTTGCATCGCGCTATCTGCGGATCGATGGAGCGTTTTATCGGTATTTTGATTGAACACTATGCCGGAGCTATGCCTACATGGCTTGCTCCAGTGCAGGTTGCTATCCTTCCAATTTCCGAAAAACAAAACGAATATGCCCATTTATTGCTGCAACAGCTCACCGAACAAGGTATTCGTGTGCAAGCTGATTTGCGCAACGAAAAAATTAACTATAAAATACGCGCCCAAACGATGAGAAAAATTCCTTACTTGCTAGTTGTAGGGGAGAAAGAGCGCGAAGGTGGAACAGTATCTGTGCGAGCTCGTGGAGGTGTCGATCTAGGTTGTATGCCTATTGACGCCCTACTGGCGAGGTTGCACGAGGATATCCATGCTCTGCGCTAGGACGTGTCCTAAGACTCTAAACAGGTTCTAACACAAAAGCGCTTTTTTCTCATTGCCCATTTTTAATGAATAGCACCCATTGGCACTAGTTAAGCGCGCCTTTTTACCTTTCGTGGCGCGCTTTTCTAATGCGTTTTTGGATACAACAGACCGGATTTTTACGTAAAACTTCCGCATCCCTGTAAAGCTATTTTTATTTTTTGTCTTTTAAAGGGAAAATAACATCGCTACCGATAAGGATAAGTCGTCTCACCGTATCAATGGTGAAATTACGGTGCCGGAAATGCGACTCGTCGATCCTCAAGGGGAGCCTCTTGGGATTGTCAAGTTAGCAGAAGCTTTACGTTTAGCTGAACAAGCAGATGTAGATCTTGTCATGATTGCACCACAGGCTGAACCGCCTGTTTGCAAATTGATGGATTTTGGTAAATTTAAATACCAAGAAGCTAAAAAAGCCCATGACGCTAAGCTTAAGCAAAAAATCGTCCATATTAAAGAGATTAAACTCCGTCCCAGTACTGGCGAAGGCGATTACAACGTCAAATTATCCAACGCTAAGCGTTTCTTGGAAGAAGGCGATAAAACCAAGATCAGCCTACGCTTTCGAGGACGTGAAATTGCACACCAATCTCTTGGTGCTCGGATGTTGGAACGCCTAAGAACGGATCTGGACGAAATTGCTGTAGTAGAGCAAATGCCGAAAATGGAAATGCGGCAAATGATTATGGTCTTAGCGCCTAAAAAGAAGAAGTAATGCATTAAAGTATATTAGGGCGTGTCTAAGAAATGGCCAAAACTGCCTGTAAAGCAGGCCGTTGGGGCTTTTTCTTTGCTTTTTTGCGCCCTGCCCTAGGACGTGTCCTAGTTAGCATGCGCGCTCTAATGTCTACCTCCAGTATCCTTTTTAAGGTTAATGGAAAATTGTTTTTGAGGACTTTGCCGCCTCTACGTGTTCCCTTTTGATATTCTGGATGCTCTCATGCCCAAAATGAAAACCAAAAAAAGCGCTGCGAAGCGCTTTGTAGTGCGCCCAGGCGGCACTGTTAAACGTGGTCAAGCTTTTAAACGCCATATCCTCACCAAGAGAACCACAAAAAACAAACGTCAGCTTAGAGGTAGTGCAGCTGTGCATAAAGCGGATACCAATTCCGTACGTGCAATGATGCCTTACGCTTAAGCGTTTTGTTTACAGTTTATTTTCAATCTCTAAATCAGAGACACGCCATCTTCATCACCATGATGAGTGGCGTTTTGTATAAGTCACTCTTCAGGAGCAACAATGTCCCGAGTTAAACGCGGCGTTACAGCACATGCCCGCCACAAAAAAGTTATTGACGCAGCTAAAGGCTATCGCGGCCGCCGTAAAAACGTCTACCGCGTTGCCAAAGAAGCGGTCATGCGTGCAGGGCAATATGCCTATCGCGATCGTCGCAATAAAAAACGCGTATTTCGTGCATTGTGGATTACCCGCATCAATGCAGCGGTTCGTGAACATGACATTACGTACAGTGTCTTTATGAACGGTTTGCTGAAAGCTGGAATCGGCCTAGATCGTAAAGTCTTGGCTGAACTTGCTGTCAATGATAAATTGGCTTTTGCCGCGATTGTTGGTCAAGTCAAAGCTGCTGCAACCACTGAGCAAGCTAATGCAACAGCCCTGGCTGCCTAACCTTTTTGGTTTGTAGGTATATTAAGGCATAAGAAAGGGGGCTCCTAAGGGCCCCCTTTCTTATTTCACGCTGAGATCTGTGTAGAGACAGACTCTATCCTCCGTCATTCATTCAAAAATTGGCTTCCATGGATCTCGAATCGCTTATCGTAGAAGCGCAACACGCTTTCGAACACGCCGAAGATACGGTCACCCTCGATAACGAAAAAGCACGCTTTCTAGGGAAAGCAGGCAGCTTAACGCAGCTTCTCAAAGCACTGGGTGCGCTCGATATGGAGCAACGCAAAGCGCAAGGCGAGAAAATTAATCAAGCCAAGCAACGTATCGAACAAGCCTTGCGCGCACGCCGACTGGCACTAGAGCAAGCGCTTCTAGAGCGCCGGCTAGCCGCACAAGCTATTGATGTGACCTTACCCGGAAGAGGATTAGGTGGAGGAAGTCTGCATCCCGTTATGCGCGCCTGGGAACGAGCCGAGCGCATTTTGCATAGCATGGGATTTGAGACAGCCGAAGGGCCTGAAATTGAGACAGACTGGTATAACTTCACCGCGCTAAATAGCCCTGAAAACCACCCTGCCCGCTCCATGCAAGATACGTTTTATGTCAATGCAGAAGATGAAACGGGCAAACCACTGATGCTACGCACCCATACTAGCTCGATCCAAGTTCGCTATGCGCGTAGCCACTGTCCTCCGCTTAAAGTGATTGCACCTGGGCGTGTATATCGAGTAGATAGCGATGCAACGCATTCACCTATGTTCACGCAGATTGAAGGCTTATGGATTGATGAACATGTAAGCTTTGCGGACTTAAAAAGCATCTATACCGATTTTTTGAAGAAATTCTTTGAACGTGAAGATTTACAGGTCCGTTTCCGCCCTTCTTACTTCCCGTTTACGGAACCCTCTGCCGAAATTGACATGCTTTTTGAAACCGGCAAGCATGCGGGCCAATGGTTGGAAATCTCAGGCGCAGGGCAAGTACATCCGACCGTACTACAAAATATGGGACTGGATTCTGAGCGCTACACAGGATTTGCATTTGGCACAGGCCTTGAACGCTTAGCTATGCTGCGCTACCAGGTTGAAGATCTGCGCCTCTTTTTTGAAGGCGATCTGCGGTTTTTGAAGGCTTTTCAATAAAGATTAGAAGTTCTCCTGAAGACCAACCTACACACTGGCAAAAACGATAACCTTATGCAATTCTCCGACTCCTGGCTGCGCCACTTCGTCAATCCCTCGCTCTCCAATCAAGCACTGGCCCATACCCTCACTATGGCTGGCTTGGAAGTGGAATCATTGGAACCCGTAGCACCACCCTGCACACTGGTAGTGGTAGCCCAAGTGCGCTCTACCACACAGCATCCTAATGCCGATAGATTGAAAGTGTGCGAGGTAGATGCCGGCCTTGGGGAGCTATTACAAATCGTATGCGGTGCCCCCAATGTACGCCCTGGTCTTAAAGTGCCTTGTGCGCTTATTGGCGCTGCCCTGTCTACAGAAGATAAAAACAAGCCTTTTACAATTAAGCGTAGCAAGCTTCGCGGAGTCGAGAGCTGCGGCATGCTATGTTCAGCGAAAGAGCTAGGCTTGTCCGATCCTTCTGATGTCAGCGGAATACTTGCTCTGCCTGAAGATGCACCTATAGGCGAAGATATTCGTACCTATCTCTCATTAGATGAGCAGCAATTCACATTAAAGCTCACCCCTAATCGCGCGGACTGCCTATCTATTTTTGGTATTGCGCGTGAAGTAGCTGCACTGACACACACCCCTTTACAGCGCCCTATTCCAACCCCTATTTCCGCTGAAATTCAGGATAGCTTGCCCGTCCATATTTCCACTCCCACACTATGTGGGCGATTTGCGGGTCGCGTTATTCGTCAAGTGAATGCCAGCGCCCCTACCCCTAGCTGGATGGTTCAGCGGCTAGAGCGTGCAGGTGGGCGCAGTCTAGGCGCTTTGGTGGATATTTCTAATTATGTGATGCTGGAGCGCGGTCATCCCAATCATGTCTTTGATTTGAACAAACTCACAGGCCCTCTCGAAGTACGCTGGGCAAAGCCTAATGAAACGCTACAACTTTTAGATGGCACCTTAGCGAAACTCGATGAGACCGTAGGTATTATTGCTGATGCACAAGGTCCACAAAGTTTAGCCGGCATTATGGGCGGTGCAGCTAGTGCCGTCTCGCCCGATACCACCGATATCTATCTTGAAGCCGCT
>JASSUF010000096.1:0-9607 GCA_031963365.1 Mycoavidus cysteinexigens
ATCAACTTACGGGAGGACTTGCACCTCCAAGATTGCGCCCATGCTGGGCGCACCCCAAAAGACGATACACCAGGCTGCACCGATGAGAGTGCGGCTTTCGCGCAGGCTTACCCAGATTTTCAAAAAGCTGGCGTGGAAATTGTGGGGGTATCGCGCGATAGCCTGGAGTCGCATAAACGCTTCAGTTATAAACTAGGCATTCCTTTTCCTCTGCTCTCGGATAGCGATGAAAAACTATGCACGCTGTTTGATGTGATCAAGCCCAAAAAAATGTTTGGCAAGGACGTACGCGGCATTGAACGCAGCACGTTTATAGTTGATACCGATTATGTGATTCAACACGTTTGGCGCGGCGTTAAAGTTCCAGGACATGTAGAAGCAGTAAAAGCAGCTTTGTCTATCTAAGAGTCCGGCTGCGAATCTCCAAATGGAGATTCGCTTGTAGGTTGGTGGTGACGAAGGAACCCCAACATGATGACCACAGGCCTTTCAAGACCTGCATGTGTAGGTCAAAATTGATGGTTATACGCTCGTGGCGTGCATGTTGGGGTTCCTTCGTCACCACCAACCTACCGTTCTAAAACCTGCATATGTGGGGGGGGGGGCAAGAGCGATGATTGTAAGCCTGTTCCCACAACCATTAAATGCTTTTAATCTGGCTGGAGCAAAATACTATGACTATAGATGTCCTACCACCTAACCATAGTGACATACCTAATCTCTCTCCAGATGCCCCCGCTCAATTGCGCACGCTTACGCATATTCTCTACGCTTTGTATGCGATTTGCTGGTTAACAGGCGGCCTGACTGGGCTTATTGCATTGATTATCAGCTATATTAAGCGTGCAGATCTGCGGAAAATGGCGCAAAGAGCGGCACATCATTCTCACAGCATTATTAATGCGCCGCTTTATATTGCGCATTTTACTTGGCAAATTCGTACCTTCTGGGGCCTCGTAGCTTTCACCGTATTAGGCGTATTATTGTCCTTGGTACTTATCGGACCGTTTGTTCTGCTGGCAGGAGCCATTTGGGCTGTGTACAGAATTATTAAGGGATGGCTTTATCTTAGTGAGTCGCGTCTTCCATAGGTGGGCGCCTACTATTTTTCGCAGGAGAAGTTTCATGCAGGAAGCGCCGGGTAATACCGTATCAAACTGTCTGTTTTGCAAGATTGTAGCGGGGGAAATACCGAGTAAAAAAATCTATGAAGACGATCAGTTTTACGCTTTTCATGATATTTACCCCCAAGCACCTGTGCATGCGCTCGTGGTGCCTCGTCAGCATATCCACTCTCTTTCCGATTGCGGTGAGAACGAATCTGCTTTATTAGGATCGCTGCTTGTTTTAATACCGAAGCTGGCTAAACAGCTTGGTATCGGGTATGTTCGGACTCCTGATGATGCGCCAACTAATAGGACTGGTTTTCGCACCGCTATTCATACGGGCCCTGGCGGCGGACAGGAAATTTTCCATTTGCATGCCCATATTATGGGAATGCCTGCTTCTGGTATTGATAAAGATATTTCCAAGGAGTAACTATGCTTAGCATTGGCCACTGGCTTATCGTCTTACTTATTATTGCTTTGGTATTTGGCACCAAAAAACTGCGTAATATCGGCACCGATCTTGGCAGCGCCCTCAAAGGTTTTAAAGAAGGCCTAAATCAAGGCGAAGGTACGCCCCCCTCTTCTTCGCCTACTCCCACACGTAAAGACACCATCGATGTAACCGCCCACGAAACAAAATAAAGCCGGTAGGTTGGTGGTGAGGTACGAACCCCAACATGCGCGCCACTGCCTCCTTTAAAACCTGTCTATATATTGCAAAAAGTCGTAATTAAAAGGCAGTGGTCTTCATGTTGGAGTTCGTTCCTCACCACTAACCTACCGATTATTCCCATAGGCACGATATCGGCGCGGCAAATAAACGATCTCCAAATGGAATAATATTTTCTCCATTATAAAAAATAATCCCGAGCTTAAATCCTTCCTGGCAGATGTCACCTAATTTGCGTAATCCTTTGAAATCATCCGCACGAATCGATGCAGATGCTTTGATTTCGATACCAAGCACCTCGCCTATTTCATTTTCAACCACGATATCTACTTCGTTTTGCTCTTTATCGCGATAATGATGAAGCGTATATGCTTCATCAGACCACGTAAGCTGCTTCATAATTTCAGAGGCAATAAAGGTTTCGAGGATAGGGCCAAATAAGGTACGGTTTTCTGCAATGCGTTGGGCCGTTACCCCTAGTAAGCTTGCCAGTAAGCCCGCATCAACGAAATGCAGCTTAGGGGACTTAACTACCCGTTTAATCTCATTACGAAACCAAGGTTTGATACGGCGGAGCAAAAATAATTGCTCAAAAATGGCTAAATATTTACTTGCAGTTTTACTATCCAGGCCAACTTGCCCTCCAATCTGAGTGAAATTAATCAATTGTCCAGAATGGTGAGCAAGCACCTGAAGCAAGCGTGGCAGATGATCTATTTTCTCGATATAAGCGATATCTCTCACGTCACGCTGCAAGACGGCATGCAGATAATCGCGCTGCCAAGCTCGGCGTCTTTTCGCATCTTGGCGAGCTAGCATTTCTGGATAACCGCCGGTTAATACCGCTTGTACCAGTGCATGATCAATGAGTACTTCCGACGGTTTAATAAGTTTTCCAACGAATGCATGTTCTAGAAATAGAGGCTTTTTATTTTTAATCTCAGAACGTGATAAGGGCAAAAGATTAATGATTTCCATGCGCCCAGCTAGGCTTTCTGACACCGTTGGCAGAGTTAATACATTGGCTGAGCCAGTGAGCAAAAAACGGCCAGGTCGACGATCCTCATCAACCGTCTTTTTAATGGCACGTAAAAGTTCAGGAGCGCGTTGGACCTCATCGATAATTGCATAATCGAGTGAGCGCACCAATCCAGTCGGATCATTTCGGGCAGCAGCAAGCGCTGTATCATCGTCCAGGGTGATATATACATGGCTAGTACCAGCAAACTGGCGAACCAAGGTCGTTTTACCGCACTGGCGGGGACCATTGATCATAACCACAGGAGTATCTTGAAGTGCAGTATGGATGCGTTCGCTAACAAACCTGCGAAAAAAAGGAGGGGGAGTTATGACCATTTCGTATTTAAGGCCCGTCTAATTTGGATTAAAGCTTTGGCTAATCTGGATTGTACATCCGCCAAACGCGGATTTGAACCTGTATTTTTCGCCACTCCTCACTCCATTAGCTTAATCCGCAGGCTTAAAAATTCAACAGCAAGAAGTAGAGTTTCAAAGTGCTCTTGGCTCTTTTACACTGACTAATCTCAAACTATGTATTGACCAGTGCACACGCAAATGTGAGGAATCATGAAACTTTATCTGAGCAAACTAGCTTCCCCTTTAGATACCATTTTGTTAGTGACCGATGAGCAAGAGCAGGTCCGAGCATTGGACTTTGCCGACTATGAAGCGCGTATGCATACCTTATTACGCAAACACTACAAAAACTACGAGCTAGTTGATATACAAGCTCCTACTGCTATTGCCGCAGTGCTCATGCGGTATTTTGATGGCGACTTTGCTGCGCTAGATGGGCTTACTACCGCCACTGCCGGCACCGATTTACAACGCCGTGTATGGCAAGCTTTACGTCGCATCCCGGTAGGTCAAACCACTAGCTATAGCAAACTAGCTAGCGAGCTAGATTTAAGCCCACGTGCCGCCATCGCAATTGGTGCAGCGAATGGTGCCAACCCCATTTCTATCATCGTACCGTGCCATCGCGTAATTGCTAGTAATGGCGAATTAAGAGGCTATGCGGGAGGTTTGCACCGCAAACACTGGTTGCTTAAGCATGAAAAAGCCATTGGAATCTAAACGTGTAACCCATAAAACCCATTACTTCCCAAGTTATGATTAGCTGGTTAATGCCTAGAATATGAAAAAGCGATGACACCTGCAATGAACTTTGTTACCGAAGAGCAACGCTGGGCTGCAGTACAAGGTCGGGATGCAAATGCCGATGAACACTTTGTGTACGCGGTTAAAACTACGTGTATCTATTGTCGCCCTAGCTCCTCTGCACGCTTACCTAAACGTGAAAATGTAGAATTTTTCGACACAGCAAAAGCAGCGCAAGCAGCCGGTTACCGCGCTAGTCGCCGTATTGCCGCAGACCAGACAGAATTAGCAAAGCAGCGTGCAGCGCTGGTTACCGGCGCCTGCCGACTGATCGAAACAGCTGAAATACCGCCGAGCCTGAATGAGCTCGCCACGCAGGCTGGCATGAGTGTTTTCCACTTTCATCGCATCTTCAAGAGCGAGACAGGGCTCACGCCAAAAGCCTATGCCAGCGCCTACCGCGCAAATAAGCTGCGCGAAGAACTAAGCCATGCACATACCACTGTCACACACGCTATTTACGGCGCAGGCTTTAATTCTAATAGCTGCTTCTACGAAACCTCAGAGGATTTATTGGGGATGCGTGCACGAGATTACCGTGCAGGCGGCAAAAATATGCAGATTCGCTTTGCTGTAGGGCAGTGTTCGCTCGGTGCTATCTTAGTTGCGCAGAGCCAACGTGGTATCTGCGCTATATTTTTTGGCGATGATCCGAATGCTTTAGTGCAAGAATTGCAAGGTCGGTTTCGCAAAGCAGAGTTGCTAGGAGGAGATGCGGCTTTTGAACAGTTGGTGGCGCAAGTGGTGGGATTTGTTGAAGCACCATCGTTGGGCTTAAATCTACCGTTGGATATACAAGGTACCGCTTTTCAGGAACGCGTGTGGCAGGCGCTGCGCGAGATACCACCAGGCACTACCGTTTCGTATGCAGACATTGCCAAGCAAATTGGTTCACCTAAAGCTATGCGGGCAGTGGCACAGGCCTGTGGAACTAATCCTATCGCTGTCGCTATCCCTTGCCACCGCGTAGTGCGTCGCGATGGCGACATTTCTGGCTACCATTGGGGGGTGGAGCGCAAGCTTGCGCTGTTACAGCGCGAAGCTAACACTTCATCTTAATTATTGATGTTATGCAGAATGGTAGGTTGGGGTGACGAAGGAACCCCAACATGCACACCACTGTTTTTTTGAATACCTGCACCTGCGTAACATCAGTTAATTAATAAGCCGTTTCTCTCTGCGTTATGGCTCCATATCTGCTGTAAATATCTCAGCCTGATCACTATACGAGAAAATCTCTGCATACCGTCCCCAGTTAATCACGGCATCTAGTGTTTCTTTCACCGCACTCTCTGATAGGAATTCCGACAGTTCTTGTTCGAAATTGACACGCGGAGCGTGTTGCCCTTGGCGGGTATTCAGTACTTTATGAATACGTGCCGCCAATGGCACGTTGCGCAATAAATGGGCTGCAAATTGCTTTTTGCGCTCTTGGGTTCCCGCTTGAGCAAAGACTTTACCTGCATTGGTAAGCAGGATATCGCCTTCTCGAATATCGGCAAAATCTAAATGCTGCAGCATCTCTGCAACAGGGAAGAGATCATCCACTTCCAAGTGCAAGCTACGTGCAATTTCTGGCAGATCTGCGCGTCCATTGTATGGAGGCGCTTCAAGTGTTTCGACAAAACCAGCCATAAGATTGGTAGATACCTGGGGTAGTAAGCTTCCCAATGTAAGTGCTTTGCGTTTTGGCCCTGTTTTGGGGCGCGCGGTCATTTTGGCGTAGATGGTATCTACAAATTCTCGAAAAGCGGGGTCTAAGCGATCGCGTGGGTGCGCAAAAGGCACTTCAATGTCGATCATTACGCGCCCAGGGTTAGAAGACAATACTAGAATGCGGTCGCACATAAAAGCTGCTTCTTCGATGTTATGGGTGACCAACAGTACTGATTGAATCAGCAAGCGGTGCTCATTCCAAAGCTCTAGGAAATCGGTACGCAAAGTCTCAGCCGTGAGCACATCTAGCGCAGAAAAAGGTTCATCCATCAAAAGTAGCGTAGGATCCACCACTAAAGCGCGTGCAAAACCCACTCTTTGGCGCATGCCCCCTGATAATTCACGGGGGTAGGCATTTTCAAAACCATCCATACCGATAAGGTCAATGGCCGCAAGCGCACGTTCACGACGTTCTGCTGCACCCAGACCTAAGGCTTCCAACCCTGCTTCCACATTTTCTAAAACGGTTAACCAGGGGAAAAGCGCAAAGGTTTGAAAGACCATGGCAATGCCCTGCGCAGGGCCAGATACGGGCTTTCCAAGGTATTCTACTTTTCCGCCTGTGGATTTAATCAGGCCTGCAATAATGCGCAACAAGGTGGATTTACCAGAGCCTGAACGCCCAAGCAAAGCGACGATCTCTCCTTTTTTAAGCGTTAAATTTACGCCATCCAGTACTAAAAGCTCGTCTTGTGCTTTATTAAAACCGCGCTGCACATCAGTGAGCCGCAGAATTTCATTATCTTGCTGGGAAATTTGGGAGCAGGCCATAAAAAACCAGAATCCTTTTAAATACTGGTAGGTTGGGGTGAGGTACGAACCCCAACATGCGCGCCACTGGCTTCTAATCTTTGCTTTTAGAGGGTTTATAAGCAGGTCTTAATGCCGGCAGTGGTCTGCATGTTGGGGTTCGTACCTCACCCCAACCTACGGGTTAACTTACGCACAACAAGATTATAGAGGTTACATTAAAGCTAGTGGCCTTGCCTTGTTTCCAAAGATTTATTGATATCATATGAGACGATTTTAGAAATAGTAGTCAATAGCCAGGCCAAAACCATCGCTACCTTTAATTTACGCAACTATGACGCTTTTATTTATCTCTGCGTTTGCAGAAAAAATCTCTGCTTTGCAAACCGAGCAATTTTTTATTATGCGCGCTAAAGGTGCAGATTTTGATGCCTTCCGGACGATTTTGACCAGGCCAGGAGGTGAACTGCCTCGTTCTGGTGATGGAAATGAATCCGTTTTTTCGTGGTAGGGTCGCTAGACCTTTTGCCTCTCAATCAGCCCTCTTCTATGCTCGCTCGCTACTCCCAAATTCCTCTATGGCTACGTTCGCTGGGGTTCATGCTTTATCTAGCTTTCTTCACAGTACTATATGGCATCTTATGCATGGTTAGTTTTCCATTCATACCGGTATCACGCCGTTACACGATGATTGCAATATGGTGTCGCATTACGCTCAAAGTATTACGTGCGCTAAATGGAATTACGTATGAAGTGCAAGGCATGGATTTATTGCCTAACGGCCCTGCCGTTTTACTCTCTAAGCATCAATCTGCTTGGGAAACCTTTGCTCTGCTGGCTCTTATGCCTCGGCCGCTTTGCTTTGTTTTTAAACGCGAGCTTTTATGGATACCTTTTTTTGGCTGGGCATTAGGCATGCTCAATATGGTGCATATCAACCGAAAAAAAACACACCACGCCTTTAATGCTGTACTCAAACAAGGCAAAAAATGCCTATCAGCAGGATCGTGGGTCATTATGTTTCCAGAAGGAACCCGCACCGCACGAGGCAAAAAAGGACGCTATAAGAGTGGAGGTGCCCGCTTTGCTATTGGAGCAGGCGTTCCTATTGTTCCAATTGCACATAATGCAGGCCGCGTATGGCCTCGCAATTCTTTCTTGAAATATCCAGGTCATGTCACTATTTTGATCGGCACCCCTATTCCCACCGCAAACCTAACAGCCGAGCAAGCAAACCAAGAAACAGAGAGTTGGATAGAAACACATATGCGCCAACTAGACCCCACTGCTTATTAGTCGGCACGTTCCCCAACATGCAGGCTTTCGCCTCCTTGAAAACCAGCTTGCAAACTCTCAAAAGCAAAGATTAAAAGCCCGTGGCACGCATGTTGGAGTCGTGCCTTACCACCAACCAACCTTCGTTACAGCGATCCTACATATGCATAATGTGCCGCAATACCTGCAAAAATGCATGCGCCTACCCATACGTTATACCTAAATGCGGCAAAGCATTGGGCGGGCTCTCGAGTACGTATAAGTGTGAAGTGGTAGAGCGCACAAACCGCAGCAGCAGCTAACCCCAACCAAAAAGGCAGTGTGTAATGCAAAATCCAGCCAAGCACGCTATAGAGGCCTAAAAAGAGCCCATAGCACGCCATCACGGCGATAACGTCATAGCGACCGAAAGTCAGTGCGGAGGTTTTAATGCCAAGTGCTAGATCATCTTTGCGATCGGCCATTGCATATTCAGTGTCATACGCCAAGGTCCACGCTATATTTGCAACCATCATGATGCAAACAGTCCAAGGTAGATATCCCTGCACTTCGGCAAAGGCCATCGGTATCCCAAAGCCAAAGGCTAGGCCCAAATAGGCCTGAGGAAGCGCAATATACCGTTTACTAAATGGATAACTTGCAGCAAGTAAGACCGCGCCCACCGCAAGTATTTGGGTAAACAAGGTGCAAGGAATAATCAGCCAAGCTGCGAGCAGTGTCAGAGCTACGGCTATTCCCACAGTCTCATAAGATGTAATACGCCCAGCAGTGAGCGGTCGGTTGCGTGTACGCGCTACGTGCCGATCAAAATCACGATCAGCATAATCATTGATCGCACATCCTGCACAGCGCATCAGTATCGTGCCACTTATAAAAATAAACAGCACTTTCCAAGGCGGCATACCTTCTGCAGCAATCCACAATGCATTCAATGTAGGCCAGAGCAACAGCCAGATGCCTACTGGCTTATCTAGGCGCACTAGTTGTATGTAATCGCATACACGTGACCCTATCCGATATAGAACCCCATGGATGCAACGCCTAGTAGATGTAATTTTTTTACTCACTTATTAGTTAAAGGGGCCTCGCCCGCATACATAGTCTTTTTGAATACCTGCGTAACATCATTTATTAAGAGAAGCGCGCAGCATCCAAGCAGTTTTTTCGTGGACTTGCAGGCGTTGTGTTAGAAGGTCTGCAGTGGATTCATCTTGTGCATCATCCGCAATAGAAAATGCATTGCGCGCTGCACGGGCTACCGCCTCATGGCCTTCTATGAGTTGGCGGATCATGTCCTGGGCATCAGGCACGCTAGTGGCTTCAGGAATAGAAGAGAGTTTCGAAAAAGCGGTGTAGCTCCCCGGCGCAAAAAAACCTAATGCACGAATACGCTCAGCCAAGGTATCTGCCGCTTGGGCTAACTCGGTGTACTGCGCTTCAAACATTAAATGCAAGGTATTGAACAAAGGACCCGTCACATTCCAATGGAAATTGTGCGTTTTCAAATACAAAGTATAGGTGTTAGCCAAAACATGGCTGAGCTCTTCTGCAATACGCTCCAGCGCAGCACTGTCAATCCCAATGTTGATATTAAGGCTGTTGTCTTTTTGTAAACTCATCATCGTCTCCTTATAAAACATAGCACATAGGCGCTCAAAGCGAAGGGGCAATATAACGCGAAAATACAAAGCATCGACTAAAAATTAGTTAAACCAGACTAAAAAATATAAAAACTGAAATCACCGCCAACCCACTTTTAATCATCGCTCCAACAGCATAGTAGGTTGGAGTGAGGAACGAGCCACAACATGCATACCACCAACCTATAACCATCAACCTTTGGCCTGCATTTGCAGGTTTTAAAAGGACAGTGGTCATCATGTTGGGGTTCGTTCCTCACCACCAA
>JASSUF010000097.1:0-9526 GCA_031963365.1 Mycoavidus cysteinexigens
GGCAAGCTCTGATGTACGGCGACGTGATCTCATCGGGCGCTTTTTTACGACGAATCCATTACTGCCGCCTAAAGCCATTATCGAATTCAATAGTGCGGATGATGTGAGGGATTACTTTGGTATGCTTTCCGAAGAATATCTGAGGGCGCTTTTTTATTTCGGTTGGATCTCAAAAAATATTACGCACCCTCAGAAGATCAGTTTTGCGCGTTGGGTTAATACGGAAACGCCGCCCATGATTTTTGGGGCAGTCAACACCACACCTTTAGCCGAATTCAAAGAAGTCAAAGCGGGTGCGATTACGCTCACACTCGGGACCGACATGCATTTTGTTAAAAATTTATCGTTTGAAAACATCACTAGCCATAGTGATGTGGCATCTGTCGTTCAAAAGGGAATTCGCAAGGCAGGTACGGGCCCCTTATGCGAAGGTGCCGTGGTTACCTTCGATGCGGTTAACCGTCGATTTAATTTCACAACGACAAACCCATCTGCTAATACAAAAATTGCCATTTCGATGGGAACAATTAAACACATGCTCGGCTGGAACGAGCACGCCATCTTTGCGGATGGTGCATTGGTTGAAAGCGTGAGCGAGGTCTTGGTTGTCTCAACAGAACAATCAAATAACTTCGGGTCTTTCACGTTCATGCCTGCACTATCAGAAAATGAAATGGTGGAGGCGGCTCAATGGAATGTCACGCAAAACGTCATGTATCAATTCCATACACGCGTCATCCCTACTGATGCTTTAGCCTACTACGAAGCACTCAAAGACTACGCTGGCGTGGGTTTAACGCTCGTAGGCGCGGCTCAAGAATACCCAGAACAACTCTCCCCATGATGATTCTTGCGGCAACCGATTACCGTCACCGCAACGCGACACAGAATTACATGTTTCAACAGGCAACCCTGACACCAAGCGTAACCACTACGCGAGAATCAGACCGCTTAGATGCACTGCGCGTCAATTACTACGGCCGCACCCAAACCGCAGGCCAGACACGTGACTTTTATCAACGTGGCGTATTGATGGGTGGCGCTAGTGCACCAACAGACATGAATGTATACGCGAATGAACAATGGCTCAAAGATGCAGCGGGTAGCGCGATTATGGAATTACTCTTATCCGTTGCGAAAATATCTGCCAACGAACAGGGGCGCGCGCAACTGATAGCAACACTGCAAAACATCATTAATCAGGCGCTGTCCAATGGCACGATTAGCGTTGGCAAAAATCTAAACAACGCGCAGCAGCTCTACATCACCAACATGACCGGCGATGTTAACGCGTGGCGGCAAGTACAAACCAGCGGCTACTGGCTGGATTGTGTGATTGAGCCAGTGGTTACCGAAGATAGCCGTGCCGAATACAAAGCCGTTTACACCCTCATCTACAGTAAAGACGACGCAATTCGCAAAGTGGAAGGCGCGCACATACTGATCTAATTCATTTGCAGGAGCGAAGATGAACAATATTTCGGGCTTCGGTCTCAGGGTACATGTATGTGCATCGAAAACCTTTCCCGCCGGATTTACGATTACGCAGTTTGCCGATGATGGCGACCCGTTCGATATACCGAGCATTCAGATCAATGATAAGGCAATGGGTTTGAATGGCGATTTGATTGTCTGGTCCAAAGCCAATCCGATTGGGCCTACGCTGAATCTCATTCCCGGGAGCGATGACGACAATAATATGCGCATTTTGCTGGAGGCAAACCGCGTAGGCTGCGGTAAACAAAGTGCAAAGGATGTCATCAATATGACGGCGATCTACCCGGATGGAAGCACTCTTATCTTGGCCAATGGAGCCATTACAGATGGCACGCCTGCTAACAGCATAGCGAGTGCAGGACGGATGAAAAGCAATGCCTACACTTTTGTATTTGAAAACCGCACAGGGACCCTATGAACACACTACTTGAATCCAAAGAAATCACGATTAAAACCATGAAAGGCGAGGATCGAACCTACATTTTGTCGAAATTCCCAGCAATCGCAGGTCGTGAGATCGTATCGCAATACCCGATTAGCGCAGTCCCGAAACTCGGAGACTACAAAACCAACGAAGCCCTTATGCTTAAGATTATGGGTTTCGTTGCAGTACCTATCGATAACGGCCAGTTGTGCTTATCAACCAGGGAACTCGTGAATAATCATGTGCCGGACTACGAAACCCTGATGAAAATCGAGTTCCATATGATGGACTACAACACCTCTTTTTTGTCGATAGGAAAAATCTCGACTTTCTTAAGCGGTGTCGAGGGCAAGGCGGCAGTGTGGATTACCAAAACGTTGATGGGCTGGTTGGGGCGATACTTTCCGAAGGACGTGCCACCCTCCACGAACTCCGAACCCTCTACACTTTAGAAGATGCTTTTATTCTATGGGAGAGCATCGCCATTCCGCGATATAACGAATGGCTCGCGGTAGAAGCACTCAAAAGGACAACGCAATGAGCATCCTAGAAACGTTCTATATTCTCTTTGAGGCAGACGCCAAGGCCGTTAAAAAAGGCGCGCAAGAGGCTGGAACCGCAACCGACCAACTTGAAAAGAAAATCCAGCACGCCAATCTTGCTACAACGCAACTAGGCAAATCTTTTCAATCTTTGATCGGCGTGGCAACAAGCGCACTGGCCGGCGTGTTATCGGTAGGTGCCTTGGTGTCTGGTGTCGCTCGTGCTATAACAAACGCAAGCGAAATCAGCAAAAGTGCCAATGCGCTAAAAATAGAGTTTGATGAACTACAAGCATGGAGTGAAGCAGCCAAACGCGCAGGGGGGAGCGGCACCATATTTAGAAAATCACTGATAGAGCTAAACCAAAAACTCGCAGACTTTGCTAAAACCGGTCGAGGTGAAATCGGATTAACACTGCAACAGCTAGGTGTAAATTTCCGCAACCTGAACGGTAGCTTCAAGAGCGCACCCGAATTGTTACTCCATATCGCTAAATCGTTTGAGCGTTTAAGTCAGTCTGAGTCTGTCGAGCTAGGTAAAAAACTGGGCTTGGACGAAACGACAATAGCTTTATTACAAAAAGGCCAACAAGCCATTGAAGATCAGATCAAACAGCATAAAGCTCTGGGCGTACTTAACAAAGCAGATGCGCAAATCACTAAGCAATATACCGAGCAACTGGAAAAGAACAAAGTTGCATTAGATAACCTTGGACAGGTATTTAGATACCTATTCACGACGACAGCCGTGACAGTTATGCCAGCTCTAACGTGGCTGCTTAAGAAATTCGAGGTCTTCACGAGCTATCTAGCGCAGCACCGGGACTTTGTAAAAGGGTTTTTTATCGGACTGGCTGCGGTGCTCACCACACTGTATTTGCCCGCCGTCCTAAAAGCGGCCTCGGCTACGCTCGCGCTTGTAGCTCCTTATCTCTTAATCGGCGCAGCGATTGCAGCAGTCAGCGCTGCGTTCGCCCTTGCCTATGAAGATGTGATGAATTTCCTTGATGGCAATGATTCCTTGCTAGGAGAGCTCACAAAACGTTGGCCGTTATTGGGCGAAGTCGTGCGTGCGGTGGCGCATGTTTTCTCGTTCTTATTCGAGCTGGTAAAAGCGGGGCTGACTTTGATCGTAGACCTTATCGATGCGCCAGAGAAAGCGCTCGAGCGTTTTTCAGTCGCGGTACAGGCCATGTTTGACAGGCTGCTTAATAAGATACCCGCGCTCAAATCGAGCATAGGCGCGATAGGTGGTGTATTCAATCAGGTAGGGAATACCGTAAAGTCTGTATGGGGTGGCATCACCGCCGCCATCGATACGGCTATTGGCACCGCCTCGCAAGGCGTTAAGGTTATTGGCAACGCAATAGATAAGGTTAAATCATTTTTCGGTATCAGCCAGGCTGCGAATGCACAAAACGGCAGTTCTCTAGGTACGGCGGCAGTCTCTGCAAATAAAACCGCGCTTATGGCTGGCGCTCACTTCAATTCCCCTTTCTGCGCAGACTTCAAACAGCATCATGCACGCAAATCGCAGCGTGAGCAAAAATACCGCCGTACAGACCGGACCGATCACCATTCATACGCAAGCATCCGATGGTGCAGCTATCAAACAGGAACTCAGCAAAGGATTAGAGCGCGAACTCAGCGCGACATTAAACCATTTTGATGACGGAGTGGCAGGGTGATTGCCGGCTTATTGCCAACTGCTGCCGTTGATGTGGTAGGGGTGTTTGATAAGCGTTTTGCGCAATGCTTCGTTGACGCGAGGCCGATGAAGGCAAGCATTAAAGCAAGCTCTAAGACGATGGAGCATCCGATCGAATCAGGCGCAACGATTACCGATCACCGCGTCATTTTGCCCGTCGAAATTGAACTATCGATGATGCTTAACTCTCATGCCTATCGGAATATCTATTCACAAATTCGTGAAGCCTATCTACATGGTCACATTTTCAGTGTGCAGACGAAGGCGGGTATCTATCCGAATATGCTTATTACCGATATGCCGCATGAAGAAGACTCGGATATTTTTGATGCGCTTATGCTCACGCTTAAGCTAAAAGAAGTGGTATGGGTAGATGCTCAATATGAAAAACTGCCCTCGCAAAAGGTAAAAAATAAAACCCATGCTTCAACCATTGAGCGCGGCGAGCAATCGGGAAAGACCATAAAAAAGCAATCGACACTGCATCGCCTATTATTTTGAGAGGTGGCGATGATACCTATTCCACTTGATGCCATTCCCAATCAATCGCTCTCGATTCGGCTGAATACGCGCCGTTACGAAATCACTCTAAAGGCGGCAGCGGACATTATGGCCGTCACGATCACCCGCGATGAAATCGTGCTGGTACAAGGAATGCGATGTAACCCTAGTGTGCTGCTGCTACCCTTTTATAAGGAAGATAACGAAGGGAACTTTGTATTTGAAACAGAGGGCGGTGGCTATCCAGACTATACAAAGTTCGATAGCACGCATGCCTTGCTGTATGTGAGTGATGCGGAGTTAAGGGCTATCCGTGGATAAGCTCGACCCGCGCATGATTCGGGTTGGCATCGAGATAAACGGACAACTCAAAACTTATGAAAACCTCACCATTAGCGCCAGTGGAACCAAATTTGCTAATGCGTTGCAAAATGAGGCTGAAATTCGCATGACCAACTTAGCGAAGTCAGACCGCGAATACCTGCTCACGGAAACGAGTCCGTTTAATCAGAACCGCACACCCAAGCGCATCCTATTAGATGTGGGCCGTCGCTCTACAGGTCTATCACAGGTGTTTGTGGGGGATATTTCAAGTTGTCAGCTATCGCAACCACCCGATATAACTCTTACGTTTAAGGCTTTGACTGGACAATTCCAGAAAGGCAACATCGTGACGCATAGCCAGGCGGCAACGGTGCCACTTTCCACTATTGCACGGCAGGTTGCGTGGGATCTTCGACTGGCATTACGTTTTGAGGCCACAGATAAGCATATCGCCAACTATGCATTTGCGGGCGGCGCGTTAAAACAGATAGAGCGGCTCGGAGAAACCGGCGGCGTGAACGCCTATATAGATGACGGCACATTGATTGTAAAAAATAATCACGCACCATTACATGGCGAAACCCGCGTACTCAGCGAGGCGACCGGGCTAATTGGAATTCCCGAAATAACCGAGCAAGGGGTAAAGGCCAAATATCTATTCGATGCCATCACCCGCATAGGCGGCGCACTGCGCATTGAAAGCAAACTCAACCCTGCTGCATCGGGTTATTACGTGATCTTCAAGTTGCATTTTGAAATTGCGAATCACGATACGCCGTTTTACTGGATTGCTGAGGCGAAACGCACAGATTCGCATTGAGGAGGTGACAGCCCAGCCCAATTTCATGCATCAGATATTTGTATTTAGCCTTAATGTGGCATACAATTAGACATCGTTTGATGATAAATATGATGCAATATATGGATGGGAGATGACTATGCGTACGACTTTAGCTCTTGATGACACATTGCTTTTAAAAGCACAAATTTTGAGTGGATTACAAGAAAAATCAGCTTTGGTTCGTGAAGCGCTAAAAGCGTTGATTGAACGTGAGAGTGCGCGACGTTTGGCTTGTTTAGGGGGTAGTGACCCTGCGCTTATGCCTGTGCCACGTCGGCAATCGGAGCCATTGTGATATTAGTCGATACTTCTATCTGGATTGATCATTTTCGTAATACAGACATCACTTTGGTAAAGCTATTAAATAGCCAGCAAGTATTAGCGCATCCTTTTGTTATCGGGGAATTAGCTTTAGGCAATTTACAACAGCGTGAATCTATCCTAAGTGCATTGCAAAATCTGCCTCAGGCGACTACCGCGCATGATGATGAGGTGCTGCATTTTATCGGTCTGCAATCTCTTTTTGGATTTGGAATTGGCTGCATTGATGCACACTTGTTAGCAGCGGTCAGACTTACACCCAATGCATTGCTATGGACACGTGATAAGCGTTTGCTTGCTGCTGATCGCCTTTCTCTAGCAGCAAATTTGTGAGCCACGGACTATTACTATTGTAGCCGCCTTACTGAACAGTCCATCCCTCCTAGCCTGCCCTCGGGTTATCGGTTGCAATGTAATCCCCAATTTCTATAAGGTCCTGCTGCACCTCTGACGTCTCAAAAAGTCTCATATGAACGGACATGCCATACCAAGCCACGATCCCGCGAATGCAGGCGGATTAGCGGGCACTTTGCGCGAAGTGTTTAAAAAATTCATGCAAGGTATGGATGATATGTTGCCTGCGAAGATCATTGAATACGACAGAGCGAGTAACGTTGCCACAGTACAGCCCCAAATCATGGTATTGACGACTGAAAAACGGACCGTACCGCGCCCATTGTTTGCGAGCGTACCCGTTTTGGCCCTGGGCGGCGGTGATTTTGTATTGAGTTTTCCACTGAAACCAGGGGATTCTGGCTGGATCAAGGCCAACGATAGGGATATTCGCTCTATTTACAATCCGAAGCAGAAGCGGGGCCAAATACCCAGCGCTTGCATTCTTTAGCAGATGGGGTGTTTATCCCCGATGTAATGCGCCATTACACCCTGGCTGAGGAAGATGCCACTAAAATGCAGTGCTGCAAAGCACCAATGGCGCAATACGTATATCTCTCGCGCTCGACAAAATCACTCTCGCAGCACCAACTATCGAACTCAAGGCAGCAGAAGTGCACTGTCAAGGAAATCTCACGGAATTTTGGAAAAACTGGATACGAGATATTTTTGATTTACGTACCGCAAACGATTTTGGGCTTTCGGTTTGGTCTGAGTTGCTGGGGGTACCGTTGAGCGTGACGATAGAGCCGACCAAATCAGGATCCCTCGTATTTGGGTTTGGTGTAGCCAATAAAAATTTCGGGCATGGCAGTTTCGGGAGTCAATCATCCTCAACGGTCAAACTGACGTTAGAACAAAAGCGTACCGTATTACGGTTGCGCTACTTTCAACTGGTCTCACGAGGCACGATCCCTGAAATTAACCAGTTTATGAAAGCGCTACTGGGTGATCAAGGGCCGGTCTATGTGCTGGATACGCACGATATGAGCTACGTGATTTATGTATTCTCGTATCAACCTAGCCCGGGGCTGACATTCATACTCGACCACTACGACTTATTACCGCGCCCAGCAGGGGTAGGCGTGCGCCGGATTATTACCACTCGCCCTTCATTTGGTTTTGGTATGCAGAATAAGAACTTTGGTTGCGGAACATTTTTAAGATGAACACTCTGTAATGGTACCCATGAAATACCCATTTTTTTATTTTAAATAGACCCTCTGAGCAAAATATTCAGGCCAATATCGGGTGTGCGAACCTTACTTACAGAGTATAGGATGAAGTCGATTAGTAAGATTTGCGTTTGCCGCCTTCTAGAGAAAAAGGAGTTTTGCTGTATTAGTACGGCCTATTTTGCTGTCCTATGGAACTTGCTACGCGCTTATCTGAGCATAAAAAAGAACTTATTGGGTGCGTCTCATTTTGAGGTGCGAAAGTCGGGGTTTTTATGGTTACGTCTGTAGTCCCTGGGGTAGTTGTAAGACGTTTTTTTGAACAGTCCCATGATTGCCTGAGCGGGTTGAGTGAAACGCATGCTTCGCTTACCTCGTCTCTTTCTGACCTACAAAAAAGTTATAAAAATCCAGATAAAGTGAGTAGCTTAAAGCGCCGTCTTTGGGTTTCTGAAAAGGTAGAAGAAGAGCAAGAAAATATCTTACTTATAGTAAAAGACTTACTGTATAGTAGTATTAGCATTCTTAAGCAACTTTTAGCATTTAACAGGCTCATAGAAAACAGTATTGCGGAAAATGGAGAAGAGGACTGGCAAACGCCTGAAATAGAGCAAGAGATTTATGCCTATCTTCTTAGTCTCCATTGCGTATTTAATGCAGAAGTGGAAGTTGAGTTAGAAAAGCAAGCGCAACCTATTCCAGAAGGTTTGCTGGAAATACATGCGGATCTTTATCCTGATGCCTTGCTACAAGAAGCACAAAGGTTACATAAAGAGCTCAATGTTCAATCTAATTTTCTATCAGAGCATCTTGCGGCATTCCATAAAGCTTTAGTTGGGCTAGCCAGTACCGCGAGCGCGGTATGGAGCCTTTCTATTCAGGCTGGTTTGCTTGTAGTGTCTAGCCCATTCGTAGCAGCGGGCGTTCCTCTTCTTATTTGCATTTCCCTTGCTTTAATTGGGGCAGGCGCTCAGCTGGCAAATATGCAGCATGCTGCAAAAATGGGTATTAAGCCTGCGCTTGATAAAGAAGTTCTTATTAATTTTATTGAAAGTTTGAATGATATGGCAAGCTTTTTAAATGCGCTTTTTAGCATTAAACAAGATACCACCCAAATTCGAAAAGAGTTGCAGATTGGCTCAAAGGCGCTTAATCGCATAGAAAACAAAATCGATAGTCAGCAGCCAGCTATTACCAATAACTACATCACTCTTGATGGAAGTGGCGTAGCTGCTTTAGCAAACCTTCCAGCTGACCATCCTCTTGTACTCGCATTTATCCAGCAGGCAGCACCATTACAAATTGCAGATGCGCCGTCAGGAAGCAATGAAGCTAGCTATATGCCCAGACAAAGAAAGATTTCAGCTCTTTCTGCCATTTCAGAGGAAAGCTCGAGCGCTCCTACGTCTAGAAGTAGTACTCCACCCACTGACTATAGCGATATAGGAACTCCTCCTCCTCCTTCTTCTTCTCAAGAAGACTTATCTTTACCTGAGCAACTTTCCTCTTCGTCGAAAGGAAAAGTAGCTGCTACTGTGACAGTAGAGATAGATACTGAGGAACTCGCCATACTTCAAGCATATAGAGAACAGCGGCAAATAGAGATAAAAGCAAACCTAAAGGCAGCATAAAAATTATAAATTTCTACTTATGTGAACGTTGAAATCCCCCAGTATGGAGAACCAATGCTTGGAAAATTTTTGAATCCAAATAATTTAGGATAAGAAAATTACTATAAAAAATTAGTAACTCCCCAGGTACCGCTGGATTATTGATCAGCAGGAGGAACATGAAGTGATC